>NZ_QRGP01000001.1:923622-1231497 GCF_003367235.1 Sphingorhabdus pulchriflava
GCCGCAGCATATTGTTGATGATCGTATCACCGAATGGGCACAATATGCGCGGCCGGGTGCCTATCAGGTTCGTGTTGCCGGTCTGTTGAACGTCCAGCCGCAGGCGGATTCTGGTCAACCCGTCCATCTCGCTTTGAATGCGATGTCGGACGCACCCAAAATGGCTGCCGCCGAAATCTTTGCCGAAGAAGCACCCGTCTCGATTGCGGCAGCTGCTCCTGCTGGTGAGCTGGCAGCAGTTGGGCCGGCGCCTGTCGCGATCGGCTTTGAAGAAAACGACGTGCGCGTTGCCGAAGCGAGCGTGCCAGCGCCGGTTTACGAAGCGCCGCTGATCAAGGCTCCGGAAGGCCCGGCAAAGGCTGTAGAGGCTGCACCCGCTCCGAAACCGGTAAAGTTGGCCCTGTCGGATACACCGACCCCTGCAGCCAAAGTCTCGGGTAAGTATCTGGTCCAGCTCGGCGCTTTCTCCTCCGCCGCAAACGCTCAAAAGGCGTGGAGCCAATATAGCCGCAAACACAAGGTTCTGGGTGGATTTACCTCGGCAAGCTCAACGGTAACTGTAAAGGGCAAGTCGCTGACCCGTCTCGCGGCTGCCGGTTTTGGCAACTATCAGGCGGCGAACGCAGCTTGCCGCACAATCAAGGCTTCAGGTGGCGATTGCGTTGTCAAATCGGTCGGCGGGTCGTCACCCGTACGTATGGCAGCAAAGCCAGCGCGCAAGCCGGTGAAAATCGCCGCGCGTTAATCGCTACAAAAATCAATAGGGTTGCTGAAGGGCGGCGGATCAGATGATCTTGCCGCCCTTCATGATTTTGCGCACCCGCCCCTGAACGGGCAGTTTGTCGAACGGCGTATTGCCGGCAAGCGCCGCCATCTTGTCGCTATCGACCTGCCAGGGTGCATCGGGATCGATGAAGATCAGATCGGCTTCGCGACCGATTTCGATCGCGCCCGCATTGACCTTCAATATCTTTGCCGGATTGGTGGCGAGTAACTCGAACAGGCGGCCCATAGAGATATGCCCGTCGCGCACCAGATTGAGCGTCAAGGCCAGCAGCGTTTCCGCACCCGCCATCCCTGGGGCTGCATCGGCAAAAGGCAGGCGCTTGTCTTCAGGGCCGCGCGGGTCGTGGCCGGAGGCGATAACGTCGATTGTCCCGTCGGCGACTGCCGCGATGCAGGCCAGACGGTCCTCTTCGGAGCGCAAAGGCGGTGATAGACGCGCAAAGGTACGGAAGCCGGTAAGCGCGGTGTCAGACAGGAACAGGTGCGCCGGTGTGATGCCGCAACTGATGCCGAGGCCCTTGTACTTGGCCGCACGGATAAGGTCGAGCCCCGCCGATGTCGTAACCTGGCGGAAATGCAGATGTGCTCCGCTTTCGGCGGCCAGCGCCAGATCGCGTTGGATCGCCAATGTTTCAACTGTGGGCGATGCGCTGGGTAGCCCCAACAGCGTCGCATTGAGACCAGTGGTCGCAACCGCATTGCCAGCCAGACCAGCATCCTCACTATGCACGAACAGCGGCAAATCCAGCATCGCGCAATAGCGCATCAGCCTCAGCATCACGCCTGAATCAGCAATCCAGCGCCGCCCGGTCGCGACACCGAGCGCTCCAGCATCCTTCATCAGAGCGATTTCTGCCATATGCTGACCGTCGAGATCCTTGGTTGCCGCCGCGAGGGGGTGCACCCAGAAATCGGGCTTGCCCTTGCGACCTGCAAAACGGATCGTGGCCGGGTCATCATGGACCGGCGATTGGTCGGGCATCAGAGCGGCGCGGGTGATCCCGCCAAAGCGGAAGGCGGGTTTGTCGGTGGCGAAGACGCCAAGGTCGATAATGCCGGGGGCGACGATCAGGCCGTCTGCGTCGATCCGTTCGCCAAGTGGATCCGCCTTGCCAACCTGCTCAATGCGCTCTCCCGAGACATGCAGATGCGCGGTTTCAGGGGTTGCTTTGCCGGGGAGGATGACCTGGCCGCCGAGAATATTGGTGCCGCTCATGACCAACCCTCCACGCCGCGCGCCCTTCGCGTCAATATGTCTAGGCATGCCATGCGCACAGCGACGCCCATTTCGACCTGTTCGGTAATGGCGGAGCGCTCAAGGTCGTCGGCGATGTGGCTGGCGATTTCTACGCCGCGGTTCATCGGGCCGGGATGCATGACCAGCGCATCGGGCTTGGCCAGCGCCAGCCGTCGCGAGTCGAGCCCGTACAGGTGGAAGAATTCGCGCGGGGAGGGGATGAAGTCGCCCTGCATCCGTTCATTTTGCAGGCGCAGCATCATCACCACATCACTGCCGGGCAGGGCGGCATCGAAATTGTTGAACGCCTCAACGCCAAAGCTGGCTATGCCTTCGGGCATCAGGGCAGGGGGGGCGACAACGCGTACTTGCGCGCCGAGTGTCGTCAGGCTGATCATGTTCGAACGGGCGACTCGGCTGTGCAAAATGTCGCCGCATATGGTGACGACCAATCCGTCAATTCGTCCCTTACGGCGGCGGATCGTTAGCGCGTCGAGTAAGGCCTGCGTCGGATGTTCATGCGTGCCGTCTCCTGCATTGAGCACCGGGCAATCGACCTTTTGCGAAATCAGATCGACCGCGCCTGAACTGCCATGGCGGATGACGATGGCGTCGGCGCGCATCGCGTTCAGTGTCATCGCCGTATCGATCAGCGTTTCACCTTTTTTGGTGCTCGATTGCGCGACATGCATGTTGACGACATCCGCACCTAGCCGCTTGCCGGCAATCTCGAACGACAGCAGCGTGCGCGTGCTGTTTTCGAAAAAGGCGTTGATGATGGTCAGCCCGCGCAGCCGGTCATCGCGTTTCGTGGCGCCAGAGCGGTTGAGCGCGACCCATTGCTCTGCCTCGGAAAGGATGAACTCGATTTCCCAAGGCTGGAGCCCGGCAATGCCCAGCAAATGCCGGTGCGGGAAGGCGGCGGAACCTGCTGGAAAGCGGCCCGGTGAAGCTGTTGGTGGCGATGTCATTAAAGCCAGTGCCTTAGGCGGGTTGGCGCTGACTATCAAGCGATCAGTTCACGCAACCAGCGCATCAATCGCACCCTGCAATATATGCGCTGCTGCTGCGCTATCGATCCGTTCGGCGCGTTTGGCACGGCTGAGGTCGGCTTCGATCATGAAGCGTTCGGCGGCAGCTGTCGACCAGCGTTCGTCCCACAACAGGATAGGCAGGCCAAGGTCGAGAATGTTGCGGGCAAAGGAGCGGCTCGATTGGCTGCGGGGGCTTTCGCTGCCGTCCATGTTGATAGGCAAGCCGATGACGATGCCTGCGGTCGGCCTGCTCGCCATGACAGCCTCTAGTCGGGCCTTGTCTTTCGCGAATTTGCTGCGCGTGATCAGTTCGCCGGGTGAGGCAAAGCTCCAGCCCGCATCACAAAAGGCAGTGCCGATGGTCTTGCTGCCAACATCCAGCCCAATCAGCACGCCGCCCGCAGGTAAAGCGTCGCGAAATTCCGGGGCGGAGGTTGTGATCACCGCGCCAGAAATTTCTGCACCCTCCACAAGGCATCCGCACGGACATTCGCCCAGAACAGCGGGTAGTCATAAACGTGATAGTTGTTGCCCGGCAGCACATAGGGGCCCAATTCAGGCGGGTCGCCGATCAGCAGGAAGCCACGCTGGTCGCAGCGGGCAGGGATAGCGGCCTTGACCAGTTCGCCGGTCTTCATGTCGTCCGATGGCTTGAGCGTCCCCAGATTGGCCTCGACACCTGCCTCTGCCGCTGCCCCGCCGGTCAGTGGGTTGGTGCACAACATGGTGGTGTTCGCGCGCGACTGGCCGTTGAAGCCGGTGGTCGAATCATAAACCTTCAGGATGCGCTCATATTCGGCGGGTTCGGCAAAGCTCTGCCATGCCAGGATGCAGCCGGTCTGGTCGGGTGAGGTGCATGCGGGCAAGCCCATTTCGGGTAGGTCGGTTTCGATCGAGACCGGCCAGCCGACCGCATAAGCCGCGACGATGCGCTTGGCGATTGGTTTGCCCGCGACACGGTCTTTCAACAGGTGCGTCAGGTGCAGAGCGCCCTGACTGTGGCCCGCGAGGATGATCGGGCGATCCTTCTGCACCTTGGCGACAAAATCGTCGAAGGCGAGGAGGACATCCTGATAGGCGGCGTCGAGCGCCTGTTGCCCTTCGGGCTTGTCGGTCAGGAAAGCCCCAATGGCCGCCTGGCGATAGCGCGGGGCCCAGATTTCGCCCGACGCCGCAAAGGGAGAGGCGAGCCCCTGCAGGAACAGTTTCGCCCGATCCTGCGACAGCTTATCGTCCAGAGGCGCGTTCCAGTGCGTCTTTTCCATATAGGAGGTCGGGTGGATGAAGAAGATCGCGGCGGAACCCGGAACCTCGATTTTCTCCGCGCCGACTGGCTGCCAGCTGGTCACATTTTCCGCACCACTTCGCCCGCGGGCAAACCACATGGCGGGATCGTCATAGATGTTGGTGGCAAAAGCCTTTTGCTCTTCAAACTCGGTCGTCGGGACGAAAGCGAACTCGGTGAGTTCCTTTTCATAGATCCGGACAACAAAGCCGCCCGCGATCACCAGAGTGATAATGGCAGCGATAAGGTAAAGGAATTTGCGGGCCACGTTCGGGATTTCCGTTTGCTTTGTACTTTGCGCGGCATTTAGCCGATTGGAAAAAAATAGCACCGGATATTTGAACGCAGGCTGAAAAGCGCAGCTTTGGCGGTTGATGCTGCGACTGCACAATGCTAGCGGCACCCTCATGTCAGTCGATAAAGATACCGTGAACAAGATCGCGCGGCTCTCCCGCATCGCGATCAGTGACGAAGAAGCCGACAAGATGGTCGGGGAGCTGAACGGCATCCTCGCCTGGGTCGAGCAATTGGGTGAGGTCGATGTTACCGGCGTTGAACCGATGACCGCCGTCATCCCCAATCATTTGCGCCTGCGCGACGATGTCGTCACAGATGGCGATGTGCGCGAAAAGGTGCTCGCCAATGCGCCCGCCCGCGAAGGCAGCTTCTTTGGCGTGCCGAAGGTGATCGAATAATGACCGACTTGACCAAATTGGGCGTAGCAGCCATCCGATCGGGCGTTGCCAATGGCGAATTCACTGCAGTTGAGGTTGCCGAAGCCTTCAACGCAAATGTTGCCGCCGCAAAAGTGCTCAACGCCTTCATCGTAGAAACCCCGGAAAAGGCAATCGAAGCGGCAAAGGCCGTCGATGCTGACCGCGCCGCTGGCAAACCGCTGGGCAAGATGGCCGGCGTGCCGATTGGCATGAAGGATTTGTTCGCCACCGAAGGCGTGCAGACCACCGCGGCGAGCCATATCCTCGAAGGCTTTGTGCCGACCTATGAATCGACCGTTTCGGCCAATTTGTGGAAGGCCGGGGCAGGGATGCTGGGCAAGCTGAACCTTGACCAGTTCGCTATGGGTTCATCGAACGAGACCAGTTATTTCGGCAATGTCGTTTCGCCCTGGCGGCGCAATGACGGCAGCAATGCCGCGCTTGCACCGGGTGGATCGTCGGGCGGTTCGTCGACCGCGATTGCCGCGCGGCTGTGCCCGGCGGCGACCGGTACCGACACCGGCGGTTCAATCCGCCAGCCGGCGGCCTTTGTCGGCATCAGTGGCATCAAGCCGACCTATGGCCGTTGCAGCCGTTGGGGCATTGTCGCCTTTGCCAGCTCGCTAGATCAGGCCGGGCCTATGGCACGCGATGTGCGCGACTGCGCGATCATGCTGGAGGCGATGGCGGGCTTTGATCCGAAGGATTCGACCTCGCTCGACCTGCCCGTGCCCGAATGGGAAGCTGGCCTGTCGGGCGACCTGCGTGGCAAGAAAGTCGGTATCCCCAAGGAGTATCGCCTCGATGGCATCGATGAAGACATCGCGAAAATGTGGGACAATGGCATCGCATGGCTGAAAGATGCGGGCGCCGAGGTTGTCGATATCAGCCTGCCACACACCAAATATGCGTTGCCCGCTTATTACATCATCGCTCCAGCCGAGGCTTCGTCAAACCTCGCCCGCTATGATGGCGTGCGCTATGGTCTGCGCGATCTGCCCGATGGCGCTGGCCTGCAGGATATGTACGCCGCGACCCGTGCCGCCGGTTTCGGTGCAGAGGTGCGCCGCCGCATCATGATCGGCACCTATGTGCTCTCCGCCGGTTTCTATGACGCCTATTACACGCAGGCGCAAAAGGTCCGCGCGTTGATCGCCCGTGACTTCGACAATGCGTGGAAGCAATGCGACCTGATCCTCGCCCCGACCGCGCCAAGTGCGGCTTTCGGCCTAGGCGAAAAGACCAGCGATCCATTGAGCATGTATCTGAATGACGTTTTCGCTGTGCCTGCCTCACTGGCCGGATTACCTGCCATGTCGGTGCCCGGCGGCCTCGACAAGCAGGGCCTGCCGCTCGGCCTGCAAATCGTCGGCAAGGCGCTCGACGAACAGAGCGTGTTGAACGCAGGTCTGGCAATCGAGGAACGTGCCGGATTTACGGCGGAAGCGGAGAAGTGGTGGTAATATGAGCGAATACCGCATCCAGGGCGTAACCGGTGAGTGGGAGGTCGTGATAGGCCTTGAGGTCCATGCGCAGGTTACTTCAAACGCCAAGCTTTTTTCGGGCGCTTCTGCTGCTTATGGCGGCGAGCCGAACAGCCATGTCTCGCTGGTCGATGCCGCAATGCCGGGCATGCTGCCTGTGCCCAACCGCGAGTGCATCCGTCAGGCGGTGCGCACCGGCATGGCGATAAACGCGCAGATCAACAAATGGTCGCGGTTTGACCGTAAGAATTATTTCTACGCCGATTTGCCGCAGGGCTATCAGATTTCGCAACTGTATCACCCGATCGTGGGTGAGGGCGAGATTGAGGTCATTCTCGACGAGAAGGACGCCAACTCCCCGCGCAAGACCATCGGCATCGAACGCATCCATGTCGAACAGGATGCGGGCAAGTTGATGCACGATCAACACCCGACCATGTCCTATGTTGACCTGAATCGTTGCGGCGTGGCGTTGATGGAAATCGTTTCGAAGCCAGACATGCGTTCTCCTGCCGAAGCTGGGGCTTATGTAAAGAAGCTCAGGTCAATTCTCCGCTATGTCGGCTCGTGCGACGGCAATATGGAAGAAGGCTCGATGCGCGCCGACGTGAATGTCAGCGTGCGCAAGCCCGGTGCTGAATTTGGCACGCGCACCGAGACGAAAAACGTCAACAGCATCCGCTTTGTGATGCAAACTATCGAGGTTGAGGCGCGGCGTCAGGTAGATCTGATCGAGGATGGCGGCACGGTGGTGCAGGAAACCCGCCTGTTCGACCCGAACAAGATGGAAACCCGCTCGATGCGCTCCAAAGAGGACGCGCATGATTACCGCTATTTCCCCGATCCGGACCTGCTGCCGCTCGAACTTGACGATGCGTTTCTGGAGGAATGCCGTGCGTCGTTGCCCGAACTGCCCGACGCCAAGCGCGCGCGGTATGAGAATGAACTTGGCCTGACGGCTTACAACGCCGCAGTGCTGACCGCCGAAGCCGAAACTGCCTTCTGGTTCGAAGACCTGCTGAGCCACGGCGTCGATCCCAAACAGGGTTCAAACTGGCTGCTTTCCGAATTGTTCGGGGCACTTAACAAGCTCGGCAAATCACTCGACGAAAGCCCGGTCAGTCCGGCACAGGCGGCGGAATTGCTTAAGCTGGTAGCCGACGGTACGATTTCGGGCAGCATCGCCAAACAGGTGTTCGAGATCATGCTTGAAACCGGGCAAGGTGCCGCTGCGATTGTGGAGGAAAAAGGCCTCAAGCAGACCAGCGATACCGGTGCGATCGAAGCCGTGATTGCCGAAATCCTCGCCAACAATCCGGGCCAGCTCGAACAATATCGTGGCGGCAAGGAGCAGTTGTTCGGCTTCTTCGTCGGCCAGACGATGAAGGCGATGCAGGGCAAGGCCAATCCGGGCGTGGTCAACGAATTGCTCAAAAAGGCGCTCGCAAGCTAGTTTCAGAGGCATTGGTAAAGCTTTAACGGCGCGCTTTGTAACCTCTTATACCTGTGCACGATTCCAGCTTGCATCGCGGTTTCGTGCGCGCGAAATAAGGGGAGCGGCGATATTCGCCGTCAGGAGTGTACATGGCGCCGAAATATCTGTTTGCCGCGATGCTGGTTGCGATTTCCGCAACGGCATCGGCGCAGGTTCCAGCGCCCGTCATCACCGAGAAATTTGCCGTTCGCGAAGGCTTTGCCTTTCCAAGCGATGCACCTGTACGCATCCTGATCTTCCGTCCCGACATCAAGGTGGGGGAGCAGACCACCGCCGGGCTTTTCCAGACCAATGCCGAATGGAATTCGGCTGCGCGGAGAGAACTGGCCCGGGCGCTGCAGACAGCGTACCGCGCGCGCGGGCTGGAAGCCGTGATGCACGCGACAGACAGTGATCAGGACAGCAAAATCCTGGCCGATTATCGGGCCCTTTTCCGTGTCGTGGTCAGAAGTGCTATCCGGCACAAATTGTTCGGCAGCGAACCCTTGCCTGGCAAGGTAGGCAAGTTCGACTGGAGTCTGGGCAATGGAGTGTCCCAGATAGCGCCGGAATCGAATGCAGATTATGGAGTATTCCTGTTCAGTTATGACGGATTTGAATCGCCGGGCAGGAAGGCTGCGCAAATCGTCGCATCACTAAGAGGCGCGCGGGATACTGGCGGGCCCCACCTTGGTTATGCCGCGCTGGTTGACCTGAAAAATGGCGATCTTCTGTGGCTGAACGTCGACCTGAAAACCGTGGGCGATGTGCGCACAGCCGAAGGCGCTGTGCAGCGGGTTGAACAGCTTTTGGCCGGATTTCCAAAAAAAGCTGGCGGGGTTACGCCATGATCCGTCAGGCCATGATCGGCGCAATCGCCATCGCCGCTTGGACAGCACCGTCGGCGCACGCGCACATTGCGCCATCAGCCCCGCAAATGATGCCAACTTCTATTGGCTATCAGCCAAATGACGCCGTTGAAAAGGGCTTATGGCTCGAAATGGACGAAGCCGAACGGCAAATGCGGACATCGAAATTTCTGGTCGATGACCCGGAGCTCATCGCCTATCTGCAGCGCGTGCTATGCCGGGCTGTGGGCAAGGACAAATGCGGGGCTGCGCGCATCTATTTAATGCGGACACCGCATTTCAACGCGGCCATGGCACCCAATGGGATGATGATCGTGTGGAGCGGATTGCTGCTTCGCGTTCGCAACGAAGCCGAACTGGCGACGGTCCTCGGCCATGAATTTTCGCATTTTGAAAAGCAGCACAGCCTGAAATCCTTTCGAGACATCAAAGCCAAATCGGATGCGGTGGCCTGGCTGGGCTTTGTTCCCGGCGGCATTTTTGCCCAGATCGGACTGATGGGTTCGGTTTTCCGTTTCAACAGGGAGATGGAGAAAGAGGCGGACATGGCCGCGCTCGAATACTTGAGCAGCAGCGGCTACGACCCCATGGCTGCTTCGCAGATATGGGAGCAATTGCGTGGCGAAATGGAAGCACAGGCGAAAGCCGACAAATCTGTAGCGAAAGAAGCAGAGAACGACTTTTTCTCCTCGCACCCCAACACCAAAGACCGAATGGAATATTTGCGCTCTGCCGCGAAGCGGAAAGCGCCCAACAATGAGAACGGAGCGGACCGTTATCGCGAAACTATTGCACGCTGGTGGCCGCGCCTTATCGAAGATCAAGTCAAGCTGGGCGATTTCGCGTCGACCGAATATCTCTTGGCCAGCCTGGCTCGAGGCCAGTGGACAGCAGATTTGCTATATGGCCGGGGCGAATTGTACCGCGCGCGAGGTAAAAAGGGCGACTTCGAGGCTGCCGAGGGATTTTACCGGCAGGCGATTAAAGCCGACGCCAAACTTGCTGAAAGCTGGCGCGGACTTGGACTTGTGCTGCTCCGGCAAGGCAAGGCCGTTGAGGGACGCAAGATGCTCCGCCAATATCTAACCATATCGCGCGTTGCCGGCGACAAGGCGATTATTGGGCTGATGGCGCAGGAGCCGGCAAAATGAGGCTGGTGCCGATGGCCATATCCTTATTCGCTCTCATCGGATTGTCGGTGCCCTTGGCTGCGGAGTGGAAGTCGGTGGCCGCAAATCAAGATGTGCGCGTCGCAGGCAAGCTGATGCTGGCAACTCCAGGGGAGGGATGGAACACATCGACCGCCCGGCCGTCGGATCGCAGCGAACGCTGGACGCGTGACGGTCTTGCGTTGAATGAACTGACATTCTTCGCTGGTGTGGCCGATGGAGAGGCGCTGTATTTCGTCCCGGCGGGTATTTCCAAAGATTTGCCCACGTTCCGCAGCGGCATGCTGCCGACCGATGTTGTCGAACTATTCGAAGCCTCCAACCGGATCGTGCTTGGATCGTCGGTCTTTGCTGTCGACAATATGGAGCCGGCCAAACTGGGTGACCATGATGCGGTGCGCTTTTCCTACAGATACGCCGCGCAAGATGAGGGGTTGACGCGAAAAGGCGAGGGGGTGGCGGCCATCGTTGGCGGGCAACTCTATCTCGTCAACTTCATAGCCCCGGCAGTGCACTATTTTGAGCGCGACATTGCCGAGGTTCGGCAGTTGATAGCGGGCGTGCAACTTCACCCTCCTAAAGCTGCAGAGCCCAAATAACGGGCCGTCGCGAAAGCCGCCAATCCTGCCGTTTTCGGCACTTGCCCTTGACCGACTTTGCCGTTAGAGGCACCCGACCGCACGGCCAATACGGGTGTGGCGGAGCGGGCGTGGCGGAATTGGTAGACGCGCTGGTTTTAGGTACCAGTATCGCAAGATGTGGGGGTTCGAGTCCCTTCGCCCGCACCAGTTCACAAGCGCCCGGCTTCCCAGCCAAGTCCGTCCACAGATTTTTGACGCGCAAATCTGCGCAGAGTTGAGGATTAGAGTTTTAGTTATGCAAGCCCAGGAAACCCAGAATGAAGGCCTGAAGCGGGCCTATCGCCTCACCGTCACCGTTGCCGATATCGAATCGCGGATCGACGCCGAAGTGCAGAAAATCGCGCCGCAGGTGCGTATGCCCGGCTTCCGTCCGGGCAAGGTTCCAGCGAACCTCGTCAAGAAGATGCACAAGGATGCGTTGCTTCAGGAAGCGCTGAACACATCCATCCAGGAAGGCGTCCAAAAGACGATCACAGACAACAAGCTGCGCCCGGCAACCCAGCCGCACGTCCATCTTGATCATGATTATGCGCCCGGTAAGGACGCTGTCGTCGATTTCCACTTTGAAATCCTGCCCAGCATCCCCGAAGTGAAGATTGAAGGCCTGTCGCTCGAACGTCTGACGGTTGAAGCCGAAGGTGCGGAAATCGATGCTGCGCTGGAACGTCTTGCATCGGGTCACAAGAATTTCGAAACCGCTGCGAAGAGCCATAAGGCTGCGACGGGCGACGTCGTTGTCATCGATTTCGAAGGCAAGGTTGATGGCGTTCCGTTCGACGGCGGCAAGGGTGAAGGCATGTCCGTCGAGCTCGGCTCGGGCCAACTCATCCCCGGCTTTGAAGACCAGCTGGTTGGCGTGAAGGCCAATGACAGCAAGGTCATCAAAGTCACTTTCCCCGATGATTATGGTGCCAAGGAACTGGCTGGCAAAGCCGCAACCTTCGACATCGTTGTCGGTGAAGTGAAGAAGCCCGTTGAAAGCAAGGCAGACGACAGCCTTGCCCAGGCTTTCGGCCTTGAAAGCCTCGACAAGCTCAAGGAGCTTATGAAGATTCAGGTTGAGCAGGAACTGAACGGCCTGACCCGGACCTATATGAAGCGCCAGTTGCTCGACCAGTTGGCTGCCGACCATGATTTCGAAGTTCCGCCCTCAATGGTTGAGGCCGAGTTCGAACAGATCTGGTCGCAACTGGAACAGGAAGCTGACCGCGAAGAAGATCCCGAAGCCGCCCGCAAGGAAATGGAAGCCGAGCGCGAAGATTATCGCGACATTGCCGTCCGCCGCGTGCGCCTCGGCCTGCTGCTTTCTGAAATCGGCCAGGGTAATGGCGTCGAAGTCAGCAATCAGGAAATGCAGATGCTGGTAACCCAGGCGTCGCAGCAATATCGCCCTGAAGACCGCCAGCGTTTCGTGCAGTATCTGCAGGAAAACCCCATGGCGGCTGCACAGCTTCGCGCCCCTCTGTTTGAAGACAAGGTTGTAGACTTCCTGTTCGACAAGGCCATCGTCAGCGAAAAGACCGTGACACGCGCCGAACTGGAAGCCGCGATCGAAGCTGAGCCTGAAGCAAAACCTTCAAAGAAAGCTCCGGCAAAGAAGGCTGCTGCCAAGAAGGAAGCTGTACCCGCCAAGGAAGAAAAGCCTGCAGCGAAAAAGGCCGCCCCGAAAAAGGAAGCTGCCAAGGATGAAGGCGAAAAGCCTGCCAAGAAGGCGCCTGCCAAAAAGGCTGCTGCCAAGAAATAAAATGCATCTCCAGCCGCTTGGCAGATAGAACCAAATAGTAAGAGCCCGGCAATCACTTGCCGGGCTCTTTGCTTTTCCGGGGAGAGGAAAGGGGCGATGCGCTATCAGGCGGCGATCATTGCGGCGTTGCCGGTGATGGTCGTCAGTGCAAGCGCGAGAGTGAATGCCGAAGCGAATATTGCGGCAACGGCGGAGCGTAAGCGGTAGTCATAAGTCATTGTCTTTTCCTTATTCTGCTCTTGTGCGGAAAACAGGGGGGAGAGGGTGTTTTTCCGATGCCCAAGAGATACGCCTTTGTTTGGGCGAGTGTGAGCATTTCTTTCGGAGAACGGTTATTCAAAAATGGATAGCCTGTGCTATATATACATGCATGTTCGACTGGAATGATTTGCGCTTCTTCCTTGCCGTTGCCCGCACAGGCAGCACATTGGCGGCTTCAAAGAGCCTCAACGTCGCACAGGCCACGGTTTCGCGCCGGATCACCACGCTTGAAGAAGGTCTTGGCACTCCGCTATTTCTGCGCAGCCCCAGCGGATACACGCTGTCGGTACGTGGAGCAGCAATGCTGCCACATGCAGAGGCGGTAGAACGCGAAGTAGAGGCATTGCAGATCAGTGTTGCCGCAGAAGGTCGCCGTTTAAGCGGAACTGTGCGCCTGACTACGGTAGAATCGGCGGCCAATATGTGGTTGATGCCTGCGATTGCATCATTCCGGGCAAAGCACCCTGCAGTGATGGCGGAGATCATCGTCGACGATCGAGCGCTGGATATAGCACGCGGTGAAGCCGATATAGCAATCCGTTTCGGCAATCCTCCGCAGGACGACAGCCTTGTCATCCGTCGCATCGTTGAGTTGCATGAAAGCGTTTATGTGCAGCGCGAAATGGCCGAAGAGCTTGGCATACCGAATAGTTATGAGGGGTTGGTCCGCTATCCCTTCGTCAGTTTCTCCGGCACGGGAGTTGGCCAGATAGATCGGTGGATCACCTCGCTCGGCCCTGATATCCAGATAGTACACCGCGCAAATACCCTCTCATCCGTAATTGCTGCGGCGCGGGCGGGCATGGGAGCAGCGGTCATGCCTTGCCTGATCGGTGACAGTCATTCGGGTTTGGTTCGACTGTTTCCGCCGATTGCGGAATTGACCACCCCTGGCTGGCTAGTGACGACCAGTGCTGCGCGACAACAGCCACATGTCCGCGCGCTTCTGGATTTCATTTCCGATTTCGTTCGGCAATCTGTGGCGGAGACCGAACAGCGCTACCGTGTGGCGGATGCAGCGTGACCAGAACGCAAGTTGAGTTGTCAACTTCGGTTTCTTAACCTTTTTCCGACTTGAAAAGGTAAGCGCGCGAGCCGATGTATAGCAAAATCAAACAAAACCTATCTGAAGGGCTTTTCATGCACGATCCGTTCCGCGATCCCACCCAGGCACTCGTTCCAGTCGTTATCGAGCAATCGAACCGCGGCGAACGGAGCTGGGATATTTTCTCAAGGCTTTTGCGCGAACGCATCATTTTCGTGACCGGCGAAGTAGAGGACAATATGGCGGCCGTCATAACCGCGCAGTTGCTGTTCCTCGAATCGGACAATCCGAAAAAGGATATCTGGATGTACATCAACTCGCCCGGCGGCGTTGTAACGGCTGGCATGGCGATCCATGACACGATGCAATATATCCGTCCACGGGTCGGCACCGTGTGCATTGGTCAGGCCGCGTCGATGGGCAGTTTCCTGCTCGCCGCGGGTGAACCGGGGATGCGTATCGCGCTTACCAATGCGCGGATCATGGTCCACCAGCCGTCCGGGGGTGCGCGTGGCATGGCATCTGATATCCAGATTCAAGCCAACGAGATTCTGCGCATTCGCAAACGGATGAATGATCTTTATGCCAAATATACTGGCAAACCTCTGAAAGATATTGAAAAGGCCATGGACCGCGACACGTTCCTCGAAGCCGACGAAGCCAAGGCCTTTGGTATTGTCGACGAAGTGTTCGACAAGCGCCCCGCCGTTGCAGACAGTAGCGATTCCTGATTCGACACACACCGATTAGGGGATTATCCACCCTGTTCGTGCAAGAACCGGGTGGATTATTACGCTATTGCGAAATTGGTTTGTCGCGATAGGATGGACAGACTGCATCAAATCTGCGGATTTTGTGCGCAAGGAACAGGACGTTTATGACGAAGTTGAGCGGCTCCGATACAAAGAGCACCCTATATTGCTCCTTCTGCGGTAAGTCGCAGCACGAGGTCCGCAAACTGATTGCCGGGCCAACGGTGTTCATTTGCGATGAATGCGTCGATCTGTGCAATGACATCATCCGCGAAGAAACCAAGGGCGCGCTGACTGGCAAAAAGGACGGTGAAGTTCCCACGCCACAGGAAATCTGTGACGTTCTCGATGACTATGTCATTGGCCAGTACCGTGCCAAGCGCGTGCTCTCCGTCGCGGTGCATAACCACTATAAGCGCCTGAACCATGCCCAGAAAAATGGTGAGGTTGAACTTGCCAAGTCGAACATCCTGCTGATCGGCCCGACCGGCTGCGGCAAGACTTTGCTGGCCCAGACGCTGGCTAAGACATTCGACGTCCCGTTCACCATGGCAGATGCTACGACCCTGACCGAGGCGGGCTATGTCGGGGAAGACGTCGAGAATATCATCCTGAAGCTGCTGCAGGCGTCCGACTACAATGTTGAACGTGCGCAACGTGGTATCGTCTATATCGACGAAATCGACAAGATCAGCCGCAAGGCCGAAAACCCCTCGATTACCCGCGACGTTTCCGGTGAAGGCGTGCAGCAGGCGTTGCTCAAGCTGATGGAAGGCACGACGGCCAGCGTTCCACCGCAAGGCGGTCGCAAGCATCCGCAGCAGGAATTCTTGCAGGTCGACACGACCAACATTTTGTTCATATGCGGCGGTGCCTTTGCGGGTCTTGAGAAAATCATTTCCAACCGTTTGGAAGGCAAGTCGATCGGTTTTGGCGCGCATGTCGCCGATCCGGATGAACGTCGCACGGGTGAAGTTCTGAAGCAGATCGAGCCCGAGGATCTGTTGAAATACGGCCTGATTCCTGAATTTGTCGGGCGTTTGCCGGTGACTGCGACGCTCGAAGACCTCGACGTGGCGGCGCTGGTCAAGATCCTGTCCGAGCCTAAAAATGCGCTCGTCAAACAGTATCGTAAGCTGTTTGAAATGGAAAATGTCGGGCTGACATTTACCGACGATGCGCTTGAGTCGGTTGCGAAAAAGGCAATTGAACGCAAGACAGGTGCCCGCGGGTTGCGCTCTATATTGGAGGCCATCCTGCTCGATACGATGTTCGAGCTACCATCAATGCATGGCGTGAGCGAGATCGTCGTCGACAAGGACGTCATAGAGGGCCGTAAAGAACCAGTTCGCGTCTTCTCCGAGACCGCGAAAGAGTCCGCAGCTTAATTTTTTCCAAACCTGTTGCAGTCACGCAACAGTGGGCGGTGGCAGCGCGAAACCTCGCGCTTTTCTGCCGCTTTTTGTGGCTTTCACCCGTTGTACAGCAATGTCGGTTGTATGAGTTGTGCTGCAAAGCAGCAAATGTCACATTCCTGACACACAATCAGAGCATCGATCCTCCAGCCCGAGCTTTGCCGAATCGGCAGTTTCAAGCTAACGGCGGGATATGGGGGCGTTTGCCCCTCCGAAATCATAGGGGTTAAAGATGCAAATCCGTTATTATCTGGCTGCAGGGGTCTCTGCTGTTTCCATGGCAATGTCCGGCGCGGCGTTCGCGCAGTCCACCGGTTCGGTGGAATTTGACGAAGAACCCGTCATTGTTGTTACCGGTGCGGCAGCGGCGCGTGGTGTAGCTGGTGTGCAATCGCCCGATACCACCAAGGCGAAAGCTGTCCTGACGCAAGAGTTTATCGAACGTCAGGTCCCCGGACAGACGATTAATGACATCATCAATCAGTTGCCTGGTGTCAGCTTTCAGAACAATGACCCGTTCGGTTCGGCCGGTGGCAAACTGTCCATCCGTGGTTTCGACAATACCCGCATAAACCAGACTTTTGACGGTGTGCCGTTGAATGACTCAGGTAACTATGCCCTCTATTCGAACCAGCAGCTCGATGCAGAACTGATTGAACAGGTTAACGTTAACCTTGGTTCGACCGACGTAGACAGCCCGACGGCCGCTGCTTCGGGTTCCACCGTGAACTATCGCACACGCAAACCTGGTGAAGAATTTGGTGTGAAGCTTGTTGGTGCTGCCGGCGATTTCAACTTCTTCCGTATTTTCGGGATGGTCGATACCGGCACTTTCACCTCTTTCGGTACGCGAGCCTTTTTCTCGGCTAGTATGTCGCGGAACGACACCGTCTTTGGTAACGCCAACATGCCCGCTTTTCCGGCAACGCCCACGACGGCTGCACGTCCGTCTATCACGTCACGGACCGGCGAGATCGACAAGCAGCAGTATAATGCTCGAATCTATCAGCCGCTTGGCGACAATGGCGACTACATCTCGGTTTCCGGTCACTATAACGAAAACCGCAATAACTTCTTCGGTTCGACCGGTCTTCGAAATGTGCACAATATTGCATCGAACTTCGTGCCGAACATTTTCCCGCAAAACAAAGATGATCGCGACTATGGCATTGCCCGTTGTCAGACCAACCAGGTCGCACGTCCAGGTTTGGCTGATGTCGCAAACAGCTGCGGTTCGACCTTCGACGAGCGTTTCAATCCTTCGAATACCGGGAATATCCGTATCAACGGACGCTTCACACTCGCGGAAGGCTTGATCCTGAACGTTGACCCCAGCTTCCAATATGTCAAAGCCAATGGCGGCGGCACGGTTGTCGGGCAGGAAGTCCGTCGTGACGTTAATCCTTCGGGAGGTGCTGCAAACTGCAACACGACAGCAAACAGCGCAACTGTGAGCTGCCAGACCGGTTACATAGGCGGTACGCCCTACTTCGGACGTGATTTGAATGGCGACGGAGACCTTTTGGATACCGTTCGTTTACTCGCACCCAGCCAGACGCAAACGCGTCGCTTCGGCCTGATTGCCGGTTTGCGATATGAAATTAACGACGACCACACCGCGCGTATTTTCTACAGCTTCGATCGTGCACGTCACCGGCAAACGGGTGAAGTAGGTGGCCTGCTCTCCGATGGCTCACCGATTGACGTTTTTCCGGTCAACGATGGACTTGCTGACGTAGGCGGAAACATCCTCCAAAAGCGTGATCGTAAATCGATCGCCAGCCTGAACATGATCGGTGGCGAATATCGTGGCGAATTTGGCCCCCTTACCGTTCAGGTTGGTGGCTCGTACAAGATGTTCAAGCGCGACTTGAACAACTATTGCGCCACTTCCAGCGCGACCGGTTTCGTGGAATGTTTCGGCTCCAATGCAGCTGGTTTGGCTGCATGGCTGGCGGCCAACCCCACGGTCACAACCGGCCCGGGCGTAACTTCGCCAGTTCAAGGTCCGCAGCAACGCGTTCGCAAATACAACAAGTTCACGCCTAATCTGGGTTTCACCTATGATTTGACCGACGATATCAGTGTGTTTGCGAACTATTCCAAAGGCGTACAAGTCCCGGGAACGGACAATCTGTACAACGCGTTTTTCTTCCCGACAGATTCAGACGCAGCGAATCCCGTGCCTGAAACCACGGACAACTTTGACGTTGGCTATCGTGTAAGCACTGGTCGGGTTCAGGCGCAGGTTGGTGTCTGGTACACCATCTTTAACGATCGTCTGGCTTCGTCATTTGACCCTGAGACTGAACGCAACGTTTATCGTAATCTGGGCCGCGTTGACAAATATGGTATCGACGCCAGCGTCTCGGTTCGTCCTATCCCCGAAGTCGCAGTCTACGGCTTTGCGTCCTATCTGAAGTCGGACATCAAGGACAACGTCCAGAATGGTGTTTGCAACGCAACACAGGTCGCTGGTGGCTTGAACCTCTGCACAGTCGTTGGCGGTCCGGCATTCGCTTTGACAGCTGGCAAGCGCGAATCAGGTTCGCCCACTTTCACTTGGGGCGGTCGAGTTCAGGGTGAACTGGGCCCCGTTGAACTGGGTATGCAGATCAAGCGCACCGGCCCGCGTTATGTCAACGACCAGAATATCCCGCTGGTTCAAACCGTCAACGGCGTTGCAAATACGGTAGTCTATGGCGCGAAAACGCCATCATACACTCTCGTCGACCTCAACGCGCGGGTTCATCTCGACTGGGCGGGATTGGGTGACAAGACCTACTTCCAGTTCAACGTGAGCAACGTTTTCGACAAGCTCTATGTTGGTGGCTTTGATGGACAACTTGCCGACAATTCGGTGCCGTTCGTTCAGATTGGTGCTCCTCGTACCCTCATCGGATCGCTCGTCGTAGCGTTCTAATCCACGCAACAGCATGTAATTCACAAGGGCGGGGCCGATGGCCCCGCCCTTTTCGCTTGGGTGACAATATTCTGTCGCCGTTAGTCCCTGCGATGCAGTTGAAAAGCTACTTATAAATACAACTATCCAGCCCGTCGCGCTTCACAACGCCAATCCGCGCGGATATGCTGTTGCCATAGCGGCGTGTGAAGCCGCTTGCACCATTTACGGCGCGTTTCTTGGGTAAGGGCAGGGCAGCCGCCATGCGCGCGGCTTCAACGCGGCTGAGGTTGGCGGCGCTCTTGTTGAAATAGCGTTGCGCGCCCGATTCCGCGCCATAGGTGCCGATGCCTGTCTCGGCGACGTTCAGATACACCTCCATGATCCGGCGCTTTCCCCAGAATGTTTCAACGAGGAAGGTAAAGTAGGTCTCGGGTACTTTGCGGACATAGCGCGTCCAGCCACTCCCCTGCCAAAGGAAGACATTCTTCGCGGTCTGCTGGCTGATCGTCGAACCGCCACGAATACGTCCGCCGCGTTGGTTACGCTGGATCGCTTTTTCGATAGCTTCGGTATCAAAGCCGCTATGCTGGCAAAATTTTCCGTCTTCAGCGGCGATGACTGCGCGCACCAGATTGGGCGAGATGTTCGACAACGGCTCCCAATCGCGCTCTGCACCATTGCTGTCGAACAGCATGGTCAAGGTCGTCGGTACCGGCACGAAGCGATACAGCAACACCAAGGCGAAAGTAATCGCCAGATACCAGAGCAGGCAGCGGATCAGGAATGAGAAGAAACGGGCGACGGGCGAACGCTTTGCTTGGGCCATAGCCTTAGCTAGCGCGCACCCGTGGCCGCGTCATCCATTTTTACAAATGCCTTTAGACGGCAGCGAGCAAACGCTTTTCACCAGCAATCCGCAGCATCGCCTTTTGCAGCTTTTCGAAAGCCCGCACCTCGATCTGGCGCACGCGTTCGCGGCTGACATTATATTCCTGGCTGAGTTCCTCAAGCGTACGAGGCTCTTCAATCAGACGGCGTTCGGTCAGGATGTGCTTTTCGCGGTCGTTCAGGCTGCCCATGGCCTCCAGCAGCAGCTGGTGGCGCACATCGGTCTCCTGCGCTTCGGCGACGCGTTCGTCCTGCAGCGGTTCGTGATCGACCAGCCAATCCTGCCACTGGCCATCGCCATCCTCGCGCATCGATACGTTGAGCGAGGTATCCCCGCCCATCGCCATGCGGCGGTTCATTTCGATGACTTCGCTTTCGGAAACGCCAAGGTCGGTCGAGATTTTGGCGACATCTTCAGGTCGCAGATCGCCATCCTCAAACGCCTGCATATTGTTTTTCATGCGGCGGAGGTTGAAGAAAAGCTTCTTCTGCGCGGCGGTGGTGCCGATTTTAACCAGGCTCCAGCTGCGAAGGATGAATTCCTGCATCGAGGCCTTGATCCACCACATCGCATAGGTCGCGAGACGAAAACCACGATCGGGATCGAATTTCTTGACGCCCTGCATGAGGCCGACATTACCTTCGGAGATAAGCTCCGAAACGGGCAAGCCATAGCCACGATAACCCATTGCGATTTTCGCAACGAGTCGCAGGTGCGACGATACTAACTGCGCAGCAGCGGCAGGGTCTTCATGCTCCTGATAGCGCTTTGCGAGCATATATTCCTGCTCGGGCGCAAGTATCGGATATTTTTTGATTTCCGCCAGATAGCGGTTGAGGCTGTCGTCCCCCCCAAGGGCAGGGATAGTTGCCGGAACATTTTTAGTCTCTGACATTATCTTCCTCTTTCATGTCCGCGCCGGGGCCTCATCAAGCACCCCTTTGTCGAACGGTTACAGTGAAACTCTATGCCTTAAGTGACGTTAGCAGAAGCTGAATATCATCAGGCAATTTGCTTTCGAAACCCAGTTTTTCACCGGTAATGGGATGAATAAACCCCAATGAAACCGCGTGCAAGGCTTGTCGGTCGAAATAGGACTGATTTGGTCCAAATTTAAATGCTTTTCGTCGATTATTGTAAGTGGAATCTCCAACCAATGGATGGCCGATATGCGCCATATGGACGCGGACCTGATGCGTGCGTCCGGTTTCCAGGTGGCATTCGACCAGCGATGCGTCCTTGAACTGCTCTATTGTGCGGTAATGGGTGACGGCGTGTTTGCCCTTGCCTTCAGGCAGGACCGCCATCTTCTTGCGATTGGTGGTCGAACGACCAATTTGGGTGCGGATTGTTCCGCCTGCGGGGGAGGGCTGGCCGACGACCACCGCAAGATAGCGGCGTTCGATGTCGTGGGCGGCAAACAACTTCGCCAAGCCTTCATGCGCGGCATCGGATTTGGCGACGACCAGCAGCCCCGAAGTATCCCGGTCGATGCGATGGACAATTCCCGGACGCTGAACCCCGCCTATTCCGGACAATTTGCCTTTGCAGTGGTGGAGCAGGGCATTCACCAATGTGCCGTCGGCATGGCCTGCCGCTGGATGCACTACAAGGCCCGCGGGCTTGTTGACGATGATTAGATGGTGATCCTCGAAAACTATATCGAGTTCGATGTCCTGCGGCGCTGCCTTGTCTGGAACCGGAGCGGGAACGGTGAGGGTGAAAGCCTGGCCCTGATGACGCTTGCTCGACGGATCGGACACAGCCTGACCGGCGATTTGCAGCGCGTCAGCCTCCAGCAACGCCTGAATACGGGCACGTGACAGCGAGGGAATGGCTTCCGCCAGAGCCCGGTCTAAACGTCCGGGCCCCAAAATGCCGCTATGCGTGACTTCTTGCCCCTCCATAGCCCGAATGTGGGGGCAATTTATTGTTTATCAAGCATGGTTTGCCGATTTTGCGGTTGTAACCGCGATTGAAGGGTTGAAACGGCATTGCACTGCGTTCATTGCACTGACGTCATGACCAACAGGGGACCCGGCTGACCATGTCCGACAATGATATCGACCTCGCTGCCTTGCTGTGCTCGCGGCTGTGCCACGATTTGCTGAGCCCTGTAGGGGCAATGAATAATGGCCTGGAGCTTCTAGCGGATGAGCATGATCCTGAAATGCGCAAGCGCTGCATGGATTTGCTGGCTGAAAGCGCGAAATCAGCGGCCGACAAGCTGAAGTTTTTTCGCCTCGCATTCGGTGCTGCTGGAGGGTTCGGCAGCGAAGTTGATCCGATGGAGGCCAAAGCGGTTATTGAGCCGCTGGTGACCAGCGATGGTCGAACAACGCTAGAATGGATGGTTCCAGCAGGACTGATGCCCAAGCGAGCCGTCAAAATCCTGCTTAATCTTGTCCTGATCGCAAAGGATGCTCTTGTAAGAGGCGGCGTTCTCCATGTCGGGGCCGAGTTTCGTGACGGCGAACAGGAAATAGTTATTCGTGCGGTTGGCCCCAGAATCATCATGGATCGTAGCATTCAGGATGCGTTGACGGGAAATCTTGCCGCCAGCGAGATCGATTCCCGCACTGCGGCCGGCTGGATGGTATTTGGACTGGCGAGACAAAATGGCGGGTTGGTGCAAATAGCGGGACCGAGCGATGAGCAAATGGTGATTGGAGCACTTGTCCGTTAACGACTGCAATAGGCAGGGTTTCGTAAGCGGTTTTTAACCAAGTTTACTGCATAGCGTTCCGGAATTAATTACGGGGCGCCCCTGATGGACGATCTTCGCGAAGAGTTTATCGCCGAAACACGTGAAACGCTGGAGGTTCTGGCTGGCCAACTGGTTCAGTGGGAGAAGAATCCCGCCGATCTTGGGCTAATCGACAGCGCATTTCGCTTTGTCCATACGGTGAAGGGCAGCTGCGGTTTTCTTGACCTGCCGCGCCTGTTGCGCCTTAGCCATGCAGCTGAAGAATTGCTCAGCTATGCACGGGACAGTCGGATTGAGGTGTGCGAGCAACTGGTTTCCGCAGTGCTTGCTGTCATCGACCGCATCTCTGCATTGACTGATGCTCTCGAAAGCGGCGAGGCCGTGCGCGACAATGACAGTGAGCTTATCGATGCCATGCTGGCCTTTCTTCCGGCTGAACGGGACGAGTTTGACGAGAACCCGTCGAATGACCAACCCTGGACAGCAGATTTGGTCGAAACCGTCGAAGAACTGCAAAGCCATCCACGCAATCGGACCGTCCGCGTCTCACTGACGCTGCTCGACAAATTGATGAACGGCATTTCCGATTTGGTGCTGGCGCGAAATGAAGTGTCGCGCCAGTTACGGAAAATCGGGGCATCGGCAGATATCGAACATGCCTTTGGCCGATTATCATCGACTGTGGCCGATATGCGGGACGCGATCGGCATGATGCGTATGCAGCATATCGATCGACTTTTCGCATCATTGCCGCGAGCATTGCGCGACATAAGCGTCGAACTAGGCAAGCAAATCGACCTTACTGTTGAGGGTAGCGAAGTCGAAGTTGATCGTGAAATGGTTGAGGCGCTGCGCGATCCGTTGACCCACATTCTACGAAATGCCGCCGATCATGGCATCGAATCTGCTGACGAGCGCCGCGCATTGGGCAAAGATCCCGTGGGCCGGATACAAGTACAGGCGCGCCAGTCCGGCAACCAGATCCTCGTCGAAGTCAAGGATGATGGGCGCGGGATTGATGTTGAAAGGCTTGGGCAAAAGGCGATCGCCCGCAAGCTCTTCACGCATTCCCAGTGGCAAAAGCTCTCTGACCGGGCGAAATTGGACACGATTTTTGCACCCGGACTTTCGACGGCTGAATCGGTGACCTCTATATCGGGGCGTGGTGTGGGAATGGATGTTGTTCGCACTAATATGCACGCGATTGGAGGTTCAATCGATCTGGAGAATGAAGAGGGGCAGGGGCTGCGGATTACGCTTCGTTTGCCGCTGACATTGTCGATCATTGCCGGACTGTCGCTGCGTGCCGGTGGTCAGACATTCGGCATTTCTCGATCATCGATTGTCGAGATTATCTCGGTCGCGAACAAAAATGTCGAACTCGAAAATCTTGGTGGAATGACTATTGCAAAAGTGCGCGGAGCGCGCCTCGCTTATGCCAAGCTGGAGAGCATTCTCGGCATAGAAGAATCGGTCGAAAGTGCCGATATGGGCCGAACATTGATAATCGTTCGTCCGGCGGTCGGGGCGGTCTTTGCACTCGATGTTGAAGCGGTGATCGATAATGAAGAACTTGTCGTAAAGCCTGGGGCGCCGTTGGTTATGGCAACAGGGCTGTATGCAGGCACTTCGCTGCCGGACAATGGCCGTCCGATGTTGTTGCTGGATGCCAGTGGACTATGTGCTGCTATCGGGTTTGACCAGGACCTGTTCGAAATTGAATCGGTGCGTGAGGGGGCTGTGGTGCAGACCGAAACGCAGAAAACCGAATCGGGGCTGTTATTCACCGCAATGGACGGTGCGACCCGGGCCATAAGGCTGTCGGCGGTCGACCGTATGGAAGACCTTGAGGTGAGTTCGATCCACGAATTGGGCGGAAGATTGTGCGCTTCGCTAGATGGGAATTTGTACGACATTCACGGACTGGTCGATTTACCGGAATGCGCACAGATTAAAGTGCTGCGCATCTCTGACGGTAGCAATACCATCCTCCTTGCTGTCGATGATGTCGTCGACATTTTTGCCATTGAGGGCGGGATCGCACCTTCACTGCACCCCGATCGTTACGAAGGCATCGTGCACTTTGATAGCAAGCCAGTTGAACTCATTAACGCCTTTCACTTTTTTGAAGGCACTGAACTGCGTGCCGTTGGGCAAAGCGATCGCCCGCTCTGTTATGTCGAATGTTCGGATGATGATGGTTGGGAACGGCGGATTTTGGCGCCACTCTTGTCGGCATCTGGTTACGCCATCAGCTTCGAACCAAAAGACAAGGCCCGTGCACAAGTTGTATTGAGTCGCGGAGAACAGGATGGCGAGCCCGCAAATGATGGCCGTTTGCTCAAATTGCGTGATTCTGTTCACGGGCAAGCTGACGATACAGGCAGCATCTATCGATATGACAGGGTCGCACTGATCGCGGCGATTGACGCAAAAATTGCAGGGGTGCGTTGAGATGCAAGAGCTCTTTCTACTGGCCCAGATCGACGGCACGGAAGTCGCCATTTGCAGCGATATTGTTGAATCGGTGGTGACTGTCGGAGAGGTCGTAACGGTGCCGGGTTGTGAACCGGTTGTAGCCGGACTGTTTGCATTGCGGAGCCGCGTCCTGACTCTCATCGATTGCCAATACCGGGTGACGGGCAAGCGCAAAGCCGCAGAGAGGGGAATGCTGGCGATCATCGCCGGAATTGGCGGTCACAATTTCGGACTGCTGGTCGAAAAGGTCTTCGACGTCGTCCCGGTCGAAGATGCGAGTATCCACCCAGCCGTGAAACTTGATCCGTGCTGGAAATCTATGGTGTCTCGCCTCATCGAGATCGATGGACGCATGGTCATGGCACTTGATCCGGACGCGTTAGTCGCTGTTGATACGGCGCTCGCCGCCTAAGTCGCGAATTACGATGATTTGCGGTCTGTCATTAACCGCTCAATAACAGCCCTGCGTTACACCTGTCCCATCGGTTTAGGGGACTAACAATGAAATCCTGCCTTATCGTCGATGATAGCAAAGTCATCCGCAAGGTCGCTCGCCATATTCTCGAAACACTTCAGTTCACGGTTGATGAAGCGACCGATGGCACTGAAGCGCTGGAATATTGTGCGGCTGCGGCACCCGACGTGATTTTGCTCGACTGGAATATGCCCGTGATGAGCGGGATGGACTTTCTGCGCGCTTATCGGGCGGCAGAGAAGAGCAATGCGAAGATCATCTTTTGCACAACCGAAAACGGCATTGGCCATATTCAGGCAGCGATCAGCGCTGGCGCAGACGAGTATGTCATGAAGCCGTTCGATCGGGAAACGCTGGAAGCTAAGCTCCAAATCGTCGGCTGCATGTAAGTATCTGATTGCCAATGTCCTCGGTTTCCACCCTGAAACGCTTTAGCGAACGATCTGCTACCCGGCCAATACGGGTCGTGCTGGTTGACGACAGCAACGTCGTACGTTCGATTTTTGCAAGAGTGCTGGGGCAGAGCGGGCAAGTGGAGGTCGCCGGGGAAGCTTCCAATAGCGCCGAAGCATTGGCGGTGCTCGCTAGGGTTAAGGCAGATATCATATTGCTCGATATCGAAATGCCGGATCGCTCGGGCCTGGATGCATTGCCGGACATTCTGGAGGCTGCAAATGGCGCGAGAGTGATAGTCGTTTCGTCCTTTGTTGAGGAAAACGGGCCGGCCGCGATCCGGGCTTTGGAACTTGGTGCCTGCGATACGCTCTCCAAGCCCGGCAAGTTCGGCTTTGCCGGCCGCTTTCCCGAACTGCTGGTGGAAAAAGTCGTCCGACTTGGCAGCACTGCGCGTCTCGGCCGTCAACCGCATTACGCAACATCTGATGCTGTTGCCCTGCCTGATCAGCTCTCGATCAAGACACCTGGTTGCATAGCGATTGGTGCGTCAACAGGTGGCATTCCAGTCATTTTCGATATTGTCCGAAATCTGCCAAAAGCGCTTGAATGTCCGATCTTTATCGCACAGCATTTGCCTGACGCGTTCATGGAATTTTTTGCACGTCAGCTTTCGGCGCATACTAGCCGAAAGGTTTCGGTTCCCAAAGCGGGTACGACTATTGAGAACAACACAATCTATGTGTCGCCCGCGAGCGCGCATCTGATCTGCAGCCAGCGGGGTGCGCACAAGATTGTCGACCATCTCGATTATTACCCCGACAGTCGCTACAGCCCGTCAGTCGATGCGCTGTTTGCCTCAGTCGCGGAAATTTATGCACAGGATGCATTGGCGATCGTTCTCAGTGGTATGGGAAATGACGGGGCTGCAGGCGCAAAGCTATTGGCGGCGAATAACGCGCGTGTTCTGGTTCAGGATGCAGAGAGCTCTGTAGTTTGGGGTATGCCAGGAGCTGTGGCAAAGGCCGGACTAGCAAATGCCATTCTGCCCCCGGCCCATCTCATCAGATACCTTGCAAAGGTTGCCTCGGCATGAGCGAAGCAACGGTCAGCAAGGCGCATTTGAAGCTTGCCGAATTGCTGGCGCGTGAAACCGGACAACAACTTCTCGCCAATCGGCACTGGCGCGTCGAAATGGCACTCAAGCCGTTGATGCGAAAACATTCTATTCCTGACATTGGTATGCTGGCGTCGCTCTTGGGCGCAGATGGAGACAAGGCCTTGCAAACCGAATGCGTTGAATCGATGATCAATAACGAAACCTGCTTTTTCAGGGATCAGGCGAACTTTGCACTGCTCACCGGGCCGGTTCTGGATTCAATCCGGGCCGCGCGTGCCTCGACGAAAAAAATGCGTATCTGGTCTGCGGCCTGCTCTACCGGGCAAGAGCCCTATTCGCTCGCGATGGCCTTTCTCGAAAATGCCGAGAAATGGCGAGACTGGTCTATCCAGATATTCGCGACCGACATTTCCACCCTTGCGTTGAGCAAAGCCCGCAAAGCACTTTACTCGCAGTTTGAAATCCAGCGTGGCTTACCTGTGATGCTGATGCTCAAATATTTTGACCAGGTTGACAGTGACTGGTCGGCGCGTGAGCCGGTGCGCAAAATGGTGACATTCGCACAGCACAATCTCCTTCAATCGTCACGGCATTTGGGGCAATTTGATTTGGTGCTGTGTCGTAATATGTTGATGTATCTGTGCGATGATCGCAGGCGCGACGTTCTGGAGAATTTGGCCAATGCTACGGCGCCAGATGGATATCTGATGTTGGGTGCTGCTGAAACAGTGATTGGCCAGACATCCAGATTTGAAGCATCGCGCGAGTTTCGCGGATTTTACGAGCGGTCGAAAAATGTCTCGTCCAGCGCGATAAATCTCCAGGCGGCACGTCGGTCCTGAAACCGTCTTTGCTTGAATCTGACGCCACCGGGCGTATGGATTAGAGCATGATCTGGAACCCATCCCCCAATTTTGGTGAGCGAACGCTGCCGATTACGATGCTGGTACTGCACTATACCGGCATGAAAAGCGGCGCAGCAGCAATTGACTGGTTGGCGAACCCCGCTTCCAAAGTGTCGGCGCACTACGTCGTCGATGAAGATGGCCAGATAGTCCATATGGTCCGCGAAGAGCAACGCGCGCAGCATGCGGGCCTATCTTATTGGCGGGGCATAACCGATTGCAACAGTGCCAGTATAGGGATTGAAATCGTCAATCCCGGGCATGAATGGGGATATCGGCCCTTCCCCGAAGAACAGATGGCTGCCTTGGTGCCGCTGGTTGCAGAAATTGTTCGGACTTATTCGATTCCTCCACGCAATGTCGTCGGACACAGCGATGTTGCCCCGGCGCGCAAAGAAGATCCGGGAGAACTTTTTGATTGGGAGCGATTGGCAAAGCTGGGATTGGCTGTGCCGCGTCCGACCAGGAACCTTGTCGATCCAGGCTGGGGGGATGCTGCCTTCCTGCTGGCACTCGAACGCTATGGCTATGGCATCGCCGATGGCCCCAAGGCCGTTGTTGCGTTCCAGCGCCGCTTCCGGCCTGAAAATGTCGATGGCGTAATCGATGGCCAATGCCGCGCGATCCTGTGGAGCCTGCTCTTGGAACATGAAGGCGGACCTGCTATCGGCTGATGCGCCAGAGGGTCGGGCGACCGCCGGTACTTCGCTTGCGAGGTGCGGGAGGAAAGTCCGGGCTCCAGCGAGGAACGGTGCCGGATAACTTCCGGCTGGGGCAACCCAAGGGAAAGTGCCACAGAAAGCATACCGCCGCGGCTTCGGCCGGGTAAGGGCGAAAGGGTGCGGCAAGAGCGCACCGCGCGGGCGGCAACGTCAGCGGCACGGCAAACCCCACCGGGAGCAAAATCGAATAGGGGCGGCACATGGCATCCTCCTGCCAGTCGCCCGGGTTGGTTGCTTGACCCTTGTCGCAAGACACGGGCTAGAGGAATGGTCGCCTATCCCTTCGGGGTGGACAGAACCCGGCTTACAGACCCTCTGGCACTTTTTCCAATAGAAATAGATTGCTCCAAGGATCGTCAATATGACGGCTTCGACCAGTATCGGTTCGATTACGCGCGGCGCATTACCATCAATGCCAAGGCTCACTAGCCGGCCCAATAGTGCCAGCGCGGGGAGCAGCCACGTCGCCAAAAGCCAAGTTGCGCTCCGTTTCCATGCCGCGATTAAGGCAAACACCGCGATCGCGAGAAAAAGTCCGCCTATGTCTGCCCGGATATTGGCCGAACCGATAGCACCCACCACCTCGATACCGCGAGTTGCGGCTAAGGTTTCAACGGCGAACCAATGCTGAAAAACGGAGAGCAACGATAACAAGCCAATTAGGACTACCAAAGCACGTGAAAACAACATCATGGCGGTCAATCCCTCCCTTTTTATTTACATAATGTCTTGATTGTGGTTGTCTGTCATCTGGAAGGTCGGTTTATTACTGAGGGGAAACCAAATGTCACTTGTCGATCGCGTAAAGAATATCCTTTTGCAGCCTAAATCGGAATGGGAAGTCATTGCAGGCGAGAGCACGACAGTCGGCGGACTGTTTACGGGCTATGCTGCAATTTTGGCGCTATTGCCGGTTGTAGGCGGTATCGTCGCTATGGGCCTTTTGGGCATTTCGGCAGGTGGCATGGGCGGCCTGGGCGGTGCCGGGCTCAGTATAGGTTTGAGCGCGGTCGTCGCAATGAGCGTTATTGGCTATTTTGTCGGCCTCGCTGTGCTGTGGCTGATGTCATTCATCGTCAACGCCGTGTCGCCAAGTTTCAACGGTAAATCGGAAATGGTTCAGGCAACCAAGCTGATGACATATTCGTCGACACCCAATTGGGTCGTCGGACTGGTTAGCCCGTTCATCCCGATAGTTGGCTCGTTGCTCGGCCTTGGGGCTATCGCTTATGCGGTTTATCTGATTTATCTGGGTCTGAAACCGGTTCTCGGTGTGCCTCAGGAAAAGGTCGCCGGTTTCACGGTCGTCATTGTTCTGATTTACATCGTCCTTTCGCTAGTCGTTGGCGGAATTGTTGCCGCAACATTGTTCTCCACCTTTTTCGGAGGTGCAATGATGGCTGGAGCAATGGCAGGGGCCTAATCTAGCCAAAACTCCTGCTGGTATCCGGGCCATGTCCTCGCTAAAGGCGGCGGCATGGCTCGTTCTTCAAGATCGAATGATTGGGGTTTTCCCCGCTGGCGCGGATATGGCTCGTCACGTGAAGCGCAATCGATAAGGTTGTGCGACCGGGTTGGCTGCGATCGTGCCGGCAACTGTCCTGCACCAAAATCTCCTAACAGTCCTGAACGCTGGATGTTCTGTGAAGATCATGCTGCCGAGTATAACAGGGGATGGGACTATTTCGCCGGTCTGACCGCAGAAGAAGCCGCAGAACGTGAATCGGACGAACGCCGCGATAATAGCGGCTACCGCGAATCTGCGCATTATGGCTGGGCGGGCCCAGGCGACGGCAGTCGCAGTCGCGATGAAATGCGCGCGCTGGAACTTCTGGGTTTGGAGAGCGATGCTTCGTTTGAGGATGCAAAGAAGGCCTGGCGCCGGATTGCAAAGGAAACGCATCCCGACGTCAACCCGGGCAATGCGGATGCCGCAAAGGCGTTTCAGGCAGGACAGGCCGCATATGATGTATTGCGCGCGGCCGAAGACCGCCGCGAATGGAAGGGCTGAAAACTCAGCCTGAATAACGTGCAGCGGTCGCCCGGATTAGTGCGATCATATTGGGAATGCCCTGCGTCCGATTCGAACTTAGCTGATTTTTGAGGTCGAACGGCGCGAGTACAGCTTCGATATCTAGTGCACCGATTTCCGCAGCGGTTTTTCCTTCTACCGTTTTCAGAACAAGTGCGATGATGCCTTTGGTGATGGCTGCATTGCTGTCGGCGAGAAATGACAGTTGGTTGTTTTCCGTGACCGGGTACACCCAGACGCTGGCCGAGCAACCGCGCACTAGTGTCGCGTCAGTCTTCAACGCATCGGGCATGGGCGACAGGGCTTTGCCCAGATCGATCAACAGGCGATAACGATCATCGCCATCTAAAAATTCATATTCGTCTAGAATGTCAGCCAATGCAGTCATAGAAGCTGCGCTTATGGCGTCAGCCTTTAGATATCAATGCCCGCCGCAATGGCCTCCAGCTTTTTCACACGTTCCTTAAGGTCAGCGACCTCGATCCGTGAGACGGTAGACGGGACGCCATCCGGCGCTAGCCGGTGCTGGCTCTCCATTTCAATACGCTTGAGTTCAATCCAGTCGCGCCATCCGCGCAGGCTGGCGGCAGCAATGATGCCGACGGTTGCAAGCGCGAGGGCGCTTACAGTCAGGTAGAAGCTGGGGTCCTGTGGCATGGTCCTTCCTTCCTTTTCGGTTACCGGTCGCGCAGCGCTTCGATCTCGCGGCTGACGTCGAGGGCGCTTGAGTTATCGGTAGCGATGCGTTCCAGAACTTTAATGCGCTCTTTCAGCTCGCTGATTTCGTTCTGCAAAGCTTGCGTTTCGCTATTATTCGCCAGCCGCTGGGTTTTGTTCCCCAGCATATCCTGATCTTCGATTATGCCGTACTTCGCCTGATGCTTGCTCTGGATGATCTTGCCGATAGTGATGATGGCAATGATGGCTACGACCATCGTGAAGGGATCGCCGATCATTTGATTACTTCCTTTTCATGTGTTGGCTGAGCGGGCAGGCTGCGAAGTGCCTCGATTTCGTTGGCGAGACTATAGCCCTGATCCGTCACTATGCGTTCGAGAACAGCGACCCGTTCTTCAAGTCGTCCCTTGTCGGCTGCATATTGCGCGGCTTTTTCAGCGATGTTCTGGGCATCCAGTTCCATCTGCCGCTCTTTCAATTTCATCCATGGGCGGAAAATTGCCCCGGCAAATATGGCGAGCAATCCGCAGCAAATGCCCAATATAGGTATGAGTAAGGGGCTCATCGGGGTGGCTTTCTATTTGGTTCAGTTAGTAGGGCCGCGCAGGGCTTCGATTTCAGAAGTCAGCCTGTGCGCATCATCGACTACGATTTTCTCCACACTCGCAAGGCGGTCCTTGATTGAACCGAGTTCGGCGCGCAGTTGGGCATTTTCCTGACTTAGCAGTTTGATCCGTTCGATCGATTCCTGATCGGTCTTGGGATAAATTGCTTGGCCCCATGCGCCATCAAGCGGATAGCCATTCTTGATACGCAGCCAAGTTGTGATAACCCAGCCGGCCGAAATTGAGACAATTCCTATGCCGATCATCGGGCCGATTGCAGAAAGTATGGCTAGTTTATCCGGGTCCATTTTCTTGGTCCTTTTCGTTGCGCTTTAGCGCAGGCTCTCGATCTCGTCGGCCAGGCGCACGCCTTTGTCGGTCGCGATCCGCTCCAGAACGGCGATCCTTTCCTCCAGGCGGCTAATCTTGCCGCCAAGCTGTTCATTCTCGCTGGTCAAAAGTCCGATTTTGCGCTCGGTTTCGGGCAGTTCTTTGGTGGTTTTCCCACCCCATTCATCTTCCAACGCATAGCCATGCTTGGCACGGATCCAGTTGTTGATCACCCAGCCTGCGGTGCACAGGCCAACGATCCAGATTATCGTGTCGGGTCCCATATCCATTTTCCCTTTCCTTGCTGAGCTCAGCGCAAGCGTTCGATTTCGCGGCCCAGATTGAGGCTGCTGTCGGTCGCGATCCGTTCCATGACCGAAAGCCTGTCTTCCAGACGGAGCATTTGGCCGCGCATCGCTTCATTTTCGTTGACCAACAATTCGGTCTGCCGGGTAGGCGTCAGTCCCTCTTGAGCGAGAGCTGCCTTGACCTTGCGGCGACCATACCACTGGATTGTGAGCGTGATTGCTGACCCCATCAATGCTCCGAGGAACAAGATGGCCATAAAATCGCCTTCGTGCATGTAATCCCTCCCAAGCCGACCTAGCGCTTAGCGCAGGCTTTCGATTTCGTCGGCGAGTTGCTTGTTGTTGCTGACGTAAAAGGTTTCCATGTCAGCGAGGCGACGGTCGATTTCGCGGAAGCGCGAACGGATGTCGCGGGTCGTGCGGGCAGGGGACTGGCGGACACCCTGCCAGAATTTCTGCTCGGCCTTATCCTCCGTATAGAGGTGGATCGGCTTTTTGTCGGCCATCCAGGCGGTGATCCAATAAGCAATCAGCGTCCAGGGAAAGCCGCCCATCAATGTGAGCATGACCGCGCCCAGCCGAACCCAGAGGACATTGACCCCTGTATAGTCCGCTATGCCTGCGCAAACGCCCTTCCATTTGCCATTCTGCTTATCGAGATAGAATTTGGTGTGCATGCCAGACATCTCAGTTCTTCCTCTCCAGTCGGCGGATATTTTCTAATTGGGCATAGTCCTCACTCTCATGATCGAGGCGGCGGGGATGCCAATCGGGATTGTCGGCAGCGACAAGGCGTTCGACGGTGTCGAGACGGTCTTCGAGGCGTCGTGCCAGTTCGTGCATGTCACCTAGCATGCGTTCATCATCATTGGTCAGCGTTGCTGCGGTTTTCCAGCGGGTGACATAGTGCATCACCAGCCAGGGCAGCCCGATGAAGAGCATCCCGACGACAAAAATGGGTACAAGGGTATCTTCCATCGGTTCAGCCCTTCTTCATTGCTTTTTTCATGGCTTCGAGTTCGGCATCGACCTCGTCGATGGCGTTCAAAGCGTCGATCTCTTCGCCGAGCGTCTTGGGGCCATCGGCACCAATTGAAAGTGCATCGGCATAGCCCTGTGCCTCATCGACCCGGCGTTCGAGATCATCGAAGCGGCTGAACGCGTCGCGGACCTTGTCACCATTATACATGGTGCGCAGCTTGACCTGGTTTTCGGCGCTTTCGAGGCGCGTCATCAGCGCGTTCTGACGCGATCGGGCGTCGATCAGCTTCTTCTGCAGTTTGTGGATGTCGGCTTCTGACGCCTTCAGGGCATCGTCGAGCACAGCTACTTCCGAACGAAGCTGGTCGGCCATGTCGACCGCCTTCTTACGCTCGACCAATGCGGCCTTGGCCAGATCTTCGCGTTCCTTTGACAGAGCCAGCTGGGCTTTCTCGGTCCAGTCAGCCTGCAGATGGTCGAGCTTGGCGATATGGCGCTGCAGCTCTTTCTTGTCGGCAATTGTACGTGCGGCAGACGCGCGCACTTCGACAAGGGTTTCTTCCATCTCCATGATGATCATGCGGATCAGCTTCGCAGGGTCTTCCGACTTGTCGAGCAGGTCGGTGACATTGGCGGCGATGATGTCGCGTGTCCTGGAAAATATGCCCATTGGGTAACTCCGGATATTGAAACGTTCAGTCGACTGGAACATTGCACGAAAAGGGGCGACCGGGGCAAGCTCTTGTAGGGGAGCTGGGGGAGAGCTTTCGCGCCCCGGTCGGCGGCTTGCAGCGTCAGGCAAGATAGGCACTAACGCCGACAGGCCGGTTGGACTGTTCTGCTGCATGGTGGCTGGCATCTTTCTGCTGAATGACAAAGGACGAAAGCCCGAATGCGATGAGCAGCAGCATCGAGATCGACGCGCCGACAATCGTTCCGGTCGGCTGGGTTTCGGTCTGGTTGAGCTTTTGCATTTTCTTCCCTCTTGGTTTCGGCCTTTGTGCGGCTTGCCAGAGACATAGCAGGAGGCGTGCCAATTTGATGGCAATGGCGGAAATCCGTCTAAAATATACAAAACTGACACCAAAATCTGCTTATGCACCATGTAAAACTTGCCAAATGATGGTGAAATATGCCAACAGTGGGGAATGGAACGCGGCACGCAATTCATCGGCCAAAGCTCGGCCTTTCTGGATGCGGTCGAACGCGCCAGCCGCGCTGCTTCATTGAATCGTCCGATTCTTGTCATTGGTGAACGCGGAACGGGCAAGGAATTGATCGCAGAACGTCTCCATCGCCTGTCGCAGCGTTGGGACGGCCCGTTGGTTACAATGAACTGCGCTGCCTTACCTGAGACGCTGATCGAGGCCGAACTGTTTGGGCATGAGGCAGGTGCCTTTACCGGTGCCACCCGTGCACGCGAAGGGCGCTTTGAAGAGGCGCATGGCGGCACATTGTTTCTTGATGAACTGGGCACGCTTTCGATGGGCGCACAAGAGCGCCTGCTGCGCGCCGTCGAATATGGCGAAGTCACGCGCATCGGCTCATCCAAGCCTATTCGCGTCGACGTCCGCATCGTTGGCGCGACCAACGAAAGCTTGCCCGACATGGTCGCGAAAGAGCGCTTCCGCGCCGACCTTCTCGACCGTTTGAGTTTCGAGGTTATCACCCTGCCGCCTTTGCGTGTCCGTGAGGGGGATATCGAGGTGTTGTCCGACTATTTCGGGCGTCGCATGGCGAATGAGCTTGAATGGGATAGCTGGCCGGGCTTTGGTCAGGTCGCACGCCGCGCAATGGAAAATTACAGCTGGCCAGGCAATGTCCGCGAGCTCAGAAATGTTGTCGAACGCGCGGTGTATCGCTGGAATTCGCCCGAACAGCCGGTCGATTATGTCCAATTTGATCCGTTTGAAAGTCCCTGGACAGCGCTTCCCGCCGCGAACGCCCAACCGCGCGAAAGCGAAAGTGGCGGTGGGCAAGAGGATGGCGCGGGCCAATCACGCCATTCGACCGATTTCTCGGCAATCAGTGAGGCGCAGATCAAGGTCGGCGATTTCAAGGCAACCACAGAAGCGTTCGAAAAAGCGCTGCTGGAACAGGCGCTTGCACAGCATCGCTATAATCAGCGGCAAACGGCCAAGGCGCTCAATCTCAGTTATGACCAGCTGCGGCACAGCCTGAAAAAGCACGACCTGCTGGGCTGAAAAATCAGCCGTTGGATATCACCAACCGGTAGCCGACATCGAGTTCCTGCAGTTTCAGAATGTCGGCGTGCTGCTCCGCCCATGCACCGCTGTTCAGATCGATCGTTAGCTGTTCCAAAGCTGCCTCTGTCCCTTCGATTTTCCAGAAGGAGGACATTCCCTTCCGGATGATCGGGTCGAGATACGCCCGCGGTCGTCTCCAATAGGCATAGAGGAAACCGTCAGAGCAATCATGCGGCACAGGCACGGTCGAGACAGAGACTGGCCCTAGCCAATTTTGATATTCATCGATTCCGGGCATTTGCCCCTCATCGAGTGTCACAAGCGCTGGCAGATAGTCGGTCAGCCAGCATCCGCGATGCGACGGATCAAAGGTAAGCAGCACAATCGGCCCTCGGGTTACGCGGCGTATCTCGGCCAAGCCCTTCGCCTTGTCGGGCCAATGGTGGATTGTCAGAATTGCCATGGAAGCATCGAAACTTTTGTCTTCGAAGGGAAGGCTGTCGGCGCTCGCCTGCACTGCCGGCCTCAGATGCGGGGGGCGTTGCGCAATCATTTCGGCGGATGGTTCGACTGCCGTCACCACGCGGTCGGTCGGCTCATAATTCCCGGCACCAGCACCCACATTGAGCACAGTTCTGGCATTTCCCAGTGCGGCATGGATATGCCGACCAATGCGCGGGTCTGCTTTGCGCAAATTGGCGTAATCAGCACCGATTATGTCATAAGTTGCAGACATGGATTGGATCTAACGCCGGTAAGGGCTTCAAGCAATTACCCTTTTTGGTCCGCGCGTTCCGCACCTTTGCCGTCGAGATTGAGAGCAACAAAATCCCAATCGATGGCCTCGTTCAAAATCGCATCGATATGCGCGGCGCGGTCGTTGCGGTAATCGATATAATAGGCATGCTCCCATACATCGAGGATCAGCAGCGGCGTATCGCCATGCTTCACCGGGCAATCGGCATCATGATAGCTTTTGATCTGCAGTTTCTCGCCGTCGAGTAGCAACGCAGTCCAGCCGCTGCCGAAATGGCCGGTTGCTTCTTCTTTTAATTTTGCGAGCAGATCGGCGTGCGAAACGAATTGATCGGCAATCATATCGGCCAGTTTACCGCCGGGCGTTTTGGCTTCGAAGCTCAAGCATAGCCAGTAGAAGCTGTGGTTCCAGATTTGCCCGACCTGGTTGAATAAGCCGCCCTTGGCGCTTTGGATTAGTTCAACCAGCGATTTTCCCGCAAGAGCCTCGTCTTCAGCCACAAGCTTGTTCGCCTTGTCGACATAGGCTTTGTGGTGCTTGCCATGATGATATTCGAAAGTTTCAGCCGAGATCAGATCGCCGAAAGCTGTTGTGGCATAGGGGAGCTGGGGGAGGGTGAACATCGCTTGTCCTTTTCTTTGCGCAGGAGTGACGCTGAAATCACTATATAGGAACGCACTCTGTGGTTCCGATAAAAGCAGCGATGGAAGGGTGCGCAGACGCGATGGGCTAACCTGCAGAGTCAATTTTGGTCAGAAAATGGATCGTTTCGCGAGCCATTGAACGAAGCATTGTTTCCTTAGTGCCAGCCCGGGCTCGCAGCGCGATGCTTTGTAAAGTGGCTGTAGCGATATGTGCCAGTTGTTTTGCTGACGCCGAAGGCAAGATTTCACCACAGGATTGTGCGCATTCAAAGCGCCGCTCAAAGGCTCCATCGATCTGGTCTATGACCGTTGCGAGTTCATCGCGTATTGCAGCATCGCTGCTGGCTTCGGCGGGCGCAGTACACATAATCATGCAACCGCGCGGGATCGAACCGGATAGATAGAGCGTGATGGCCGCATCGAAAAAGTCTGTCAGCTCGTCCGCAATGGGTGCTGCGCCAGCCAACAGTGCAGTCAAGGCTGCGTTCAGCTGCGCCTCAACGGCGTTTAGCGATGCAAGGTACATTGCGTGCTTGTCGCCAAACAATTCGTAAAGACTGGGTCTACTGACACCTGCGGCCTCTGACAGCTCGGATAACGACGCTCCGGCATAGCCCTTGTCCCAAAATTGGTTGAGCACCGCTTGACGGACAGCCGCCTCGTCGACTTGCTTTGGGCGTCCGCGACCTTGCTTGGTTTTCATAATATCCTACCGAGCTGCAGATAAATATTGACGGCTATTATTTATCTGCATATCGATAGATAAATCAACCGCCCATCCGAAAGGATTTTCCATGCAGCTCTATTTCGCACCTTTGTCCTGCTCGATGGCGACGCGGATCACGTTGTATGAGCTGGGGTTGGAAGCGGAGTTCCACCAGGTGGGGTTGATGAACAAGCAACTGGTTGCAGACGGCTCTGATTATCTGGCTATCAATCCGAAGGGGCAGGTTCCTGCTTTGCGCACTGACCACGGCGACATTCTGACCGAAGGGCCAGCCATTCTGCAATATGTCGCTGATCTAGATCCAGACCATCGCATGGCACCCGCCGCTGGAACGATCGGACGGGCCAAATTGCAGCAATGGCTGAATTATATCGCGACCGAGGTGCACAAGGCGGTGTTCTATTTCCTGTTCAATCCGGCTTCTCCACTCGAAGCGAAGGCCTTTGCGCGTGATACGCTGCTGCCTGCTCGATATGATTTTCTCTCGCGGCATCTAGAGGGGCGTCACTATCTGCTCGACCAGTTTTCGGTCGCCGATGCCTATCTGGCAACGACGCTCAATTGGGCGGCACCCGCCGGCGTCGATTTGGCGCAATGGCCGGTGCTGAAGGCGTGGCACGAGCGGATTTTGGTCCGCCCGGCTGTGGCGCGCGCTTTTGGCGAAGAGCTCGCTCTGCGTTAGGCGTCAAACCCTACGAAGGTTGCGGCCTCGGCCACGGACTTGCGTGGCGGCACAACGGCGTTCGACGGGAAGTCCATATCGGGCCAACCCAAAGCGATGCTCTTCATGATCACCTGATCGTCTGCGATTCCCGCATGTTCTCGGACGACAGGCGATTGCATGATGCCCTGGCTGTTGATCACTGTGCCGAGCCCACGTGACCAGGCGGCGTTGACCAGTGCTGTGGCCACAGCGCCGCAATCGAACGGGGTATCATCGCTGCCGTCGAGCACCTTGTCATAGGTGATAATCACACACACCGGCGCATCGAACTGGCGGAAACCGCGCAGCACCCAGTCCTGCCGCTTTTCCTTATTGTCGCGCTCGATCCCCATCGCGCCGAATAATTGCTTGGCGACGTCAACCTGTCGTTCGCGATGGATGCCTTCAAATGCCTGGCCGGTGCGGAATTCGCGTGACTGGGGAACGCCAGCTAGCGTGCGTTCGGTGTTACCCTTGCGGATACGGTCGAGCGGTTCGCCGGTGATGACGTAAAAATTCCACGGCTGCGTATTCATCGACGAAGGCGCGCGCATGGCCAGTGTCAGGATTTCCTCGATCAGCTCGCGCGGAACCGGGTCCGGCTTATAGCCTCTTATGCTGCGGCGACCAAAAATAACGTCATCAAAATCCATCTCTCTCTCCCGTTAAAAAAGGCGGCTCAAAGGCCGCCTTTTCCATTTTTCTGTGTCGGCTGTCAGCCGCCGTTGAAACCGATCATCGCGTAGAGCATCGGGATCGACAGTAGCGTGTTGGTGCGCGAAAACATCATCGCACGGGTTGCGGCTGCGGCCTTGGTTGCATCGTCCGCCTCGACCAGACCGAGCGCCTTTTGTTGGGCTGGCCAGATCACAAACCAGACGTTAAAAGCCATGATCAGCGCCAGCCACATGCCGATGCCGATCAGGCGGTGGCTTTCGGCAAGCATGAGAGCATCGACTAGATAGCCTGCGCGCCATGCGATGATCAGGCCGAAAAGCACAGTGAGCGCCGCACCCCAGCGGAAGAAAAACAAGGCCGACGGCGCGATATGTTTCGAAACACCCGGTTTCAGTTCAGCCGGGATTTTGGGCATGGTCGGGATCTGGACGAAGTTGAAATAATAGAGCAGCCCGATCCAGAGGATGCCAAAGAAAGTATGCAGCCAACGGATTGTCTGTTGTTCCAAATCGCCATTGGCAGGAACGCCTGCAATCAAAAGCAACGCAAGGACCAGGCCGACGCCCAGCACCGCGTGCAGATTTCCAAAAAACTTCGCCATTTCGCTTCCCCTTTAGGCTCTGGTTTAAAATCGTAGGTCGACCCTAACCAAGCGAAGGCGGCGTTACAAGGGGTAGGGTGCGCAGGAATCAACCCTGCGGCGGAACCTGCGGTTCATCGCCCAGCTTCAATCCATGTTTGAGCAGCATCGGAATATTGGCCATCGCGAAGAGGAAGGTCACGATAGTGACGCCCCAGACTTTGAGCGTGAGCCACAGATCGAAGCTGAGCGTCGCGCGCATCGCTTCATTCGCGATTGCCAATGCAGCGAAGAACAAGCCCCAGTTGAGCGAGAGTTTGAGCCAGCCTTTGTCGTCCAGACCATCATAGGCGGCTTCCAAAACATAACGGAGCAGCGCCTTCCCGCGCACCCAGCCACCAATCAGCAGCAGGCCGAAAAATGCATAAATCAGCGTTGGCTTGAGCTGGATGAAACGTTCGTCGTGGAACCACAATGTCAGCGCGCCAAAAAAGACGCCCAGCGCGGCGGTAAGTTTGAGCATCGGCGAAATCTTGCCGATCTTCCACTTCGAAACGATAACAGCGATTACGATGGCAACCATGAATGTGCCGGTGCCGACAATGGCGCCCTGTTTGGGATCAGCATCAGACGATCCCAGTTTCGAGGCCGCGAAAAACAGCAGCAACGGCCCAAAATCGAGCAGGAAGTTGAGCAGGCCATGCTTTGGCTTTGCGTTCGCTGTGTCGTTCATGCTGATCCTGCAATCGCGACGGCAAGGTCGCGGGCATCAAAGGGGCGGAGGTCGTCGATGGTCTCGCCGACGCCAATGGCGTGAATTGGAAGCCCGAACTGCTTAGCAGCAGCAACCAATACGCCACCGCGCGCGCTGCCATCCAATTTGGTCATCACCAGACCGGTGACGCCAGCAACTTCCTTGAAGATTTCAATCTGGCTGAGCGCATTCTGCCCGGTGGTCGCATCGAGAACGAGCACCACATCATGCGGTGCAGCGGGATTCAATCGGCCGAGCACGCGGCGAATTTTGGCAAGCTCGTCCATCAACTCGCGCTTGTTCTGCAAGCGACCTGCGGTATCGACGATCAGGACGTCGATACCCTCTGCGGTCGCCTTCTTGACGGCATCAAAAACGACTCCCGCAGCATCTCCGCCTTCGGGGCCGGTGACGATGGGCACGCCGAGACGGTCGGCCCAGACCTTTAATTGGCCAATGGCGGCGGCGCGGAATGTGTCACCCGCAGCCAGCATCACGCCATAATCCTGCTCAAGGAAATTGTGCGCCAGCTTTGCAATGGTGGTGGTCTTGCCCGATCCGTTGACGCCAATCACCAGGATAACTTGTGGACGGGGGAAGGCGTCGATTTCGAGCGGCTTGGCGACGGGCGTCAGAATTTGTGTGAGCTCTTCCTCGACCACCTCGCGCAGGTCGGCCATGTAGATGCCCTTGTCGAAGCGTGTGGCGGCAAGCTTGTCGCGAATTTGCGCAGCCGTTGCCGGGCCCAGATCGGTGACGATCAGCGCCTCTTCAATCTCGTCGAGCATTTCGGCATCAAGCTTGCCTTTGGTAATCAGGCCGGTCAGATTTTCGCTGAGTTTGCTCGACGTTTTTTTGAGGCCACCAAACAGTTTGTCACGCCAGCCGGGATTGTCACTCATCCGGCGACCCTTCCTTGGAGCCGTCCATTATCCTGTCCTTCGATCTTTGCAGTCACAATGGTGCCTTCGGGCACCTTGCGGTCGAGTTCGACATAAGCGAAATTTTCCGAATGGCCAGATGCGCCGCCAGCTTCGACGACAATTTTTTGCGCGCTGCCGGAGAGAGACTGAAGCCAAGTATCGCGCTTGGCGGCAACGGATTCACGCAGCCGCCGGGCGCGATCTTTGATGTCTTGCGCCCTGACTTGCGGCATTCTGGCGGCAGGCGTCCCGGCCTTGGGCGAATAAGGGAAGATATGGCCGTGGACGATGTCGCAATCTTCCACCAGAGCGAGGCTGTTTCCAAACATCGCGTCATCCTCGGTCGGAAAACCGGCGATGATGTCGGCACCTATCGCGATGTCGGGTCGCCGCGCTTTCATGCGGGCAACGATCTCGATGGCCTGTTCGCGTGAATGGCGGCGCTTCATCCGTTTGAGGATAAGATTGTCGCCCGCCTGCAAGCTCAAATGGACATGTGGCATCACACGCGGTTCGCCAGTAATCAGATCGAACAAACGCTCGTCGATTTCGACCCCGTCAATGGAGGACAAGCGAAGACGGGGAAGGTCTGGAACCAGCTTGATGATTTGCTCCACCAGCCGCCCGAGATTGGGTTGGCCAGGAAGGTCGTGGCCATAGCTGGTAACATCAACACCGGTCAGCACTACTTCGGCGATGCCTCGGTCGACCAGCTTTTGGATATGTTCGACTACCTGTCCGGCAGGAACCGAGCGGCTGTTCCCGCGACCGTAGGGGATGATGCAGAATGTGCAGCGATGATCGCAGCCGGTTTGTACCTCGACAAAGGCGCGGGTGTTGCCGGAAAAGGCTGTGGCAAGGTGCGGTGCGGTCTGGTGCACCGCCATGATGTCGCTGACGCGCACCTTCGGGCCGTCGATAGCAAACAGGGCAGGGGATTTTTTCTCGATGTTGCCGATGACCGCATCGGCCTCTGCCATCGCCTCGAAGGTCTGCGGTTCGATTTGCGCTGCGCAGCCGGTGACGATTATGCGCGCATCGGGGCGGCGCTTACGGGCCTGCCTAATGGCTTGCCTGGTCTGGCGCACAGCCTCGTTGGTCACCGCACAGCTGTTGACGATGACCAGATTAGGTTCGTCACCCAGCTGCTCGGCAAGCGCATGGCTTTCAGCCAAGTTTAGCCGACAGCCCATTGTAATGATTTCGAGGCTGCTCAACCGAATGCGCTCCAGTCGGCCTGGCCCGTGAAGACATGGGTCGACGGACCCTCCATCTCGATTGGGCCGCCTTCCTGCCAGCCGATGCGCAGTTCGCCGCCGGGCAAATGGATCGTAACTGGTGAAGCTGCCTGCCCACTTCGGATCGCGGCAACGGCGGTGGCACAGGCGCCTGTACCGCAAGCCAGCGTTAGCCCGACGCCGCGCTCCCACACGCGCAGCCGAATGTTTTGCGAATCAACGATGGTCGCCACATTGACGTTGATCTTTTCGGGAAACAAAGGGTCTGTCTCGATAATCGGCCCAAGCCGCTCGAGATCAACTGAGTCGGTATCCGGCACAAAGAAAATGACATGCGGATTGCCGACATTGACCGCCATTGGTCGTTCGAGCGTTTCCCAGCCCACCGGCATGTCCATCGTATCCATCGGCATAGCGAGCGGGATGAATTCCCACTCGAAAGCGGGCGGATTTAGAAACACTGTCGCGCTATTGTCCTGCGGTCGGGTCTCGAGAATGCCGCCCTTGGTTTCAATCTGTGCCGGCGTACCGAGCAAAGTAGCGACACAGCGTGTCGCGTTACCGCAGGCTTCTACTTCACCCCCATCGGCATTGAATATCCGCATGCGGACATCGGCGGTGTTAGAGGGTTCGAGCAGGATAAGCTGATCGCAGCCGATACCGGTTCGCCGGTCGGCGATTGCATGCGCGCGCGGTGCCGTCATTTCGACAGCAGCAAGTCGCGCATCGATAATGACAAAGTCATTGCCGAGGCCATGCATTTTATGAAAGGACGTCACCGTCATAGCGGCGCATTAGGACAGCGGCTTAGGCACTGTCCAGCAAAACAGCCTTAGCCCTAGCCGATCGCCCGGCTATCGTTGCGGAATTCCTGCACGGCACTGGTTGCTTCAGCGCGTTCCGCAATGTTCGCCGATTTTTTCACGATCAGCATATTGCGTTCTGCCAGCATCTTGCGAACGTTGTCGATCGACATTGGCTGCCCGTAAAACCAGCCTTGCCCCTTTGTGCAGCCCAGTTCGCGAAGCTTGTCGATGATGTCCTGCTGCTCGATGCCTTCAGCTGTAATCGGTACGGAGAGGCTTGAGCCCAGCCCGGCAATAGCACTTACAATTGCCGCACTTTCCGAATTTTCGAGCATGGTCGAAACAAAGCTACGGTCAATTTTAATGCGGTCGAACGGCAGCGCACGCAGATGCGACAAAGAGCTGTAGCCTGTGCCGAAGTCATCGAGAGCGATTTTTATGCCCTGATTTTTCAAGCTGCCTACAATTGATTGGGCAAGGCTGAGGTTTTTGAAAAGTGAGCTTTCGGTGATTTCCACTTCGAGCCGACTTGCAGGGAATCCGGTTTCGACGAGCAGTTTGACGATCTTCTGAGCCAGCCAGGGATCTTTCAACTGCACAGGCGAGATGTTGACCGAAATCGTAAGTTTGGGATCCCAACCTTTGGCTTCCAACATCGCTTTGCGAATGATGCTGAGCGACAGGTCGCCTATCATTCCGGTATCTTCGGCGACAGGGATGAACTCGTCTGGCGAAATCAGCCCGCGCAGCGGCGAAACCCAACGCGCCAGCATTTCGAAGCCGGCCAGCTCGCCGGTCCGCAGGTCAATTTGTTGCTCGAAATATGGAACGAATTCATCGTTAGGGATGGCGGCCCGGATGTCGGCTTCCAGCGAATTGCGCGTGCGCAGTTCTACTTCCATACCGTTTTCGAACCAGCAGAAGCCGTTGCGTCCGTTTTTCTTTGCCGCGTAGAGCGCGATGTCTGCACGGCGGATCAACATATCGATTGAGTCACAGTCCATTTCCGGACGGGCAATACCGATGGATGCCGTGATGCTATGGTCAGTGTCGCCAATGGTGATCGGTCGGGCCAGAATTTCAATCAGGTCTTCGGCAACGCGGTCAACGGTTTCAGGAAATTCTGGTTCAAATACCATGCATATGCCGAATTCATCGCCACCCAAGCGCGAAAGCACACTTGACGGCGGCACCGTATCGCGCATTCGATCGGCCACTTCGCGCAGCAACTGATCGCCGCTATCATGACCGTATAAATCATTGATTTTCTTGAACCCGTCGAGGTCGATCATGAGGAAGGCTGCAGATTTTCCGCGCCGTGATGCCCGCGTCGACAGTTCTGCAGTCTTTTCTTTGACCGCTCTGCGGTTGAACAGGTTGGTCAGCGGATCTGTTATGGCCAGATGCTTGGCGCGCACTTCCGCTTGGCGATAGACGTCGACTTCATTGCTAAGCACGGTCGTCCGGCGCCAGATCAAGAGAATGAGAGCAATGTTGAGAAGAAGCGCGGAGGCCATCGTTTGGTCGGTCGTTGCGCCTTGACCAAGATAATGTCTGACAAATTGTGACCCCACAGTCCCGCCAAGAACCACAAAAAGGCCAAGCGCCCCTGCTATCAATAGCGTGGTAAGCGGTGATGTTTTGCGAAGCCTTACGCCCAAATCGTCTGATTGGGCATCCGCAGTGATATTTTGCTCGACGCGCATTCCGGCCATGTCCCTGTTGCGTCGGTGTTTATCAGCGGGAAAGGTCAAGATTAGGTTAATCTAAGGTTATAGTGGCAGCACCGCTTGCTATTGATGCCACTTGCATTCCTGCAGAATTCACCATATAGGCACCGCCGTTCGGGGCAATGCTCCGTTTTATCGATGTGCATGAACATCACACGCTGGTTGGCGAGGTTTCGCCCACCGGCGTTTTGTTCGTGTGGTGCATATGGTGAAGGAAGTTCGATGTTCGATAAGCTGAGCGACCGGTTGGGAGGCGTTTTCGATCGCCTGCGCGGTCGTGGTGCTCTGAACGAAAATGACGTTCGAGAGGCAATGCGCGAAGTGCGCGTGGCCTTGCTCGAAGCCGACGTTGCGCTCCCGGTTGCTCGTGAATTTGTCGAGAAAGTCACCGAAAAGGCTGTTGGTCAGTCGGTGCTTAAATCGGTTACGCCCGGTCAGCAGGTCGTCAAGATCGTCAATGATGCGCTTGTCGAAATGCTGGGCTCGGATGCGAGCGAGTTGAATTTGGCTGTTGCCCCGCCTGCGATCATCATGATGGTCGGCTTGCAGGGTTCGGGCAAAACCACCACGACTGCAAAAATTGCAAAACTTCTCAAAGAGAAAGAACGCAAAAAGGTATTGATGGCGTCATTGGACGTCAATCGTCCGGCAGCGCAGGAGCAGTTGGCGACGCTCGGCACGCAGGTCGATGTCGCGACTTTGCCTATTGTCGCCGGTCAGCAGCCGGTGGATATTGCCAAGCGCGCGATGCAGGCGGCGAAGCTGCAGGGCTTTGACGTGTTGATGCTCGATACTGCGGGTCGCTTACATGTCGACCAGCAGTTGATGGACGAGATGAAGGCGGTCGCAAATACCGCCACGCCGCAAGAAATCTTGCTGGTTGTCGACTCGCTGACCGGTCAGGATGCCGTCAATGTTGCCCAGAATTTCAGCGAACAGGTCGACCTTACGGGTGTAGTCCTGACACGTATGGATGGCGATGCGCGCGGTGGCGCGGCATTGTCGATGCGCGCGGTTACCGGCAAGCCGATCAAATTCGCTGGTGTTGGCGAAAAACTTGACGCGATTGAGGCGTTTTACCCCGAACGGGTTGCCGGCCGTATTCTGGGCATGGGCGACGTTGTCGGCCTGGTCGAACGTGCGGCGCAAGTTGTCGACCAGGAAGAATCCGAAAAGCTTGCCGCCAAAATGGCGAAAGGCCAGTTCGATCTGAACGATTTGCGCGCCCAGCTGCGCCAGATGACAAAGATGGGTGGCCTTGGTGCGCTCGCGGGCATGATGCCGGGCATGAAAAAGGCTAAGGCGGCGATGCAGGCCGGCGGCATGGAAGACAAACTGCTGCTGCGCATGGATGCAATCATCGGCTCGATGACACTGAAAGAGCGTGAAAAGCCCGCTCTTCTTAATGCGAAGCGCAAGATCCGTGTCGCCAATGGTTCGGGTACCACGGTGCAAGACGTCAACCGCCTCCTGAAAATGCATCAGGAGATGGAAAGTGCGATGAAGCGCATCAAGAAAATGGGCGGGTTGAAAGGCTTGGCCGCGCTGTTCGGCAAGTCGGGCGGCGATCTGGGTGCGACGATGGAAGGGATGCACGGCCTTCCGCCGGGATCGATGCCCAAGGGATTGGGTGGCGGCTTTGGCAGTTTGCCGGGAATGCCCGGTGGCGGGACAGGTGGATTGCCGCCTGACCTTGCCAACTTACTGGGCAAAAAGAAGTAGTTTTTCATTTTAATACAAGAAATTGAATCAGAAAGGTAAAGGTAAATCTTATGGCATTGGCTATGCGTTTGTCGCGCGGCGGTTCGAAGAAGCGCCCCTATTACAAAATCGTCGTTGCAGATGCGCGTGCACCGCGCGACGGCAAGTTCATTGAACGTATCGGCAGCTACAACCCGCTGCTCGCCAAGGATGATGCAGCTCGCATCGTTCTTGACGCCGACCGCGCAAAGCATTGGCTGGCCGCTGGTGCGCAGCCTTCGGACCGCGTTGCCCGCTTTCTCGACGCAGCTGGCGTCAAGGAGCGTTCGGCCAAGGTAAACGCCAAGAAGGGTGAGCCTGGCCAGAAAGCCAAGGATCGTGCTGAAGACAAGGCTGCAAAGCTGGCGGAAGCCGAAGAAGCTGCCGCTGCTGCAGCCGCTGCACCGGCGGTTGAAGAAGCTGTTGCTGAAGAAGCAGCGCCTGCTGAAGAAGTTGCCGCTGAAGAAGCCGCACCTGCCGAAGAAGCTGCGCCTGTCGCAGACGAAGCACCTGCTGCTGAAGAAGCCAGCGAAGAAAAGGCCGAGGGTTAATCCTTGGCTGAAAAGACTGTCACGCTTGCGGCCGTTGCCGGTGCGCATGGCGTGACGGGTGAAGTCCGGTTGAAGCTGTTCGCGGAAAGCGTGGACAGCCTCAAACGGCACAAAAGCTATAATGGCGGCGCACTGACTCTGAAATCTGTGCGCCCGCACAAAGACGGCGCGATCGCCCGCTTTGCCGAAATAGCTGACCGCAATGCCGCGGAGGCACTGCGCAGCACGCTCCTCACCGTTTCACGCGCCGAACTGCCGCCGTTGGGCGACGGTGAATATTATTATAGCGACCTGATCGGCTTGAACTGCGTTTCTACCGAAGGTGAAGATTTGGGCTTTTGCGTTGCCGTCGATAATTTTGGCGCGGGTGACATTCTTGAGATCGAAAAGCCGGACAAAAAGCGCTTCATGGTGCCCATGAACGCCAAGGCTGTGCCCGAATGGAGCGACAGGATCGTTGTAGAAGCGGCGTTTGTCCAATGACCTTTCAAGCCCAAATTCTGACCTTGTATCCCGAGATGTTCCCTGGTCCACTGGGCGTTTCTCTGGCTGGGCGTGCTTTAGCAGACGGCAAGTGGGCTTGTTCACCAATCCAGATCCGTGACTTTGCGACCGACAAGCATCGCACGGTCGATGATACTCCGGCAGGCGGCGGGGCGGGGATGGTTCTCAAGGCTGACGTCATGGCGGCAGCGGTTGATCATGCGATTGAAAAAGCAGCCGAATTGCCGGTGCTGGCAATGACCCCGCGAGGAAGGCCGATGACGCAACAACGGGTCCGTGAACTCGCGATTGGCCCCGGCGTAATCATCCTCTGCGGCCGTTTTGAAGGTTTTGACGAGCGCCTTTTTGATGCCCGACCCCAGATTGAGCAGGTCAGCATGGGCGACATCATCCTTTCCGGCGGGGAAATGGGCGCTTTGATGCTATTAGACGCTTGCATTCGGTTGCTTCCCGGCGTAATGGGCGCGCCCGATAGTGGTGATGATGAGTCCTTTGAACAGGGACTTCTCGAATACCCACATTATACCCGACCTGCTATTTGGGAAGGGCGCACGATCCCTGAAGTGCTGCGATCGGGGGATCATGCGAAGATCGACGCCTGGAGGAAACAACAGGCCGAGAACGACACACGGTTACGCAGGCCAGACCTTTGGGAGCGTTACAAGAACGCTCGGGACTGACCTGCCTCTGGCGAGCGGCGTGAAGAAGGAAGAAGACAGGCCATGAACCTGATCCAGACGCTTGAGCAAGAGGCGATTGCCGAACTTGCCACCAAGAAGAACATCCCGGAATTCCGGGCCGGTGATACGCTGAAAGTCGGCGTGAAGGTGATCGAAGGCGATCGCACCCGTGTGCAGAATTATGAAGGCGTGTGCATCGCGCGTTCGAACAAGGGCATGGGATCGAATTTCACCGTTCGCAAAATTTCGTTCGGCGAAGGCGTAGAGCGCGTATTTCCGCTTTACTCGCCCAATGTCGAAAGCATCGAAGTGGTTCGTCGTGGCGCTGTGCGTCGTGCGAAGCTCTATTATCTGCGCGGTCGCACCGGCAAGAAGGCACGTATTGCCGAGCGCCGTGACACCCGCATTACCACCAAACAGGAAGGCTGAGGCTGATCCCGTCTGGTTGCATTTAACCAAGATACCGAAAGGGCCGGGATCCGCTAAAGGGACCCCGGCCTTTTTCTTTGTCCCGATAGCAAGTTCGAATTTGAGGAATTGAAAATGGGTTATCGAGTAGTTGTCGCGGGCGCCACGGGCAATGTCGGGCGCGAAATGCTAAACATCCTTGCAGAGCGGGAGTTTCCGGCGGACGAAATCGTCGCGCTCGCCTCATCGCGATCTGCGGGTGATACCATTGAATATGGCGACACCGGCAAAATGCTCAAAATCCAGAATATCGAGCATTTTGACCCGACTGGTTGGGACATGGCGCTGTTCGCCATCGGCTCTGACGCGACCAAAATACACGCACCCCGCTTTGCCGCTGCAGGCTGTGTGGTTATCGACAACAGCTCGCTCTACCGCATGGACCCGGATGTGCCCTTGATCGTGCCCGAGGTGAACCCCGACGCGATTGACGGCTATACAGCGCGCAACATCATCGCCAATCCCAACTGCTCGACTGCACAGATGGTCGTCGCACTGAAGCCATTGCACGATGCCGCGAAAATCCTGCGCGTTGTGGTCTCGACCTATCAATCCGCCTCTGGCGCGGGCAAGGAAGGCATGGACGAGCTGTTCGAGCAATCGCGCGCGATTTTCGTGGGTGATCAGGTAGAGCCCCGCAAATTCACCAAGCAGATCGCCTTCAACGTCATCCCGCACATCGACAAATTCCTTGAAGACGGTTCGACTAAGGAAGAATGGAAAATGGTGGTCGAGACAAAGAAAATCCTGGACCCCAAGATCAAGATAACCGCTACCTGCGTGCGCGTTCCCGTTTTCGTCGGGCATTCGGAATCGATCAACATCGAGTTCGAAAACGAACTGTCAGCCGAAGAAGCCCAAAACATTCTGCGCGAAGCCCCCGGCGTGATGCTGGTCGATAAGCGCGAGGATGGCGGCTATGTGACGCCGGTTGAATGTGTCGGCGACTATGCAACCTTCATCAGCCGCGTGCGTGACGATTCGACTGTCGATAATGGCCTCAATCTTTGGTGCGTCTCGGATAACCTGCGCAAAGGTGCAGCGCTAAACGCTGTGCAGATTGCCGAATTGCTCGGCCGACGGCACTTGAAAAAGGGCTGAATCTAATCTGGGCGATTGGCGGCAAACAGCCGTCAATCGTTCAATTGAACTGTATCATCGTCGCCGGTCGAACGTCAGCTATCGCCAGATAGAAATCAAAGGCGAGGATCAACTCGCGCGATCTTGAATCGATGTTTTTGAGTTTGCCGAGTTTTGCTCGCATCGGCCGGAAGTCAACAAGCGTGACCGGCCCCTTTTTCTCAATCGCTTTCAAAGCCGGTGCATTGGTCGCCATTGCTTCACAAGGCTCTGCTTTGTTGCTTTGGGGCGATCGAGCTTGACCGCTAAAACAGTCGGCCATGATGTTGACCACGCCAATTTCTTGCGCATGCCCCCATTCAGCAGCGAAGTTGCCAAATGCCGGTAAATTTGTGTCGTTGATCCCGCGCATCGCATGGTTCCCGCCCAATTTAACCAAAACCCGAGGATTCCGGCCCAGGTTTGATTTTGTCCTATTATAGGCGGCGACAAAATTGGATTTCATATAGTCTTCGCGTTTGAGGTTGGCCTCGTAAAAACTGCCGATGCCGCGCGTATAGGGCGCATAAATGGCGCTGGTCATACGCAGTGCCGTCACAATCTCCCCTACAATCGCATTGCCGGCAAAGGCACCCGCCAATGCATCAATAGCAGGATCGTCGATTGATCCGACCATCATCGGATCTTTACGTTGGACTGCCGCAAAACTTGCGACAGCCGCTTTTTGCGCGTTGGTTTTTGCCTCGCGTTGCAGCATCGGCGGAAGGGAAGCGCCTGATCCCACAAACTCCTGATCTAGCCCCCACAGTGGCTCGATTTTTTCCGGTGAACGCAACGCCATCTTCTCCGCCGCTTTCGATTCTTCCGCGAAGAACAGAAATGGGAAAGCGAAACCATGGCCACTGCGCGCTTGCCAAGCCTCGAGCTTGCCGGCGCCTTGTTTTATCAACTCGGTTGCATATCGGGCGGACCAAGGGCCTACTTCGATCGCCAGCGCATCAGATTTGAGAGTTGCATGTAGTTGGTTGGCGAGAGCCGGGATGTCTGCGGTTGCGTGCTGTTCGCCCAAAATCACGATGCCTGCTTTCTCGCCCTCACCAATCAGGCGATCCCAGCCGGGTCCTGAATAGGTGCCATCAACACCCACATTGATGGCGAGGCTGTTTTCGTTGAATAACACAACCGTTTCGGCGTCGATCTTATCGCGATCGCTCTGTTGAACAGGCTGCGTTGAATGTACTGTTGTGTTGGAGTTCAAAATTGCGAGCATGGCGGCTGCAAATATCAGATTGCTGTTGGTCATCACGCCATTCCTTTAGCATGTGTATTACCTCAATAATACAGATAGGCAAGTGACAGCTTGGCTTGGCAGCGGGTGCCGCGCTGCTATAGTCAACCTATGACACTGACAGCTGATCTCTTCTTCTCGTTTCGCTCACCCTATTCCTACCTCGCTATAGGCCGATACCGGGCAATGGCGGAGGAGTGGGATGTCGATATCGCGCTGCGACCGGTCTATCCGCTCGCCATTCGCGAGCCCGATTTTTTTGAGCGCAATCCGCCCAACTGGCTGCGCTATACTTTTACCGATATGTTTCGTGTGGCCCAGTTTCACGGTATTCCCTTTGGTCCTCCTAGGCCCGATCCGATCGTGCAGAATGTGATGACGCGCAAGATCGCCGACGAGCAGCCCTATATCTTCCGTCTGACACGGCTAGGGCAGGCGGCGGCGCGGCGTGGAAAGGGCACAGCCTTTGCGCATGAGACGGGACGGCTAATCTGGGGCGGTGCGGAAAACTGGCATGAGGGCGACCATCTGGCAGAGGCGGCGCAACGCGCGGGACTTGATCTGACCGAGCTTGATGCGGAGGCCATTGCCGACGCAGAAGCGCTCGACGCTGAAATCCACGCTAATCAGGCAGCGTTGGAGGCCGGCGGTCATTGGGGCGTGCCAACGCTGGTTTTTGATGGCGAGCCTTTTTTCGGGCAAGACCGTATCGAAATGGCGCTCTGGCGGATGCAGCAAAAGGGGTTGCAGAAACGCGATGCCTAATCGGGCAAGTGTTGCGGTGGGCCAACCTCGGGTTTGACCGGCTTGATCAACAACACCAACGGCAGGAACGCGAGCACCATATAGAACATAAGCTGGAAGTCGCTCAGATAGGCAATCATCGCCGCTTGCCGGTTTACCTCTAGGTCCAGAACGCGCATCACGGCGTCGCCGAGTACGCCGAAGCGGTCGGCTGTTGACGGATCGATCACGTCAAAGCTGGATGAAGTTATCCTGCTGCCCAATTCTTCATGGTTGATCTGCATGCTGCGTGTCAGCATCGTCACGCTGATTGAAATACCCAAACTACCGCCCAGACTGCGGGCGAGATAGAGCAGGCTTGAGGCATCGGTGCGTACTGACAGCGGCAGCGTTGAAAAGGCAATCACATTGGTTGGCATGAAGGTGACACCCATGCCAAAGCCTTGCAGCAGGCCGACAGTGATGAAATGCCACGCCCCCATTTCGATAGCCCAACCGGTCATAAGCCACATCGACAGCGCGACGAGTGAAAAGCCCGAAAAGATAATCCAGCGAATGTCGAGGAAGGTGACCAACCGGCCAGCCACCACCATCCCGATCAATATCCCAATCCCGCGCGGGGCAAGCAGCGCGCCGGTGTCGAATACGGTGTAGCCATAGATGTTCTGCAGCATCGGCGGCAGCAATGCGAAAATGCCGTACATCATCAGGCCAATCAGCGACCCGAACATCAGCGCGGTCAGGAAGTTACCGTTGGTGATCATGTTGGGATCGAATAACGGCTTTTTGGTCGTCATGCTGTGGATAGCGAACATCCAGAATGCAGCGATCGCAACACCCAGCTCAATGATGATTTCCCAGCTTTCAAACCAGTCCTCATGCTGGCCACGATCGAGCATCAATTGCAACGAAGCGAGGCCAAGCGCGAGCATGGCAAAGCCGAACACGTCGAGCTTTCGTTCGGTGACCGGGCGCGATGGCAGCAACCACCAGAGCAGCGCCAGAGTCGGGATGCCGATCGGCAGGTTGATATAGAACACCCAGCGCCAGTTATAGCTTTCAGTCAGCCACCCACCGATCATCGGTCCGAAAATGGGGGCAATCATGATACCCATGCCCCAGACCTGCATCGCGCGCGGCGCTTTTTCCGGCGGATTGATATCCAGCAATATGGTCTGGGAAAGCGGGCCGATAAAGGCGGCGCATATCCCCTGCAGGATACGGAACAGAACCATTTGTGTGAGGCTGGTCGCGATGCCGCACAGCATTGATGTTACGATAAAGCCAGCAACGGCCAGAAGGAACAGTCTGCGCGATCCCACGCGGTCTGACAGCCAGCCTGCCGCAGGCATCGCGACTGCACTGGCGAGAATGTAGCTTGTGAGTACCCAAGTCACACTATCGATAGTCGCGCCCAGGCTGGATTGCATATGGGGTATTGCGACATTTGCGATCGTCGAATCGAGAATCTGGATGATCGATGCACCCATCACTGCAACAGTCAGCAAGCCCCTGTGCTCGACAGGAAGCGCTGCTTGACCGGCTATGTAATTATTTGCTGGTGTCGATGCGGACATAGGCCGACAGTCCGGCAATCATCTGCCGCTTTGGCTTTTCGAGGATTTCGATTCGTACCGGAACGCGCTGAGTAACCTTCACCCAATTGCCGCTGGCATTTTGTGCGGGAAGAACAGAAAATTCCGATCCTGTACCTGCTCCGATACTAGCGACACGTCCCTTGATCTTCAGGCCCGGATAGGCGTCAAAGCTGATTTCCGCAGGTTGGGCCACGCGCATTTTGGCGAGATCTGTTTCCTTGAAGTTGGCTTCTACCCAGCCATTGCCATCTGTAACGATCGTCAATGCAGGCAGGCCTTGCACCATCATCTGACCATATTGCAGCCGGTCTGCCTGGCTGATGGTTCCGCTTGCCGGTGCACGGATTGCGGTTTTGGATAGGTCGAGCAGTGCTTTGTCACGCTGGACCTGTCCAGCCAACACGCCGGGATTCACACCGGGAGCTGCGGCCCCTGTCGCCAGAGCCGCCCTTGCCATTTTCCGGTCAGCCTCTGCATTTGCCAATTTGCTACGTGCGGTAGACAGAGCATGCTCGGCGGCCTGCAGACGGGCCTTGGTGGTAAAGCCGCTCTGCATCAGCGACGACTGACGCTTATACTCTTCAGTAAAAAAGGCGACATCGTCGCGCGCAGCCTGAATGTCGACGCCGCTATTGCCGAGGTCGGTTTCTAGTGTGACCACTTTCACTTGCGCAGCGGCGATGGATGCCTCTGCCTGGGCAATCGCAATTTTGAATGGTTCGGGGTCAATACGGAAAAGCAGGTCGCCCGCTTTGACGTGCTGGTTTTCCTTCACACCTACTTCGACAATCCGGCCCCCGACTTCGGCTGCGACCGAAACCTTGTCTTGCTGCACATAGGCATTGTCGGTCGAGACATAATGGTCATTGGCCAGATAATAAGCGATGCCACCGATCAGCAGGAGCAATGGAACTGAAACCATTGCCAGCAAGCGCAACCATTTGCGCGGATGTTTGAGCGATTCTGAATCCATTTGCGCGCTGGGCTTCATTTGGGCATCAGCTTCAGCCATTGGCGGCCTCCGGCGCTTTGCGGGTGAGGTTAAGACGAATGGTGTCGAGCATTGCTTCAAGATCAGCTTGCTGGGCTTCGTTCAAACCCGAAACGGCATCGGCAAACAGTTCGGTGGCGAGCGGCTTAAGGTCTTCGAGACGCGACTCGCCCGACGGTGTCAGATATATGCGCCATGCACGACGGTCGCTAGGGTCGGCGCGGCGTTCGACCAGGCCGGAATCCTGCATCCGGTCTATCATGCGGCCCAATGTGATAGGCTCGACATCCATCATTTCCGCCAGCGCAACTTGTGTGCTGCCGCCAAAACGGTTGAGCAGTCCCAGAACACGCCATTGCGGCCGGGTGATGCCTTTGGTGCGGACACGTTCGTCAAATGCGCGTCGCATCAATCGTGCCGTATCGCCAATCAGGAAGCCAAGATCTTCACTCATAGCTACAGATATAATAGCAATGCTTATTATAGGCAATGCTGCAACTGCTTGCCTTGATGCGCAGGCCTGCCTAACCTTGGGCTATGCAAAATTGGACTTTCAAAACGACCGACGGCATCGCTCTCCATGTAAGAGAAATAGGCGCGGGCAGGCCACTCATTCTGCTGCATGGCTATTTCAGCGAAGCCGATACCAATTGGATCAAATATGGTCATGCCGCCGTGCTCGCCGAAGCGGGCTTTCGCGTTATCATGCCCGATCTGCGCGCGCACGGTCTTAGTGATAAGCCGCATGATCCCATTCATTATCCCAAGGACATATTGGCCAACGACCAGTTTGCGCTGATAGATCATCTTGGCCTCGGCGATTTTGACCTCGGTGGTTATTCGTTGGGCGGGAGAACCGTCGCTAGGATGCTGGCCAAAGGCTGCACGCCGCGCCGCGTGGTGATTTCGGGCATGGGGCTGGAGGGACTGTCTGATACGGGAAAGCGTGCCGGGCATTTCCGCCATGTGCTCGAAAATCTGGGTAAGCATGAGCGCGGCTCACCTGCGTTCATGGCCGAAGCATTTCTGAAAACCACCGGCGGCGATCCGGTCGCCTTGTTGCGGATATTAGATACTTTCGTCGACACGCCAGAGGACGTTTTGCGTTCCTTCGATTTTCCCATCGGCGTGATTTGCGGAGATGCAGACTCAGACAATGGCTCGGCAGCTGCGCTTGCAGAGCTAGTGCCCCGAGGGCAATTGATCACTGTTCCGGGCAATCATATGAGTGCCGTGATCAAAGCCGAACTTGGTTTGGCCATCCGGGATTTTCTTTTGGAAGAGGGCATATGACCGAAACACTGCTGGAAAAGCGTTTCTGGCGCTATTGGTTGGGCGGCTTACTGATCCTCGCCATCATGATTGCTATGAATCCGTGGTTTTCCAATGAAGTTTCGCCTTGGGGAATTAGGGATCACCAGTCTGCAGGTTCTGCTTTGCGCATCGATGCCATACAGGCGGCCTGGCAAGCGGCGGGTGTGATGAACCTAGCGCGCTTCGGCATTGCACTCGACCTGGTCTATATCGGGGTTTATTCGTTCGGGGCCTATTGTGGCGGACGCTTATTTGCGCAGTCTGAAAAGCTGTATTTGCGCCGATTGGGCTGGGTGATTGTAGCCGCAGCTTTGATCGTATGTGTGGCGGACTATATCGAAACGCTGTCACAATTCGTACAGGCCATGACGTTCAAAGGCAGCGATCTTCTGGCGGGAATTGCAGCGACCGCACAGCCGATTAAATCAACAGCATTTCTGTCCAGCTTTTTCGGTCTGCTAGCAGCACTCCTGCTTCGACGAATGGCACGCCGCAGCGCTTGACCTTCGCATTATCGAGGCGCAGTGCTGGCTCCAGAATATTCATTTCTGGGGAGTAATCCGGTGAAAAATTTCGTTTCTGCTGTCGCGCTGGCGGCGGCCCTCATTTCCACACCCGTTATGGCGCAAGATGCCGCGCCGACCGTTGCCGATGCTGAGGCTTTCCTTGCGAAGGTTGAAAAGGATCTATTCGATTTTTCTGTCGAAGGCGGACGTGTGGCGTGGATCAACTCTACCTACATCACCGATGATACCGACGCGCTTGCCGCAAAATATGGCGAAATCGGCACCGAAAAATCGGTGAAATATGCGCTTGAAGCCGCCAAGTATCAAAAGGTCGCCGGGCTTTCTGCGGAAACCAGCCGTAAGCTCGACATCCTCCGTGGCGGGCTTGTCCTTCCTGCGCCAACCAAAGACGGCGCGGCTGCTGAACTCAGCACCATCGCGACCAAGCTGAACTCGACCTATGGCAAGGGGAAGGGCACGCTCAAGGGCAAGGAAATCAACGGTTCCGATATCGAAGCTGAAATGGGCACCAACCGGAACCCTGACGATCTCAAGGAAATGTGGACCAGCTGGCACGACAATGTCGGTGCCCCGATGGGCAAGGATTATGCCCGGATGGTCGAGATTGCCAATGACGGCGCCAAGGAACTTGGCTTCAAAGACGTCGGCGCGATGTGGCGTTCAGGCTATGATATGCCCGCCGATGATTTTGCCAAACTGACCGACAAGCTTTGGCTTGAGGTGAAGCCGCTTTACGACGAACTGCACACCTACACGCGCAACAAGCTCAACGCGAAATATGGCGATGCTGTGCAGCCTAAAACCGGCCCGATCCGCGCTGACTTGCTCGGCAATATGTGGGCGCAGGAATGGGGCGGCATTTACGACATTGTCGCACCTGCAGGTGCCGGTGACATCGGTTATGATATTGGCGATTTGCTGAAAGCCAAAGGCATCGACGAAATCGGAATGGTCAAAATTGGTGAGGGCTTTTTCTCGTCGATCGGCTTCGAACCGCTGCCGAAAAGCTTCTACGAACGCTCGCAGTTCCTGAAGCCGCGCGACCGCGAAGTTGTATGTCATGCGTCGGCTTGGGACATCGACAATGTTGACGATCTGCGCATCAAGATGTGCATCAAGGTGAACACCGACGACTTCGTCACGATCCATCACGAGCTTGGCCACAACTACTACCAGCGCGCCTATAACAAACAGAGCTATTTGCACTTAAACGGCGCGAATGATGGCTTCCATGAAGCGATTGGCGATGCCGTGGCATTGTCGATCACGCCGGAATATCTGGTACAGATCGGCCTGCTCGATAAAGCGAAGGTGCCAAGCGCAGACAAAGACACCGGTCTGTTGCTGCGTCAGGCGATGGATAAGGTAGCGTTTCTGCCCTTTGGCCTGCTGGTCGATAAATGGCGCTGGGGCGTGTTCAACGGTTCCATTGCACCGGCGGATTACAACAAGGGCTGGACAGATTTGCGTCGCCAATATCAGGGCATCGTACCGCCGACCGACCGTGCCGCCGACCGGTTTGATCCGGGAGCGAAATATCACATCCCGGGCAACACGCCTTACACCCGCTATTTCCTGGCGCGCATATTGCAGTTCCAATTCTACAAGGCTGCGTGCGATGCCGCTGGCTGGAAGGGACCGCTGCATCGTTGTTCCTTCTACGGCAACAAGGAAGTCGGGCAGAAACTCAACGCCATGCTGGAAATGGGCGCGTCAAAGCCATGGCCTGATGCGCTGGAAGCTTTCACCGGCAGCCGCGAAATGTCGGGCAAAGCGATGCTCGAATATTTCAAGCCACTTATGGACTGGCTGAAAAAGCAGAACAAAGGGCAGAAGAAGGGCTGGTAACGCTTTAGGCGTTCCTGGCCATCAACCCGCCGTCGACTGGAATCACTGCACCGGTGATGAAGCTGGCGGCGGGAAGCACCAGACTTAGCGTCATGTGCGCAACTTCCTCGGGCCAGGCGTAGCGCCGCAAAGCGGTGCGGCGCTTGGCATAGAGTGTCTTGTCATCTTCCGGCACATTGTTGGTCATCCCAGTGCGGATTGGGCCGGGGCAGATGCAGTTGACGGTGATGCCTTCCTTACCAAGATCTACCGCCATGCCGCGCGTCAGGCCGGTAACGCCGGTTTTGGCGGCGACATAGGGCGTGTCGCCGGGCGTCGCGCCAAGCCCCTCGGTTGAGGCGATGTTGACGATACGAGCCGCATCGCTCTTGCGCAGCCAGGGAAGGGCAGCACGTACCGTGCGTTGATGTGCGGTCAACAGGATGGAAAGCGCCCGATCCCATATCGCATCATATTCGTCTACGGCATCAAGAGGACAGAATGCCGAGATACCTGCATTGTTGACTAGGATATCGATGCCACCAAAGTCGCTGGCGACATTGGTTACGACGGATTTGATCGCGTCATGATTTGAAACATCGAGCGCATAGGCGTTGGCCGTGCCGCCGCTGGCTCTGATTTCTGCCACGACCGCATCACAGGACGCCTGATCCAGATCGGTAACTGCAACCTTGGCACCTTCGCTGGCGAACAGGATGGCGGTCGCCCGCCCCATGCCGCTGGCCGCTCCGGTAACGATGGCCGTGCGGCCTGCAATCGAGCGCGACAATGGGGGGCATATTTCCATGATAATCCTCAGCGGAAGGGGGGTTCGTTAAAGGCGCGCAGCTTGCGGCTGTGCAGGCTGTTGCCGGCTTCGCGCAGCAATTCGCAGGTCTGAATGCCAATCTGGAGGTGCGCCGCGATGGCTTCCTCATAGAAGCGGTTGGCTTGCCCGGGGAGTTTGATTTCGCCGTGCAGCGGCTTGTCCGACACGCAGAGCAGGGTGCCATAAGGCACGCGGAAGCGATAGCCTTGCGCTGCAATGGTGGCCGATTCCATGTCGATGGCAACGGCACGCGATTGCGAAAAACGCAAGGCGCTGTCGGTGTATCGTAATTCCCAGTTGCGATCGTCTGTGGTCACAACAGTACCCGTACGCATCCGCCGTTTGAGGTTCGCGCCACTGGTGCCCGATACTTGCACAGCTGCAGCCTCAAGCGCCTGCTGCACTTCGGCAATCGGCGGAATGGGAATTTCGGGCGGCAGCACGCGGTCGAGGATATTGTCGTCACGCAAATAAGCGTGGGCGAGCACATAGTCACCGATCCGCTGGGTATCGCGCAAGCCACCGCAATGGCCGATCATCAACCAAACTTCAGGGCGGAGCACAGCGAGGTGATCGCAGATATTCTTCGCATTGGATGGGCCAACGCCGATGTTGACGAGCGTGATACCGCTCTCGCCCTCTGCCATCAGGTGATAGGCCGGCATCTGATGCTTGCGCCACGTGCTGTCAGCAACGAGTTGGGCATGATCCTCAGTAGCTTTATCGACATAAAGACCTCCCGCGCCCGACAGGGCCGTGTAGCGACCCTTGCCAACCTGTTGACAGGCCCAGGCGACAAATTCGTCAACATAGCGGTTATAGTTGGTGAATAGGATATAGCGCTGAAAATGCTCGGCAGGTGTGCCGGTATAATGCTTCAACCGGGCAAGCGAGAAATCGGTTCGCAGTCCGTCAAACAGCGACAGAGGCGAGCCATTTTCGTCAGCGATTAGCAACCCGTCGGCTGCTTCGTCGCCAATGTCTGCAAGATCGGTTGCCGGGAACCATTTCGAGAGCTCGGTCGGCGAAACGTCGCCCAGCTCTAACCCATCGAGGACATAAGGGAAGGGGATTTCCTGTTTGCTCGGGCGGACCTGCATTTCCAGCTCATATTGGTCGACCAGAAGATCGATCTGGCTGCGCAGATAGTCGCCGAAAATTTCGGGGCGGGTTAGAGTGACGCTGTAAGTGCCCGGCTTGTCGAGTCGTCCGAAGGCCAAGTTTGCGGCGTGGTCGCGCTCGGTTCCATGATATCGGATGACCAGTTCGGGATAGGCGAATGCGCCAATCGCGCGGTCCGCCATGTCGGGTAGGGTGCGGTCTTTGAGATAGGCCGCCAGTGCGTCGCGGAGGCGGGCAACCGATGCGTTATAATGTTCGGTGATTTGGCGGATTATGTCTTGTGTCTGTTTATTGGCCATGGAGGCGGATTGTCCATTTCATAGGATTTGGCAAGCAAAAAGGGCGGAGGTAACCCCGCCCTTGTGCTGACGGGGTGGCCTGAACCACCCCATATGATGATGGAGTTTCAGTGTCGCGTCAGAGCTGTCCGAGCATATGGTCAGCAGAGCTGACTTTGAAATCGCCCGGCGCTTCGACATTGATCTGTTCGACAACACCGTCGTTGATGACCATCGAGAAACGCTGGCCGCGCTTGCCCATGCCAAAGCCCGAACCGTCCATCGTTAGGCCAACAGCTTCGGCAAAGTCGGCATTGCCGTCTGCCAGCATGGTTATGGCGTCAGAGCCACCCGACTTGTTCCAGGCGCCGAGAACGAACGCGTCGTTAACAGCCGTACATGCAATTTCGTCGATGCCCTTGGCCTTAAGTTCATCGGCCTTTTCGACAAAACCGGGAAGGTGGCGAGCCGAGCAAGTCGGCGTAAATGCACCGGGCACTGAAAACAGCGCAACCTTACGGCCTGCAAAATATTCAGAACTCTGCACCGGCTGAGGCCCCTCTGCAGTTGCCTTTACAAGTTTCACATCGGGGAGTTTGTCACCTACTTTGATTGTCATGGCTGTTCCTTCCTTGGCCCATATCGAATTGCGCCAACTGCATTACAGTTGCGTTGCACTTCTACAAATAGGGATTTGGACCAAAGGTTCCAAGTGAAGCGGTGCCATTAAAAGCGATGCACATATGCAACAGCTCAATTGGTTAATTGCACTTTACCTTTGATGTTGAAAATTCGGTAAACAGGGCAGGCCGAAGCTGGCTCCTCCAATCTGTTGGAGGGGTGTTGAAATGAAGAAAAGCACAGGGGGTTTCGCTGCATTGGCGATAGCCTTTTCGTTGGTCGCAACTCCGGCACAGGCATGCTGGACCAATGTTGAACAAGATGCAGCGCGGATAGCCAATATGAACCAGATGCTGATGGTATCCGCGCTGCGCTGTCGCTTTGGGCAGCATAATTTTCTCGACAATTATAATCGCTTCATCCGGAATAATAATGATGTGCTGTCCAGCCAGCATCATATCATCGAGGGGCATTATGCCAAAACGGCAGGGCACAAAGCAGCCTTTGCTGAACTCGACAAATTCATGATCGGACTGTCAAACTATTATGGCGGCGGGCATGGCAACCCGGATTGCAGCAAGCTTGAAAAACTGTCGCATCACCTCTCGAAAGGGCGGCACGACGTGGAATCCTTGGCGGTTCTCGCTGATGAGCAAGTCGGTGTTCCCAGACAAGCGGCACAGGCTTGTTCCGTGAACATCGCTGCACGCCGCTGAGCGACGCCATATAAAGCAATCTTTATATAGAGATTGCCTTGTTTCAAATTCTCGGCTAGGGGCCTGCCATCCAAAATCCCCTAGCCGGAGTTTATCCTGTGTCCGCAGATTATGTAGTCGCCGACCTTTCGCTTGCCGAATATGGTCGTGCAGAAATAGCCATTGCTGAAACCGAAATGCCGGGCCTAATGGCGCTGCGTACCGAATATGGTGCTTCGCAGCCTTTGAAAGGCGCACGCATCACTGGTTCGCTCCACATGACGATCCAGACTGCTGTCCTCATCGAAACGCTCGTCGCTCTCGGTGCCGAAGTTCGCTGGGCTACCTGCAACATCTTCTCGACGCAGGACCATGCTGCTGCTGCGATTGCGGCTGCAGGTATTCCAGTTTTCGCTGTGAAGGGCGAAACGCTGGCAGATTATTGGGACTATGTCGGCAAGATTTTCGATTGGGATGACGGCTCTGGCCGCACCGCCAACATGATTCTCGACGATGGCGGCGACGCCACAATGTTCGCACTGTGGGGCGCGCGCATCGAAGCGGGCGACGAACTGCCCGAACCTTCCAATGCCGAAGAAATCGAATTCCAGCGCGCGCTGAAGGCGTTCGTCAAGGCCAAGCCGGGCTACCTCACCATGTCGGTCGCTCATATCAAGGGCGTGTCGGAAGAAACCACTACTGGCGTCCACCGCCTGTACCAGATTGCCAAAGACGGCAAACTGCCTTTCCCCGCGATCAACGTGAATGACAGCGTCACCAAGTCGAAGTTCGACAACCTCTACGGCTGCAAGGAATCGCTGGTTGATGCGATCCGTCGCGCCACCGACGTCATGCTGGCAGGCAAGGTCGCCTGCGTTGCCGGATTCGGCGATGTCGGCAAGGGCTCGGCGGCCTCGCTGCGTCAGGGCGGCGCGCGGGTCATGGTCACCGAAATCGATCCGATCTGCGCTTTGCAGGCGGCGATGGAAGGCTATGAAGTCGTTACGATGGAAGAAGCCGTGCAGCGTTGCGATATCTTTGTGACAGCCACCGGCAACGAAGATGTCATCACGGCCGAGCATATGAAGGCCATGAAGCCGATGAGCATCGTTTGCAACATCGGTCACTTCGACAGCGAAATCCAGATTTCGGCGCTCGACAATTACAAGTGGACCGAAGTGAAGCCCGGAACCGATCTGGTGGAATTTCCCGACGGTAAGCAGATCATTATCCTCGCCAAGGGACGCCTGGTCAACTTGGGTTGCGCCACTGGCCACCCCAGCTTTGTGATGTCGTCAAGCTTTACCAACCAGACGCTGGCGCAGATCGAACTGTTCACCAAGACATCGGAATATAAAAACGAAGTCTATGTGCTGCCGAAGCATCTGGATGAAAAGGTTGCTGCCCTGCACCTCGAAAAACTGGGTGTGAAGCTGACCAAGCTTTCGCCCAAGCAGGCAAGCTATATCGGCGTGTCGAGCGAAGGGCCGTTCAAACCCGATCACTACCGTTACTGATTGTTCGGAGACGAGCTCACAACAAATCAGGCCTGCCATTTGGTGGGCCTTTTTTGTTGCGTCCGGTGCGCTTTCGTTGCACCGCAAAATTCGTAACATTTGGTTGCCGGGAATTATTGGATGCAAGGCGGAAGCCTTACTTTTGCGTTGATTGGCTTGCTTTTCGGTGTCTGGCTGGTTGGGGCTGGCTATGCCATCTGGACGGGCCTTGCAATGCGCCGCCGTGCGCGCGCATCCCTAAGGCAGACAGCCAAGCTGTCGCGGTTGATGGAGACCGCCCCAGCCGTTCCCGTTATTGTTCGTGGTGACGGAAAGTTGGAGGCATCAGAGCGTTTTTGCCTGATGTTTGGTCTGACCAAATTGCCCCCTACGATGAACGAACTGCTTGCGGAATTGGCCGTCGGTGGCGCGCAAAGCGGATGGCAGAATCTGTCGGCCTTTGTGCGTGAGACGCAAAGGACAGGCAAATCGGCGATCTGCAGATTGTCGCTGGACGGTTCCCCCCGGCGTTTCATGGCGAAGATCAGTCTGGCCGACGCACAAATCTATCCCAATGGCGCGGCCATGCTTTGGTTCTTCGATCTCACCGATACGGTTCGGGAAATTGAACGGCTTGAAGATGAATCCCAATCGGCACGCAACGCTTTTCAGGCGTTGGCGGGATTGATCGAAGCTGCGCCGCTGCCAATGTGGCATCGCGGCCCTGATTATCGGCTGAACTTCGTGAACAAAGCCTATGTCGATGCTGTCGAAGCCCAGGATGGCGAGCAGGTGGTCGCCGACGAAATCGAACTCATCGAAACTGTCAACGGAAAGTCACCCTTTGCGTTTGCCGCAGAGGCGCAAGAAACCAAGGTTCCATGTGAACGCCTGGTTTCTGCAACAATTGACGGAAAGCGTCGACAACTGCGCGTGTATGATATCCCGATGGGCGACATTGGCGTCGGTGGCCTTGCCGTTGATATGCAGGACCTATCTGACGCGCGCGCCGACATCCGCAGACAAAGTGAAGCGCAGCGCAACCTGCTGGACAAGATGTCGGCAGGCGTCGCCCAGTTTGCTGGCGACCGTTCGCTCTCCTTTGCCAATTTGCCGTTCCAGCGGATTTTCAACTTTCCAGAAGATTGGCTCTCAGAAAAGCCTGAATTCGCCCGCGTTCTTGAGCGGATGCGCGAAAACAGCCGCATGCCGGAAGTGCGCGATTTCCCCGAATGGCGGGCTGAACGTGAAACCTGGTTCCGCATGGCGGTGCCGGTTGAGGAAAATTGGCTTTTACCGGACGGCACCCATTTGCGGCTCGTCGCGCAACCAACCCCCGATGGCGGGTTACTTTTGATTTTCGAAGACCGGACAGAGCAGGCACAACTCGCAAGCGCGCGTGATACGCTGTTGCGCGTGCGGACGGCGACTTTCGACAATCTGTTTGAGGCCGTTTCCGTTTTTTCATCGGATGGTCGTTTGAGCATCTGGAATAAGCGTTTTGCGCAAATCTGGACGCTGGAAGAAGAAACATATCTTGCGACGCATCCGCGCTTCGACGAAATGTTGCCGTTGTTGGGAAATAGTTTGGAGAAGGCGTCGCATGTGTCAATTCTACGCGAATTGCTGCAGATGACCATCACGACACGCCAACCGCGACGCAGCAAGATTGCGTTCAAGGACGGCAGGGTGTTCCAGATGTCGACGGTGCCGCTGCCCGACGGCAACGCGTTGCTAGCGATGCTCGACATCTCGGATGGTGTTCAGATTGAACAGGCACTTCGTGACCGCAATGCGGCGCTATCAGAGGCGGACGCCATCAAGGGGCGCTTCCTGGCGAATATGAGCTATGAATTCCGCACGCCGTTGACGTCAATAAGCGGGTTTGCAGAACTGCTGCGCCAAGGCATCGCTGGCGAATTGAACCCGCAGGCGCAGGAATATGTCGAAGCCATTGCGAAATCGGCGGATCGTTTGTCTCAGCAGATTAATTCGGTGCTCGACTTCACCCAAGGCGAAGCAGGAGCCTTGCCCGTGGTTCGCAAGCCGGTGGATGTCGCGGACTTTGTCAAAACCGTTGCGGATTCCTTTGCCGAACGCCTTTCGCAAAATGGATCGACGCTTGCCCTTGACATAAAGCCCAATGCCGGGATTGTGATGGGCGACAGCCAGCGTTTAAGGCAAGCTTTGAGTTCAATTATCGACAATGCGCTGGAGCATGGCGGAAAAAATGTCCGCCTTCTGGTTCATGCAGCGGGTGACAGGAACAGCGCTACGATCATCGTTTCCGACAACGGGCCCGGCATGACTGCACAAAAGCAAGCTTTGGCCTTTGATACCTTCACACGCTCGCAGTCGGCAGCCGAGCGGTCGACACGTGAAGGCAACAATGCGATGGGACTTGGATTGCCGTTGGCGCGCAAACTGGTTGAATTGCACGAAGGCAGGCTAGAACTGGAATCGCAGCCGGGGCAGGGAACTACCGTTGCGATCCAATTGCCGCGAAATGCTAAAGCGGCATGATCGTTCGAACTGAAGCCGAAATGGAGCGGTTGGGCTTTGATCTGGCTGGGCGCGTTGGTCCCGGTCAGTTGGTGACGCTTTCCGGTCCATTAGGCGCTGGAAAGACCGTGCTAAGCCGGGCGATTTTGCGGGCGTTGGGCTTTGACGGGGATGTGTCTAGCCCGACCTACGCGATTATCCACGAATATGATGAGCCGGCGATGCGGATGCCGGTTGTCCATGCAGACCTGTATCGGCTAAAAGCTCCCGGCGAGTTGTACGAGCTTGGACTTTTTGACGATCAAGCGAGCTTGAAACTGGTCGAATGGCCAGAAATGGGAGGCCAAGCGCTTCTGCGCGTGGACGTCGCAATTACCATTACGCCGTTGGCCGACGGCAGTCGCGAAGTGACAATCAACGAAAAAGGGATGTGAAATTGACGGCTGCGCAAATACCCGCAGGGACAGATAACTTTTTGACCGGCTGCGGATGGGGCGGCGCTGCGATCGAGCCGCTTGCAGGTGATGCTTCTTTCCGACGCTATTTCCGCGTTCGCAAATCCGACGGTTCCACTGCGATGCTTATGGATGCGCCGCCGCCGCACGAAGATCCCAAGCCGTTCCTGCATGTCGCTCAATATCTGGTTGAACAGGGTTTTCGGGCGCCGGTTGTTTACGGCACAGATTTAGATCGTGGTCTTGTCCTGATCGAAGATTTTGGCAACACCCGAATGCGGGAATTTCTGGATGACCATCCCGAAGATGAAATGCAGATTTATCGTCATGCGATTGCTACATTAATCGATCTTGAAAAGGCTCCGGTCGCCAAGCTCGCACCCTATGATTTCGCGGCCTACTTGCGCGAAGTCGATCTTCTGGTTGAATGGTATCTTCCAGCGATGGGTGTCGCTTTTGATCGTGAGGAATTTGAAGCGCTATGGAAAGCCGCGCTAGCTTCGATAAGCGGACCGGAATGGCAGCAGGTGACTGCATTGCGGGACTATCATGCTGAAAACATCATGCTGCTTGAAGACGGGTCGCAGGGTCTGATCGATTTTCAGGACGCATTGGCTGGACATCCTGCCTATGACCTTGTGTCTCTTTTGCAAGATGCAAGGCGCGATGTATCCCAAGAACTCGAAATCGAGATGCTGCTCTATTACAAAAGCGTTGCAAAGCCGGAATATGACTTCGACCTGCATTACGCGTTGCTGGGCGCACAACGAAACACCAAGATAGTCGGCATTTTCACCAGACTGTGGAAACGCGATGGTAAGGCGCGGTATCTGAATTTCCTGCCTCGTATGTGGGGCCTTCTGGAACGTGATCTGCAACATCCGGGGCTTGCCGATTTGAAACATTGGTTCGACACAACAATCCCTGATGAAGTTCGACGCACGTCACCGGACAGCATCGCATGAAAGTTGACAGCGCGATGATTATGGCGGCCGGTCTGGGCACGCGGATGCGCCCGCTGACCGAGCGCAAGCCAAAGCCGCTGGTCGAAGTCGCAGGAAAAACCCTGCTCGACCATGTGCTCGATAAGGCACGAGATGCGGGCATTTCCAAGGTTGTGGTCAATGTGCATTATCTGCCCGAACAGGTTGAGGCGCACCTTGCCAAGCAGGCTGCCGACCTTGAGGTCACTATTTCAGACGAGCGTGACTTGCTGATGGAAACCGGCGGCGGTTTGGTGAAAGCCCAAGGCCTTATCGCAGCAGAACCATTTTACTGCCTCAATAGCGATGCCATCTGGACCGAAGCGATCGGTCACCACGGTCTCAAGCGTTTGGCACAGGCGTGGGACGGCGACCGAATGGATGGCCTGTTGCTCATCGTCCCGCGCCAAAATGCTTATCAGCATCCGGGGAACGGTGATTTTTCTCTTGATGACGACAACCGGCTGGTTCGCCGCGGACAACGCGACAGCGCGCCCTATGTCTACACTGGCAACCAGTTGATAAGCCATCGTCTCTTGCGGGATGCTCCTAAAGGGCCTTTTTCGACCAATATTTTGTGGGATCGGGCAATCGCCGAAGGGCGGCTGTTCGGACTAGTGCACGAAGGCGACTGGTTTGATATCGGATCGCCGCAGGCCATAGCTCCGACCGAAGCCGCGCTGGCAGTGCATGGCTGAACATCGATCTCCGAATGTCTTCACGGTTCCGATTGGGACCGATATTTCGTCGGCCGTCGCGCTTGAACTAACCGGTCGCTATCGCGCCGACCGCATGGCACTGGCCGATATATTGTTGCTGCTCCCCAATAACAGGGCGATTGCAGCTATGACCTCTGCGTTCGTCCGTATCGCTGAACAAGGTCTGATCTTGCCGCGTATGGCTGCGATAGGTGACCTTGCGCTGGATGAAGCCTTAGGGCCGCTCCTTGATCCGCTCGGTGACGGTGAGCTGATCCCCCCTGCCATCGGTGATCTAGAACGCCAGCTGCTGTTGACGCGCTTGGTGCGCAATCGAAGGCCGCAGTTAAGCGCTGCCGAAGCACTGAATCTGGCTCGCCTATTGATGGAAACGGTCGACCAGCTTGAGATTGAAGGCGTCCCGGTCGCGAAGATTGAAACAGATCACCAAAGTCACGACCTCGCCGAACATTGGCAAAGCGCCTATGCCGATTTGCTGTTGCTGGCTGAAGCGTATCAATCCGAACTGAGCAAGCTTGGTCTGCTGAACCCGGCTGCACGGCGAAACATGTTGCTGGATCGACTGGCCAGTCGACTGACACAGCAAAGTGACAATCGATCAGTCTGGGCGGTGGGAATATCGACGGCGGCCCCGGCGATTGCCAGTTTGCTGCGCCAAGTTGCAGTATTGCCCAGCGGCCGCGTCATTCTGCCGCATGTCGACCTTCAAATGCCCGCTGCCGAATGGGATGCTCTCGGTTCATTGGAAAAGCGTGACGACGGCTCCGACCCTCCCGGACAGCAAGAAACCCATCCGCAATATCATCTGAAACTGTTGCTTCACAGGATGAATATCAATCGGTCTGAAGTTTCAAGCCTGGCCCTGAACGAACCATCTGCCCACGGGGCTGAGGTGCAAATGGCGGTCGCCGACATTTTTTGCGCAGCGACGCAGACTGTAAATTGGCAAGAACTGCCGGCGTCACGGAAAAAGCTAACCAATGTTCGGCTGATGTCTTGCGCGGACAGTGCAGAAGAAGCCAAAGTCATCGCGGTTTTGATACGGGAGGCGCTGGAAACCCCGGCGCGACGTGTCGCATTGGTTACTCCCGATCGTGAAATTGCATTGCGTGTGTCGGCGCAACTGAAACGCTGGGATATTGACGCGGACGACAGTGCCGGCGTGCCTTTGACGCAGACCCCGTCCGGTGTCCTGTTGCTGGCCATAACCGACATGTTGGCCGGTCAGTTTGATCCAGTCGCGTTGCTGGCTGTATTCAAACATCCGCTGGTTGCAGCGGGCGACGCTCGCCTTGCTTGGCTGGAAAATGTTCGCCAACTGGATCAGGCGTTAAGGGGGCCGAGGCTTGGACTTGGCATCGCTGGCATCAGGGATGCTATGCGAGCAAAATTCAGCCGATCCGAAAAGGATGCCGCTCTATATGGCTGGTGGGCGGAAACAGAGAAGCGCCTGCAATCTTATGATTTTGATCACATGCGCAGCTTTGCCGATAAGGTGAAAGCGGTCGCGGCGCTGGCGAGTGAATTGTCTGATGGGGCGATCTGGAAAGGTCCTGCTGGTCGTGCGCTTGCCGATATATTGACCGATATCCAGTCGCGCGACCTTTCGGTATTTGACGATACCAAAGGTGCAGCGGTCGCTGTAATTGTGCGTGATATGATTTCCATGCAGACAATACGCCCTGCATTTGGAACCCATCCTCGCGTATCGATCTATGGTTTGCTCGAGGCGCGACTGCAGTCTGCGGATCTACTCATTTGTGCAGGATTGAACGAAGGTAGCTGGCCGCAATTGCCGCAGCCGGACCCGTGGCTGGCACCGCGCCTTCGCCGCGATTTGGGTTTGCCGGGATTGGAACGGAATATCGGGCTTTCAGCACACGATCTTGCCTCGGCTTTGGGGGCGACCGAAGTGGTGCTTACCCGGGCGCAGCGTGACCGATCCGGACCCACGATCGCATCGCGTTTCTTGCTGCGCCTCCAAGCCTTTTTGGGACCCAACTTGCAGATTGAGGAGCGTGCGAGACATTTTGCCAATCAGCTTGACGCGCCGCAGATCAAGCACAAGCCTTATGCACGGCCAGTGCCCAGCCCATCGCGAGAGCAACGAAAGGTCGATATTTCCATCACGCAAATGGATGTCCTGAAGGCCGATCCATTTGCCTTTTACGCGCGCAACATATTGGGCCTTTCGCCGCTGAAAGCCGTTGCTGCTGAACCCGATTCCGCTTGGAAAGGGAGTGCAGTACATGATTTACTTCAGCTTTGGGCCGAAGAAGATGACTGCGATCCGGATGCTCTAACGGCGCGCGCCAAGGCTATGCTGGCCAATCCCGCATTGCACCCAGCCTTGCGGATGTTGTGGCAACCACGGATAAGTGCGGCATTGAGCTGGATTGCCAGCGAAACCCTGCGCCAAAGGGTTGAAGACAAAAGAACGATTGCAGTCACTGAGAAAAAAGGCCGTGTCGAAATCGACAATATCCTTGTCCATGGCCGTATCGACAGGGTGGATCGTCAGGAAGACGGCCGACTGGTGATCGTTGACTACAAGACCGGAAGTCCGCCGCCCAAAAAGCGGGTTCGTGTCGGCTATGCGCTGCAACTCGGACTTGCGGGACTTATGGCCGAGACGGGCGGGATTGAGGGCGCAGATGGGGAGGTGGCGAATTACGAATATTGGTCGCTTTCACGCTCCAAGCGAAAGGGCACTGATATTCCCTTCGGCTATTCAGAGACACCTTTTACCAAAAAGACGAATGAAGACGAGCCAAACGCAGACAAATTCGCTGCATTTGCGGAAACGCAAGCGCGTCAGGCGATATCGCGTTGGATCACCGGAAACGATCCGTTCACAGCCAAACTCAAACCGGAATATGCCCCGTACAAAGATTATGACCAACTGATGCGTTTGGCTGAATGGATGGGGAACACTGACTGGAAGGACGATGATGATGTCGTCTGACAGCGAAATAAAGCCGCTCCAAAAGCTAAAGCCTGCCCAATTGCTGGCCACAGAGCCAGAGGAAAGCGTCTGGCTTAGTGCCTCTGCAGGTTCTGGCAAAACGCAGGTCTTAACCGCGCGCGTGATCCGTTTGCTGCTGGCCGGTTCGCGTCCCGAACAGATTTTGTGCCTGACGTTCACCAAGGCCGCCGCTGCCGAAATGGAGGAACGCATCAACCGCATCTTGGCGGGCTGGGTGCAAATGAAGAACCCGCTACTTGCAAGCGATTTGATAGCCATCGGTGCCGATCATGGCCCCGAAATGCAGGCGAAAGCGCGCGAACTTTTTGCACAAGTGCTCGACGCCCCGGGCGGTGGATTGCAGATCATGACAATTCACAGTTTCTGCCAGTCACTGCTTGGCAGTTTTCCCGAAGAGGCGGGTATCGCCCCCGGGTTCGAACCTATTGATGACCGTAAAAGGCGCGAATTGCAGCGCGAGGTTCTTTCGGACCTGGTGACCGAGGCAGAGACGCAATCCAATGATTGGATCCTGACGAAACTGCAGCAATTGAGCCTTGATCTGGGGGAAGACGGGGCATGGAATTTTCTGAACCGTTGTGCACAACATTCAAACGCCGTTGGCAAGGTTCCCGAAGACGACGGCGCGTTGGTTTTTGCCCGTTACCTTGTTGGCGAAACCGAAACGGGCACCATTGATGAAATCATGCAAAACCAGTGCAGTGATGACATCATAGATCGCAATCTGCTTTTGACGGTGGCGGACTGCAACCGCCAGTGGAATACCAAAACGGGATTGGACCGTGCTACAAAAATCGCGGACTGGCTGGCGTCTTCCACTGAAGACCGCGTCAGTAAGTTGGAAGAACTGCATAGCTGCTGGGCAACCAAAGAGGGAACTCTTGTAAAGCAGGGGCCCAAGAATATCGCAGCTTTTGAAGCGCTCGCGCTTGCTGCTTTGCAATGGTGCCGACGCTTGCTCGACCGCCGCGAATTATTGAAATATGCGGATCGTCTGGCATCAGCCCTACTTGTCGGAAAAGCCTATGCTGCTCGCTATGTTGCTGCCAAGCATGCGCAAGGACTGGTTGATTTTGACGACCTGATCGAAAAGACGGCGGAGCTGCTGCGGCAGGGCCGGATGGCCGAATGGGTCCGATTCAAGCTCGACCGGCGGATAGACCATATATTGATCGATGAAGCGCAGGATACCAATCAGCCACAATGGGATATTGTCGACGCGCTGGCCGACGATTTTTTCACCGGCAGCGGACAAAAAGCTGATCGTGCGCGAACTATATTTGCAGTGGGCGACTTCAAACAGGCGATTTACGGATTTCAAGGCACCGACCCTGCAAAATATCGGGACGCTGGTGTCCGCTTTGGCCAAAAACTCTCTGACAGTGGCGGAGAGCTTAAAAAGCTCACGCTTTCCCAATCGTTCCGCTCGACCCAGCCCATCCTGTCTTTCGTCAACAAGGCTATCGAGGAAATCGGGCACCAGGGCTTAGGGCTCGACGAAATTGTGCCAGATCATGAAAGCGATAATCCCGACAGCGGCATGGTCGAATTATTCGGTCTTGTCCGTTCCGGCGACGATGAAGACGAAGACTCCGACGGTGACGAGGAGAAATGGGTCAGCGCCGAAAAACGCAAACTTGCGGAAAAACTGGCGACGCACATCAAGCAACTGATCGACGAAAAGCCTTATTTGACCAGCACCGAAAAGCCTTTGGAGCCGGGCAATATCTTGGTGCTGTTGCGCAAGCGTTCGGACCTTGCTGCCCTGATCGTCGCGAGGCTGCACGCGCTGAACGTACCAGTCGCTGGGATCGACAGGATGTTGCTGGGCGAGCAATTGGCGGTGCAGGACCTGCTGTCTGCAATCCGCTTTGTGCTGCAGCCGGGTGATGACATGAGCCTTGCCTGTTTGCTGGTGTCTCCATTGATGGGCTGGTCACAGCAACAGCTTCTCGACCATGGCTATCGCGCAAAAGGCGAGGCTTTGTGGAACCATTTGCGCAGTCAGGCGGTATTGGAAAATGATCTGCGTCCCTTGAGGGACATGCTGGCGGAGGCGGACTTTACTTCTCCCTATGCGTTTCTTGAAACTATCCTTTCGGGGCCGACCCAAGGCAGGCGTAAATTTGCCGAACGGCTCGGAAATGAGACGCTGGTTCCGATAGAGGAACTGCTGAACATTGCCCTGCAATTTGCGCAGGATGGTGGAGGCACGCTGCAGGATTTTCTGGACTGGTTCGAACGCGATAATGGCGAAATAAAACGCGAAGGGCTGGTTTCTGCGGGCGAAGTCCGGATCATGACTGTGCATGGAGCCAAGGGGTTGCAGGCGCCAGTCGTTATCCTCGCTGACATTGCGACCGATCCCCTGAAATCGCGTGGGTCGGGATCGGGGCTGTCGTTAAAATTGGACCACGGGGCAGAATTGCCGATCCTGCCTTTTGGTACAGCGCTGCGAATCGGGCAGCTTGGTGTCCTGCACGACAGCCATAAAGTAGAAGAACTCAGAGAGCATAACCGCCTTCTTTACGTGGCACTGACGCGGGCCGAAGAGCGTCTGATTTTGACTGGTAGTCTCGGGTCGAAGTCCAAGACCGAAAACAGTTGGTATCCAATTCTGGAAGCCGCATTCAACCGGCTCGGACATGAGTGGGAAGCATCGTCGCTTTGGGGTAGCACCATGCGCCTGGAGGGAAAGATGAGCAGCGTTGCGTCAACAGACATCACTGCCGCAGTCGAGGTCGCCGCCTCGGAAACACCCGCATGGCTTTTTTCGCCCGCTCCCATGGAGGCTCGACCGCCAAGACCTCTCGCCCCTTCAAGAATCGACGACGCCGATATTGGTGACGCGCCGGCTATCGAAAAAATCCGTATTGCGGCAGAGCGCGGTAAGTTGTTGCACGGCCTGTTTGAACGGGTTGAAGGTAATCGTGCCCACAGCTTTGCGAACGATGCCGCTCGCTGGCTCGCCCTGCGCGACAAATCCGGCGCGCATGATCATCAGGAACTGATCCGCCAAGCTGCCACCGTGCTCGAAGACGACAGATGGTCTGAGATATTTTCGCCCACCGCGCGGGCAGAAGTGCCCATCGCCGCATTAGTCGGGGAAACCGTAGTTACAGGGCGTATCGACCGTTTGGTCGTAACTGAAGCATATGTCCAAATAGTCGATTTCAAATCGGGGCGCTTTGTGCCGCGAACCTCAGAAAAGGTGCCTGTTTCGCAATTGCGGCAAATGGCGCATTATGTTGCTGCTCTCGAGAAAATCTTTCCTGACCGGCGCGTTGAAGCCGCTTTACTTTATACGTACGAGCCCCATTTGCTGACTTTGACTGCCGCCGATCTGGAACCCTACAAACCCGCCTCTTGAGCGGACAAGCAAATCTTTGCGGCTCGGTGCTTGCAAGTGCAGGGCAGGGACAATAGATTCAACACCAACTAAGGAGATATCCAATGGCGACGAAAGCAGTTGGCGATAACAATTTTGACACCGATGTTTTGGCTTCGGACAAACCCGTATTGGTCGATTTCTGGGCCGAATGGTGCGGCCCGTGTAAGATGATTGGCCCCAGCCTTGAGGAAATCAGCGAAGAACTGGGCGATCAGGTTACCATCGCAAAGCTCAACATCGACGACCACCCCGATACACCCAGCAAATATGGTGTGCGCGGCATTCCAACGATGATCCTGTTCAAGGATGGGAAGATTGTCGACACCAAGGTGGGCGCTGCCCCCAAGGCTGCCATCAAGGGCTGGCTGGAAGCTGCGCTTTAACTTCGGTAATCCGCATTGATGCTGATATAGCCATGGGTCAGGTCGCACGTCCAAACGGTTGCGTGACCTGATCCAAGGCCGATATCTACGCCAATCTGGATTTCTTGGCCTTTTAGATGCGCCGTCACCGGTGTCTCGTCAAAGCCTTCAACGGGCAGACCATTTAGCGCGACCGGCGTCGCGCCAAAGCTTATCGACAGCCTGTCACGATCCGCGGGCTCGCCTGCTTTGCCGACAGCCATGACGATACGTCCCCAATTGGCATCTTCGCCCGCAATCGCGGTTTTAACCAGTGGCGAATTGGCGATCGCGAGTCCGATGCGCCTTGCGCTCTCGTCAGAAACGGCACCCGTAACCGAAATTTCGATAAACTTCTGTGCGCCTTCGCCGTCGCGCACGACCAGATGCGCTAGCTGACGGCACACATCATGCAATGCCGATGCAAACGCATCTGCCCCCACATCATTGAAAGATGCTAGCGGTGTGTTGTCGGCCTTACCGGTTGCGAAAGCGAGCACCGTGTCGCTGGTCGATGTATCGCTATCAACCGTGATGCAATTGAACGTCGAGCCGTTCGCTTCGACCAACAATTGCTGAAGGAAAGCGGGTTCGACCGCTGCATCGGTAAATATATAGCCCAACATTGTGGCCATATCCGGCGCGATCATGCCACTGCCTTTGATGACACCGATGATTTCAACACGGGTATCGCCAACCATCGCGCTGGCTTTTGCGCCTTTGGCAAAGGTGTCGGTTGTGCCGATGGTGTCAGCCACATCCTGCCAGCTGCAAACCGACGCGCCAAAAGCCGCCTTTAACCCGGCCTCGGCTTTGTCTTTAGGCAATGGCACACCGATAACACCGGTCGAGGAAACAAAGACTTCGGTTGCAGCGCAGCCCAGATGTGCTGCAACCTGCCGAGTAATGGCTTCAACCGCATCGCGTCCGCGATAGCCAGTAAAGGCGTTGCTGTTTCCGGCATTGACGACCAATGCACGCGCCCGGCCGCCTTTCAAATTATCGCGGCACAACTCGACCTCTGACGAGCAGCAGATGTTACGCGTCGTCACACCCGCAACCGCCGTTCCGGTAGCAAATTCGATATAGGTCAGGTCGCAGCGATCCCATTCCTTATAACGCGCCTTCGCGACGCGTTTGGTCGCACCCGCAATTTCGGGCATTTCGGGAAAGGGAGTGGCCAATGGAGATTTTACTAACAATTTGAACTGCCTTTATTAGAAACGCTGCATTGTTTCAGGAGAATTTTTTGATGCCCTACTTGTTTTGGATTGGTGCCGCAATTGTTGCATCGGTGGCGGCGCCTTTGGATGCGCCGATAGTAACCGTTCCCGTCGTCAACATTCCCGCGCCGCCAGTTCCGAATGCAATACCCGCGCCGCCAACCAGGGGACAAAAATCTGTCGCTATTCCCAAAAACAATCCCGGCGCATGGGCGACCACCAACGATTATCCTACTAAGGCATTATCCGAGCGTCGCGAAGGAACTACTGGCTTCAAGGTGTTGATTGATGCCAGCGGTAATCCAACTGCATGCTCCGTCACCCAGGCAAGTGGACATGCCGATCTTGATGAAGCCACCTGTAACAATATCATGAGGCGTGGAACATTCTATCCGGCGCAAGATGAAAAGGGTGCCGCGATTGAAGGAGAATGGTCGAGTCGGGTGCGCTGGCAGATACCGACAATATTCAGTTCGGCGTCCCAGACGATTGCCGATCGCAGCTTTCCAAGGCCGCCCAAGATTGCCGATTTCAAACAATTGCAAATAAAGGAGAGTGACTATCCAGCGGATGCATTGGCTGAAGGATTCCAAGGGCGTACGGAGGTTGCGCTCGGCGTCAGTCCGACCGGATCAGTGGTGGTTTGCACTATTGCGAAAACAAGCGGTCACACTTCATTGGACCAAAAGTCTTGTGATTTGGCACGGAAATGGAAGTTTAATCCGGCAGCAGCCCGCGATGGTTATGCAGTAGAGGGGGTAAGTGCGCATAGTTTTGACTGGCGACTGCCTAAAGGGAGCTTTGGTCTTCCGCCACGGCCAATTACCGAACGCAACCCTTTTGAAAAACCAGGGATGATAACGCTGACGCTGGATTTCGATAGCGATGGTAAATTGGCCAATTGCCAGTCCGAATTTAAGGGTGAGTTTGGTTTTCTGCCGAAAGGCGTATTTTCACCCGACCAATTGTGCAAGAATCCGCCAACCAGTCGAATCAAACCCTTTGCGAACGAAAAGGGCGGAAATGAACCGCGACGCGTTATACTCAAGTTCGAAATCGCACACCAAGAGTGGAGCGGCACACCTGCTGCTTCGGAAGCGGACTAGGTCACTCCGTTAACCCAAATGGGTTAGGGATGGACTATGAGATGCCATCTACTTATATGGCACCCAACACTGGAAACATGTCTTCAATGCGATTGCTGCTTTACTTCCTCGCTCTGCTAACTGGCTTTTCAGCCGCGGAAGCTGCGCGGCCGGTTGAGGCAGCTTCGCCGACCAGCACTGCGTCATCGGTCGCGCTGGCAGAAGCTTATGCGACGGTCGTTGCGGTGTCGGCAGACAGTCAGGGCACATTTGCACGCGCAGCGGCATCGCCTTCCGATTTTCGCTCTACATATTTGGTTCCAGACGATGCGATGCCGGCATCGACACCCGTTTCTCGGGCTGACCGCGCACATAAATAGGCGGTCTTTGCGCTGATTTTTCGCGCGTTTCCCATTTGCACCGCCCGCTATCGGTTGGGCGTATTTCACATTTATATTTAAGGGGTTACCCATGCTCGGCACTATCGCCAAGTCCATTTTTGGCTCGTCCAACGACCGTTACGTCAAAAAGACGATGAAAATCGTCACCAAAATCAATGCTTTTGAAGACCAATTGTCAGGACTTTCGAACGAAGATCTGAAAAACCAGACCCAGCTTTTTCGCGAACGACTTGAGGCTGGCGAAACCCTGGACGACATCTTGCCCGAAGCATTCGCCACGGTACGCGAGGCTTCGAAGCGTGTAACGGGAATGCGCCATTTCGACGTGCAGATGGTCGGCGGCATCGTGCTGCATCGCGGTGAAATCGCCGAGATGCGGACAGGTGAGGGCAAGACGCTTGTCGCAACACTCGCGACCTATCTGAATGCCATCGAGGGTAAGGGCGTTCATGTCGTGACGGTCAACGACTATTTGGCCAAGCGCGATGCCGAATGGATGGGTCAGATATACGGCTTCCTTGGCCTGACCACTGGGGTGATAGTTCCCAACCTGTCGGAAAATGAACGTCGTGCCGCCTATAATTGCGACATCACCTACGCGACCAATAATGAACTCGGCTTTGATTATCTGCGCGACAATATGAAGCATGAGCGCGCGCAGATGGTGCAGCGCCCCTTTAACTACGCAATTGTTGACGAAGTCGACTCGATCCTGATCGATGAAGCACGAACCCCGCTCATTATCTCCGGACCAACCGACGACAAGTCGGAATTGTACAAGGCGGTTCACGAGGTTGTCCTTCAACTCGATGAAGGCGATTATGAGAAAGACGAAAAACAGCGCAGTGTCATCCTGACCGAAGACGGTACCGAAAAGGCCGAACGGCTGCTGGAAAGTGCTGGCTTGATCGTCGGTACCAACCTGTATGATTTCGAGAATACCCAGGTCGTGCACCATCTCGACCAGGCCCTGAAGGCCAATACGATGTTTAAGCGCGATACCGACTATATCGTCAAGGATGACGAGGTTATCATCATCGACGAATTTACCGGTCGCATGATGGACGGACGCCGCTGGTCCAATGGCCTGCACCAAGCCGTCGAAGCCAAGGAAGGTGTCCGTATCAAACCGGAAAACCAAACACTGGCTACGATTACCTTCCAGAACTATTTTCGCATGTATCCGAAAATTTCGGGCATGACCGGTACGGCCGCGACCGAGGCGCAGGAATTTTTCGACATTTATAAACTCAATGTCGTTGAAATTCCGACCAATGTTCCGGTGCAGCGTATCGACGAGAATGACGAATTTTACAAAAATACCGCAGATAAATTTGCGGCGATTGCAAAGACAATTCGTGAAGCGAACGAGCGCGGCCAGCCAGTTCTGGTTGGCACGGTGTCGATCGAAAAATCGGAGCTGCTGAGCGACTATCTAAACAAGGAAGGCGTCGAACACGCCGTTCTGAACGCACGCTTCCACGAACAGGAAGCGCATATTGTGGCCCAGGCCGGGCGCCTCGGGGCAGTGACTATTGCTACCAATATGGCCGGTCGCGGAACCGACATTAAATTGGGCGGCAACCTTGAGTTCCGTGTCGAAGGCGAATTGAGCGATATGCCCGAAGGCCCGGAACGGGATGCCGCAGTGGCAAAGATTACGGCCGAAATCGAAGCTGAAAAAGCAAAGGTGCTTGAAGCAGGCGGTCTGTTCGTGCTGGCGACAGAACGCCACGAAAGCCGTCGCATCGATAATCAGTTGCGCGGCCGTTCAGGGCGTCAGGGTGACCCTGGCCTGTCGCGCTTCTATCTCTGCCTGGAAGACGATCTCCTCCGCATATTCGGTTCGGAGACCTTGTTTGCGCGCATGATGAACAACAGTCTGGAAGATGGCGAAGCCATCGGTGGCAAATGGCTTTCTAAGGCGATCGAAACGGCGCAGCGTAAGGTCGAAGCGCGCAACTATGACGTGCGCAAACAGTTGGTCGAGTATGACAATGTCATGAACGACCAGCGCAAGGTCATTTACGAACAACGCAGCGACATCATGGATGCAGAGGCGGTTGATGATGTGCTGGATGATATGTTGCACGAAACGGTCAACAATATTGTCGGCGAAAATTGCCCGCCTGAAACCTATCCCGAACAATGGGATGTGGATGGCCTGAAAAGACAGGTCAGCGAAATTCTGGGACTGCAGCCGGACATCGACGGCTGGCTGACGGAAGAATCGCTCGAACCGGAAACCGTAGAGGCCCGCTTGGCCGAAGCTGCAGAAGCGAAGCTCGCCGAAAAGCGTGCAGCGATCGATCCTGTGTTGTTCCGGCAAATCGAAAAGCAAATCCTGCTGCAAAATCTCGATCACCATTGGAAAGAGCATCTGGCGACGCTCGATGCTCTGCGTCAGGTCATCTATCTGCGTGCGTATGCGCAGAAAAACCCGATTAATGAATATAAGCAGGAGAGCTTTGGCCTGTTTGAGCGGATGCTGTCTGCTATTCGCGAAGATATCGTCAAGACGGTCCTGACAAACGAGTTCCGTGTGGAGCCGCCCGAATTTGCAGGCGAGCTGCCCGAACTGCCCGATTTCCTAACCACACATTTTGATCCGTTGACGGGCGAAGATGACAGTGATGACATTGATGCGGCCGATATGGGGCTTATCAAGGCGTCGATTCCGGCGCGGCAAGTTGCGACCAATCCGGCTGAAGGCGATCCATTTGCAGGCAATCCGGAAATTCGGCGTAATGATCCGTGCCCTTGCGGATCGGGGCAGAAGTACAAGCACTGCCACGGTGCCTATAAGGCATGATTAGGTATTGAGCGTGATCCTGGCTCTTTTATTCGGCCTGATCGCGCTCATCTACGCCTCCGTCGGATTTGGCGGAGGATCGTCCTATACAGCGCTGCTGTCATTGAGCGGGATTGAGCCAAGGCTGATCCCGATCATTTCTTTATGCTGCAATATCGTTGTTGTTACCGGTGGTACGTTCCGCTTTTGGCGGGCCGGACTCCTCGAATGGAAAGCAGTGCTGCCATTGCTGGTGGTGTCGGCGCCCTTGGCTTTCCTGGGTGGCTTGACGCCGCTCGAGGAAACCACCTTTCTCGCCATCTTAGGGTGCACCTTGTTGCTGTCGGCCTTCGCGCTGATTCTGCCTCAGGATCGCCTACCGGAGACCAAAGTCCCAAAACCTGTTCTGCTCGCACTATCAGGCGCGGTAGGCTTGTTGGCGGGTCTATCGGGCATCGGGGGTGGTATTTTCATGGCGCCTGCGCTGCACCTCATCCATTGGGCGGAGGAAAAGCGGATTGCTGCCTTCGCATCGCTCTACATTTTGGTAAATTCGATCACGGGGCTTGCCGGGCAGTTGATTAAACATGGACCGCAATCATTCGTAGAACCGGCACTGACATATTGGCCGCTTTTGCTGGCCGTATTGATCGGCGGACAAATTGGAACCCATATCGGCATCCAGCTTATTCCGCCTAAATGGCTGCGTCGGATCACTGCCCTGCTGGTCGGCTATGCAGCCATCAGGCTGCTGATGCAGGCCTATTGATTTTTCACGAGAAAATCTGGCTCCCCGGGACGGATTCGAACCGCCGACCAATCGATTAACAGTCGATTGCTCTACCGCTGAGCTACCGGGGAGCAGCCCGATGACATCGGGCAGGCGCGCCTATGGCTTGGCCTGAAACAAAAAGCAAGTGGTCAGGTAATAAATTGTTCCATCGCGATGCGATCATCGAGCGCATGTTCGGGATCAAAGAGCAAAGTGAGTGACCGGTTGCGGTCCAGAGCGACCTCAACCGATGCGATATCGCGAATTTCGCGCTGGTCGGCGACCGCGCTGACCGGGCGCTTCGAGCTTTCCAATATCGTCAGTTTGACCACATAGCGATCGGGCAGGATAGCACCTTTCCAGCGGCGGGGGCGGAAGGGGCTGATGGGAGTCAATGCAAGCAGTGAACTGTCGAGTGGCAGGATCGGGCCATTGGCTGAGAGGTTATATGCAGTCGAGCCCACTGGGGTCGCAACAAGAACGCCATCACAAATCAGTTCATCCAGAACGGTGCGACCATTGACGTCGATCTGCAGTTTTGCAGCCTGCCGCGTTTCTCGCAGTAGAGATACTTCGTTGATGGCGGGAAGGGTGAAGCGCTGTCCTGAGCTTGCCTCGATAGTTGCCATCAAAGGCATGACGGTGACGCTTTTGGCCCGCTCTAACCGGTTGAGCAAATCGTCGGGATGCCAGTTGTTCATCAGGAAACCGATGGTCCCCAAATTCATGCCATAGGTGGGCAGGTCGCGCCGTTGTTCGAGCAGGCGGTGCAGCAGTTGCAGAAGGAACCCGTCGCCACCCAATGCTATGACTGCATCGGCTTCTTCGATGGGTACAAACTCATGAATCTCGCGCAGTTGCTTCTCTGCCTTGCGGGCGGGCTCACCTGGTGAAGCTAGCAGGGCGAGTTTTGGAAAGCGACTCATCCGCCGGTCGCATTCATATGACGATGCAGCCGCAAATTCCTGTCCTCCATCTGTGCTTCAAAGTCGTGCCTTTCCGGCTTTAGGCGAAGCGCTTTTTGCAACAGCCTATCGACAGCGTCCAATCCTCCGGCCCGAATTGCTTCGCGGAAATCGACATATAATTCGGAGCCGAGGCACATATGCACCTTACCATCGCTTGCCAGGCGCAAGCGATTGCAATCGCCGCAGAAATTGTGGGTCATGGGCGTAATCATGCCAAGTCTGAGGCCCAAGGGTTCGACGCGATAATAGCGCGCGGGGCCAGCTGTTACATGTTCGTCCGGAATCAGTTCATTCCGCTCCTGCAATGGACGTAAGAAATCTCGCAGCGATATGAAGCTGTCGGTGCGACCGGCTACGCCGTCGCCCAAAGGCATCGTTTCAATCAGCGCAAGATCGAAACCGTTTTCGGCGCAATAATTCGCCATATCCAGTAATTCAGTTTCGTTGAAACCGCGAAGCGCGACCATGTTTATTCGTATTGCAATGTCTGCGGCTCGGGTAGCCTGAAGACCTGCCAACACCTGCTGCAAACTACCGCCGCGTGTGATGGACTGGAACTTTGCGCTATCCAGGCTGTCGAGGCTGACATTGATACGCCGGATACCCGCTTGTGCCAGCATAGGGGCATATTGCTCTAACCGGCTACCATTGGTGGTAAGCGTCAATTCATCGAGCGCGCCCGACTTTACGTGCCGACCCAACTCTCGGATCAGAATGTCGATGTCGCGCCGCACAAGCGGTTCGCCGCCGGTCAACCGTATTTTGCGAATGCCATGTTGAATGAAGCGTGCTGCGATCAGCGAAATCTCTGTGTAATCCAGTAAATCGCTGCGCGGTAGGAATTGTTGATGCTCGGGCATGCAATAGGTGCACCGGAAATTACACCGGTCGGTCACCGAAATGCGCAGATAGTCTATGGTTCGGCCAAAATTGTCGTGCATCGACACCGACCTATCGGGCCCAAAGCATGCTGGCAATGGTTAGGAAAGACTTTGCTGCTATTCTGTTGCGATGGATGTCGCCAAAGCCGTAACCCAGATGAAGATTTCACCTGCGCGCGATGCGCAGCTGTGGCTATCCGCATTTGAAGCAAGCCCGATGCGCCGGGTCGTATTATTTCTGATTGGTATCCGGGATCTAAAGCAAGTCAACGACTTGCATGGTCGTGAGGCAGGCAATGCGGTTATTGCGGAAATTGGCCGACGGATCGGATTGTTCGCACCTTCGCTTGCGGGTGCTGTGGTGGCAGCCAGGCTTCCGGGTCGGGAATTTCTTATTGTCGCAGAGAGCGATGCGCGAAGGGCAGAGCTTGAGCAGGTCACCCGCAAACTACTTGCGTCTTTGGGCGCACCGATGACCATTCAAGATGGCGAATTGCACATCAGTGCCCGTGTAGGCGTAGCAGTATCCACTCCGGGTCAGAAAGGGATCGACCTGCTAGCTGCGGCGTCGTCGGCGCTCGCATCCGCCTATTCGCGCAAAGGACGCAAATATCAATTTGGCGATAGCAGCAGCAAATCAGATCCTACGAAAAATGCGAGCTTGGACAAGGGTTTGAGGCAGGCATTGGCCAATGATGAAATCGCAATCCATTTTCAGCCACAGTTTGAGGTTGCTTCTGGAAGGCTTGTCGGTGCCGAAGCATTGGCCAGATGGGCACATCCGGAATTTGGTGAAATCGGAGCCAGCGAATTATTTGCGGTAGCGGATCGATGTGATTTACGTGAAGAGTTGTCGTTTACCATCCAGCGACAAGCATTGGAACTCGCCGAAAAATGGCCGCGCGGGGATGTTGCGCTTAGACTGTCGATAAATCTCGGTGCCGAAGAGTTGGCGGATGATCATGCCGGGAAATTGCTGGGATTGCTGAAAGAAATCGGCTTTCCGCGAGAGCATTTGACTGTCGAACTGACCGAGGAGAGCATCGTCAATGATTTCGATCTGGCGCTTGCTCAATTGCAAATGCTGCGCAGCAAAAACATTCGGGTGGCCATCGACGATTTTGGCACCGGCTATTCCAGCCTGTCGTATCTGAAGAGCCTCCCGCTCGATTATTTGAAAATCGACAAGGGGATGACCGCGGACATTGCGGGCAGCACGCGTGACCGTATTGTGCTGCGCGCTATCATCGCACTTGGCAAAGCCTTAGGATTGCAAATTATCGCTGAAGGCGTCGAAAAAGAGGGCGAACTGGAAATGCTGCGTGACGAAGGATGCGATTATTTTCAGGGGTTCTTGAAATCGCCGCCCCTTACTGCGGCACAGTTCCATGAATTTGCTGCGCAACAAAAGTGAGTCAGGCGGCTCGTTTAGCCAGATTGGCCAGGCCCTTAGATAGCTGCAGGCAACCATTCAATTTGCTCGCGGGATCGGGCCAATTGCGAGTAATGACCAATTTGCTGTCAGGACGAAGCTTGGCCACGGCACCAAGCTTTTCGACATAAGCCAGTAGTCCGGGAACATTTGGCGGGCGGTCTTCATGGAAACTGACCAGTGCCCCGCGCGGCCCTACGTCAATTTTTGCAACTTGGGCGACCAAGGCATTCTGCTTGATGGCGATCAGTTTAAGCAAGTTTTGCGTCGGCTCCGGTATCGGGCCGAAACGGTCGGCCATTTCGGCAGCAAAGCCTTCAATATCCTGCGCTTCGTCCAGATCGTTGAGACGCCGGTATAGCGCCATGCGCACTGAAAGGTCGGGCACATAGCCGTCCGGAATCAGGATCGGCGCGTCGACGGTGATTTGTGGCGAGAAGCTGTCACGCGGTTTGGCGAGGCCATGCGCCTCAGCGCGGACGGCGACCACAGCTTCTTCGAGCATCGACTGGTAAAGCTCGAACCCGACTTCGCGGATATGGCCGGACTGTTCGTCGCCCACCAAATTACCCGCGCCTCTTATGTCGAGGTCGTGGCTGGCCAGCTGGAACCCAGCACCGAGTGTATCAAGGTCGCTGAGCACCTTGAGACGCTTTTCGGCGGTCTCGCTGAGCACCCGATCGGCAGGTTGGGTCAAATAGGCATAGGCCCGCGCCTTTGACCGCCCAACGCGCCCGCGAAGCTGGTAAAGCTGAGCCAAGCCAAAACGATCTGCGCGATGGACGATCAGCGTATTGGCGCTGGGAATATCGAGCCCGCTTTCAATGATCGTGGTCGATAACAGCACATCATAGCGCTTGTCGTAAAATGCGGTCATCCGCTCTTCGATTTCACCAGCGGCCATCTGGCCATGCGCTGTGACGAACTTCACTTCGGGAACTTGGTGGCGCAGATATTCTTCGATCTCGGCTAGGTCGGAGATGCGGGGAACCACGAAGAAACTTTGTCCGCCGCGATAATGCTCACGCAGCAAAGCCTCACGCATCACGACTTCATCCCATGGCATGACATAAGTGCGCACGGCGAGACGGTCCACCGGCGGAGTCTGGATAACCGACAATTCGCGCAAACCGGACATCGCCATCTGCAAAGTGCGGGGGATCGGCGTTGCCGTCAGCGTCAGCATGTGGACATCGGTCTTCAGCGCCTTGAGTTGTTCCTTATGGTTCACGCCAAAGCGCTGCTCTTCATCGACGATAGCCAGGCCAAGTTTCCGGAATTTGATCGATTTTGCGAGAACGGCGTGGGTGCCGATGACTATGTCGACTGAACCGTCGGTCAGACCGTCACGGGTCTTAGTTGCCTCGGCAGACGGAACGAGGCGCGACAGCCGCCCAAGCTTCAATGGCGTATCGGCAAAGCGTTCGACGAAATTGGTATAGTGCTGGCGTGCGAGTAAGGTGGTCGGAGCAATGACGGCCACCTGATAACCGGCCATAGCGGCTGCAAATGCTGCGCGCATGGCAACTTCGGTTTTCCCGAACCCAACATCGCCACATACGAGGCGATCCATCGGTTTGCCGCTCGACAGGTCTTCCAAAACCTCGGCAATGACCCGTTCCTGATCGTCGGTTTCGGCATAAGGGAAACGGTCGACAAAGGCAGCATAGCCCGCGTCCTCGACCTCTATTAACGCTCCTGGCCGCAGCGCGCGTTCGGCGGCGGTTCGAATAAGTTCATGGGCAATCGCTGTTATGCGTTCCTTGAGTTTCGCTTTGCGCCGTTGCCAAGCCTCACCGCCCAATTTGTCGAGCGTTACCGCCCCGTCCGAATTGCCGTAGCGCGAGAGGACATCGATATTCTCGACCGGAACATAGAGTCGGTCACCGCCTGCATAGGTCAGCGCGACGCAATCGTGAGGGCTTTGGCCAACCGGGATTGACGCCAATCCTTCATAGCGCCCAATGCCATGTTCGACATGGACGATCAGGTCGCCCGGTGTAAGCGCTGCCATTTCGGCAAGGAAAGCATCGGCGCTCTTCTTGTTCTTCCGACGGCGGACGAGGCGGTCGCCCAATATGTCCTGTTCGGAAACCAGCGCGACATCTGGCGAGGTAAAGCCGTGGTCGATTGGCAGAACCACCATTGCTGCGGCTTTACCCGCTGCGACTCCCAATGCGGACTGCCAGCCATCAGCTTCCACCAATTTGGGCGCGCCGTGATCAGCCAACAGGCCTTTGAGGCGTTCGCGCGCGCCCGCCGAATAACTTGCGACGATGGCCTTTTGGCCAGCGCGGATGCTGTCCTTCAGATAAGCGGCAACCGCCTCATAGACATTATCCTTGCGCGCCCGCTCAGGCGCAAAATCACGTCCTGCTGAAATGCCGAAATCGATGGTGTTTGCGGATTCCGGTGCGGCAAAAGGTGTCAGTAGATGGCTGTTATGCGCTTCTAGCAACGCTTCGAGCTCTTCGCTGGTCAGATACAGCTTTTCCGGCGCCAACGGTCGATAACTGCCGGGGCTTGCGGACTGGGCCTTTTCGCGGTTGGCGTGGTAATCGGCAATCGCTTCAAACCGCGCTTCACCGGCTGCGAGTGCCGCCTGATCACGCAGGATCAGCGTGCCGCTGTCAAGATGGTCGAGCAAAGTGACCATACGCTCTTCAAACAAGGGCAACCAATGGTCCATGCCCGCCAGTCTGCGTCCCTCCGATACCGCCTGATAGAGCGGATCGCCGGTCGCTGTGGTCCCAAAAAGGTCGCGATATTGAGTGCGGAATCGGCGAACCGCATCCTCGTCCATCAGTGTTTCGACGGCAGGCAAAAGTGCGAACCGGTCGACGGTACCGATGCTCCGCTGGTCTTGAGGCGAGAAGCGGCGGATTGTTTCGATTTCGTCGCCGAAAAAGTCGAGCCGTAGGCCGTCCTCGCTGCCTGCCGGGATCAAATCGACTAGGCTGCCTCTTATGGCAAACTCGCCCGCCTCGGCGACGGTATCGACTCTGAAATAGCCATTGGCTTGCAGCAGGCCCGCGAGCTTTTCGCGGTTTATCGATACACCTGAGGCCAGGATCGCCCCAGTCTGGCGAATGCGGAACGGTGTAATAACCCGCTGGACCATTGCCCCGATAGTGGTCAGCAATATTCGCTTGGATTTGGTCGGGTGCTGTAACGCGTTGAGCGTCGCCATGCGCTGGCTGGTTATCACCGTCGATGGCGAGGCGCGGTCATAGGGTAGGCAGTCCCAGGCCGGAAATTGCAGGATTTCCAGTTCGGGCGCGAAAAAGGGAATCGTCTCTGCCAGTGAGCGCATCGCCGCGTCGTCTGGCGCTATATAGAGCGTCGCACTCTTGGCCCCGCGTGCGAGATCGGCGACCAGCAGAGGCGTGAATCCAGCAGGCACCGACGCCAGCGTCAGCGGGCGATCCGCTTTCAAGATGCGCTGCAAATCAGTCATGCGTTCAATCGGCCTTGGTCAGTCCGACGGGAAGCGAAATATAGTCAAGCCGCATCAGCAAATCGAGCATCGGGCCTTCCCATTTGGCGGGAACGGGCAGGGTACGCATCGCCCAGCCCATGATGTCGACATCCTGTTCCTCAAGCAAAGCTTCAAACCAGGCGAAATCCGTTTCGGACCATCGGGCATGATAGCTGTCGAAAAAGCCGCCGACTATTGCATCGGCTTCGCGCGTGCCACGATGGTGGGCACGAAAATGCAGTTTGCGAAGATAGGATGCCCGGTCCATGATTTGTCTCGAAGATAGTGGAATGATGGCCAGCGGCCTATATAGTGCCCCTAGTCATGCGGCCCGATATTCTCAATCCGTTATTTGCTGAAGTGGAAACGCTGAAAGGCGTAGGGCCGGGGATTGCGCGCCCGTTGGACCGGCTGGGCCTGAAGCGCGTCAAAGACCTGTTATATCATTTTCCGGCCGGATGGACCTATCGCAAAAGGGTGGCCTGCATTGATGAGGTGGATGTTGGCACCAACATCATCGTGCAGTTGATTATAGCGGACCATCGTAGCGGCGGGAGCTCACGTAGTCCGCTTCGCATTCACGGCGTTGACGGCGAAGGAAATTATCTGACGCTCACCTTTTTCGGACGAAATGGAGGCTGGGCCCGGAAGCAACTGCCAATTGGGGCAGAGCGGATAGTCTCTGGCAAGCTTGAGCGCTATGGCGATGAGCTACAGATTGTTCATCCTGATCATATTGCAGAAGCGGGCGGGAAAGGTTCCCCACCGTTGATAGAACCAGTCTATCCGCTGTCGGAAGGGTTGACGAGCAACCGCTTGTCGATGCTGGTCGCACAAGCGCAAGATCGCATCCCGACTCTGTCCGAATGGATCGACTCGGGGCTGATTGAACAGCGCAAATGGCCAAGTTGGCGAAGCGCGCTGGCCACCGTTCATCAACGCGACGACAATAAAGCGAGGGACAGGCTTGCGTATGACGAACTATTTGCAAACCAGCTGGCCATGCGCCTCGTCCGCGCATCGCATGACCGCGTCACCGGCGTTGCTGTGGCTGGTGATGGAAATTTGGCCGCGCAGCTCAAACTTCCATTCGCGCTGACATCTGCACAGCGACGGGTCATCGAAGAAATCCGAGGAGATCTGGCGCAGACAAAGCCGATGTTGCGGCTGCTGCAGGGGGACGTCGGATCGGGCAAGACGGCGGTTGCGCTCCACGCTCTGCTGTCGGCTGTTGAGGCAGGCAAACAAGGAGCCATGCTAGCCCCGACCGAGATTTTGGCTCGCCAGCATTTTGCCAACCTGCAATCGATGCTTGCGGGGCTACCTATCAACATCGCGATCCTGACCGGCAGGGACAAGGGCCGCGTTCGCGAATCGGTCCTGATGGGGCTGGCGGATGGCTCAATTGATATTTTGGTTGGCACGCATGCGATTTTTCAGGAAGCAGTTGCCTATAGGGCGCTCGCGCTTGCAATTATTGACGAGCAGCACCGCTTTGGAGTCAGCCAACGCCTTATGTTGTCGCGCAAGGGAAGGGGGGTGCCACATTTGCTGGTGATGACTGCAACACCGATTCCCCGCAGCCTTGCACTAGCCTGCTATGGCGACATGGACGTTTCGCAACTCGACGAAATGCCGCCGGGGCGCACGCCCGTTGAGACTTTGGTGATATCTGAAGAACGGTTGCCCGAGCTGATAGATGGCGTGGCTCGTCATCTTTCCGGTGGGGGCCAGGCATTCTGGGTCTGTCCTTTGGTCGAGGAAAGCGAAAACAGCGAATTGGCCGCAGTTGAACAGCGTGCCGAACTTTTGCGTGCCCGTTTTGGAAACAATGTCGCGCTCGTGCATGGCCGGATGAAAGGGCCGGACAAGGATGCCGTGATGGAACGCTTTGCATCTGGCCAAGCGCAATTGCTGGTCGCCACAACCGTGATTGAAGTCGGTGTCGACGTACCCAATGCCAGCTTGATGATCGTGGAAGCTGCAGACCGTTTCGGTTTGGCGCAGTTGCATCAATTGCGAGGCCGGGTAGGAAGAGGATCCGAAAAATCGCGCTGCATTTTGGTGCGCAGTAAGGCAATTGGTGAAACCGCCCGTGCCCGGCTCGCGCTGATGCGTGAAACCAATGACGGGTTTCGGATTGCCGAAGAAGATCTCAAGCTCCGTGGGGCGGGTGAATTATTGGGCACCCGCCAATCAGGCGAAAGCCCCTTTCGCATTGCGACCGACGAACAAGTTCGCGATCTAATTGCGGCTGCTTCCGCAGATGCCCGCCTGCTAATAGACCGGGACGGAGGTTTGACCGGAGCACGCGGCGAGGCCGCGCGGGTGGCACTCTATTTATTCGAACGCGACGCCGGCGTTGCAACCTTGCGGAGCGGTTAGCGCAGCTTGGGAGATACTTTCTCTATCAGCGCCATAAAGTCCGGTAAGCGGATGACCCGTTCGAATTGAAAACCGGCGCGACTTTCGACCGTCCAGATCAAGTGCGCCTCTATCCGGCCAACAACCGGAAGGCGAATTTCAATGCGATCGCCATGCTCGAAAACACTGTTGTCATCGATCATAAAGCCATGCGCAGATACGTTCACGATGTGCATTTTCTGCTCGCCATGTCGCTTGCTTTCAGCAATCGCAACATGATTGGCACGATGACGTGCAGCACGACGCATGTCATAATTTGTATCGGTAGCCGGTTGCACCATAATTCCGTCCTGTCCCTTAATTGGGGTCGCAGGGTGGAATGTGACACGGCTTTACGAAAAAATGGTAAAGCTCGCAGGCAATTTCGGTTAACCGACCGGTCCAAAATGGACTAGCCCATGTTTCTTTTTACCGACGGAAACACGAACCTCTTTCTTACCGTTTGAAACAAGAGCATTTTCATCTGAAATTGGTTCGCCGTCGATTTTCGCACCACCGCCCGCGATCAAGCGGCGTGCTTCTTTTTTTGAAGCAGCCAAGCCTAGCTGAACCATGGCGTCGACCAAAAGAATCGACGAATCACTTAGTGTCAGCGTCGGTAGTGCCTCTCCACCGCTCCCTTCCTCAAAGGTTTTTTTGGCGGTTTCGGCTGCTTGCTCGGCTGCGGCATCACCATGTGCCATTGCTGTTGTCGCGTCGGCCAAAATCTTTTTGGCGTCATTGATTTCGGCGCCCTGCAACGCTTCGAGCCTCGCAATCTCGTCAAGATCGATGTCGGTGAAAAGGCGCAAGAAGCGGCCTACGTCTGCATCCTGGCTATTTCGCCAAAACTGCCAATAGTCATAGGGTGACAATTGATCGCCATTCAGCCAGACTGCACCTTTTGCCGTCTTACCCATCTTTGCGCCATCAGCCGTCGCCAGCAGCGGTGTTGTCAGACCATAGACCTCTAGCGCGTCCATACGACGCGACAATTCGATGCCGTTGACGATATTGCCCCATTGGTCCGAACCGCCCATTTGCAAACGCACGCCCATTTCCTGCGCCAGATGCCGGAAGTCATAGCCCTGCAAGATCATGTAGTTGAATTCGAGGAAAGTCATCGGCTGTTCCCGATCGAGCCGCAGCTTCACCGAATCGAACGATAGCATCCGGTTGATGGTGAAATGGGTGCCGACTTTCTGCAGCATTTCGATATAGCCGATTTTTCCGAGCCAATCATGGTTGTTGACCATGACTGCATCGGTCAGACCATCACCGAATTTCAGGAAGCGCGCAAAGATGGTCTTGATGGAGGCGATATTGGCTTCGATAGCCTCATCACTCAACATTTTGCGGCTTTCGTCGCGCCCCGTCGGGTCGCCGATCCGCGTAGTGCCACCGCCCATCAAGACAATCGGCTTGTGACCCGTCTGTTGCAGGCGACGCAGCATCATGATTTGCACGAGCGATCCGACATGCAGCGAAGGCGCTGTGGCATCGAAACCGATATAGGCCGGCACGATTTGCTTTGCGGCAAGCGCGTCCAGCCCGTCTGCATCGGTTAGCTGGTGGATATAGCCGCGACTATCGAGTAGGCGCAGGAGATCGGATTTATACTGGCTCATGTCGGTCTCTGGATGAATTTCGGGGCCGCCTAGCATGGAGTTTCGCGCTTGGCCAAGCATTCTATGAAATGTCACCCGGACACGCCGACCAAAGCGGTCGATGAGTTTACTGTCGAGGTCGAACTACAAGAACATGGCCGGATATGGATTCGCTATCATGTCGTAGCGCCGGTTGATGAACTTACGCTGGGATTGCCAAGCGCGGCAGAGCGAACGGATGGACTATGGAAAACCACATGCTTCGAAGCCTTTGTGATGCAAGCTGGCAATCCTGGTTATCTGGAATTCAACTTTGCTCCCTCAAGTGAATGGGCGGCGTATAGTTTCTCAGGTTATCGTGAAGCCATGGAGGAGTTGCCCATGCCGATTGCGCCGGAACTGGGCAATGATGTCAGCCAAATTAACTTTGCGCTGGAAGCGACATTTGAACTGCCACACGCTTTTGCAGACAAGGATCTCTTGTTGGCCATCACGGCCGTGATTGAGGAACTGGATGGCACCAAATCCTATTGGTCGCTCGCACATCCCTCAGGAGCACCCGATTTTCACCATCCGGATTGCTTTACGCTGCGTCTTCCGGCACGAGCCGAACCATGATCAAATTCGGTATCGACCGCCTGCTTTCCGAACCCGAACTGCGCCGTGAACTGGTGGGAAAAAGGGTTGCTCTTGTTGCTCATCCCGCCTCGGTAACGGCAGGGTTGCAGCATTCGCTCGATGCGCTGATTGCTATGGGTGATCTCAACATCTCTGCCGCTTTCGGTCCGCAGCACGGGCTGAAGGGCGACAAGCAGGACAATATGGTTGAGTCTGCGGATTTCACCGACCCCGTTTACAACATACCGGTGTTCAGCCTGTATGGCGAGGTACGCCGCCCGAGCGGGCAGATGATGTCGACCTTCGATGTTGTGCTGGTCGATCTTCAAGATCTGGGTTGCCGGATCTACACTTTTATCACAACCCTGCTCTACATCCTCGAAGAGGCGGCGAAACACAAAAAGGCTGTTTGGGTGCTTGATCGCCCCAATCCTGCTGGACGACCGATTGAAGGGCTGATGCTGCAGTCAGGGTGGGAGAGCTTCGTCGGAGCCGGACCTATTCCTATGCGCCACGGCCTGACGCTGGGCGAACTTGGCCGTTGGTTCATCGATCATTTCAAGCTCGACGTCGATTATCGCGTTGTCGAGATGCAGGGCTATCGTCCGGACGAGGGCCCTGGCTTTGGCTGGCCGTCGGAAGATCGCGTATGGATCAATCCGAGCCCCAATGCCGCCAATTTGAATATGGCGCGTGCCTATGCGGGCACAGTGATGCTCGAAGGCGCTACGCTCAGCGAGGGCAGGGGGACAACGCGTCCGCTCGAGCTTTTTGGTGCGCCTGATATAGATGCTCGTCTCGTAATGGCCGAAATGGAGCGGCTCGCGCCCAAATGGCTGCGCGGATGCAAGATGCGCGAAATCTGGTTTGAACCAACTTTCCACAAGCATGTCGGCAAGATGTGCCACGGCGTGCACATCCATGCCGAGGGCAACTTCTACAATCATGAAGACTTTCAGCCCTGGCGGCTCCAGGCACTGGCCTTCAAGGCAATTCGCCGCCTGTATCCCGATTACCAGCTATGGCGCGGCACGGATTTCAAATATGAGTACACCAATGATGTGCTTGCGATTGATGTGATCAACGGCGGACCAATGTTACGCGAATGGGTGGATGATCCCGTTGCTATGCCGTCGGACCTTGACCTTGCCGCAAAGGCAGACGAAGACAGTTGGGGAGAGGAGAGGCAACGCTATCTCCTATATTGAGGAGAGAGATGTTGACGACAGAGCCCGCAAAGGCTGAACTGCCGAAATCACCCAATTCGTTGCGTTTGACGCTTTGGGTTTTGCTCATCGTCTACATCTTCAATTTTCTTGACCGCCAGATCGTCAATATTCTCGCCGAGCCGATCAGCCGCGATCTTGGGTTGAGCGATACTCAAATTGGTCTGATGACGGGCATTGCTTTCGCAGCTTTCTACACATTTTTGGGCATCCCGATCGCGCGCTATGCGGACAGACCCAAAACCAACCGTGTCGGACTGATATCGGTTTCGCTGATAATCTGGTCGGGTATGACAGCATTGTGCGGGCTGGCGCAAAACTTCTTCCAATTATTGCTTGCGCGTATCGGCGTTGGCGTCGGTGAGGCAGGGTGCACACCGGCAGCTCACTCTCTGATTGCAGATCTCGCACCACCCGAGAAACGTGCATCGGCTATTTCCTTTTACTCGCTCGGGATTCCAATAGGCTCATTGCTTGGAATGGTGATCGGCGGAATGATTGCAGACGCCTATGGCTGGCGTGCAGCCTTTCTGGTAGCCGGTCTCCCCGGAATTGCGCTTGCGGCCATTGTATTTTTTGTTTTGCGCGATCCGCGCATGTCCGCGCATCTCAAAGCTGCGGAGCCGAAGCCTGCGATTTCCACAGCAGAAGCCTTCAAGGAAATTCTGGCTTCCCGTGCATTTATCATGTTGGCAATCGGTGGCGCGATGGCCGCCTTCCTGAGTTATGGAAAAGCGACCTGGACCACTATCTTCTTCCAGCGAACGCATGAACTTTCGCCCGGCGAAGTCGGTTTCTGGTTCGGCATTGGCGGAGGTATTGCCGGCATCATAGGAACCTTTGCCGGGGGCTGGTTTGCCGACAAATATGGCAAGGTGAACCGGCGGCATGTGCTGACTGCACCTGCCATCGGCATGCTGGTTGCCATCCCTATTGCGATTAGTGCCTATTGGGTGGAGAATTGGTGGTACGCTCTCATTTTGATCATGACGCCGACTTTCCTGAACTCCATGTATGTCGGCCCAGCCTATAGCTGTGCACAGGGCCTTGTGCCGCTTCGAGCTCGCGCGATGGCTTCGGCTGTTTTGCTGTTTGCGCAAAATTTGATTGGTTTGGGCCTTGGGCCGCTATTCTTCGGAATGCTGTCGGACGGCATCAAGCCCATGGCAGGTGATGAAAGCGTGCGCTGGGTGCTTTACGGCGCAGCGCTACTCGGGCTCATTCCCTCCTTCTTCTTTTGGAGAGCGAGCCTGCATCTGAACAAGGAACTCGACCAGAAAGGCTAAGTTTGGCTCAGCCGTTCTTGCGGACCAATTCGCGCATGGCGTCGTCCAGCCCTTCAAGGGTCAACGGATACATGCGGTCTTTAACGAGTTCCTTGATGATCTTGGTCGACTGCGAATAATTCCAGTGTGCCTCGGGCGTGGGGTTAAGCCAGACGGTGGCGGGATAGGTGTTGACCATACGCTGTAGCCAGACCGCGCCAGCCTCTTCGTTGAAATGTTCAACCGAGCCGCCTGGGTGCGAGATTTCATAGGGGCTCATTGCCGCGTCGCCGACAAAGATCAGCTTATAGTCGTGCGGGAATTTATGCAGCACTTCCCAAAGCGGTGTGCGCTCGGCAAAGCGGCGGCGATTGTCCTTCCATACGCCTTCATAGACGCAGTTGTGGAAATAGAAGAATTCCAGATTCTTGAACTCGGCGGTTGCGGCGCTGAACAGTTCCTCGCACAGCTTTACAAACGGATCCATCGATCCGCCGACGTCCAGGAACAACAACACCTTGATAGCATTGCGCCTTTCGGGACGCATTTGGATATCAAGCCAGCCTTGCCTTGCGGTTCCCTTGATAGTACCATCAAGATCCAGCTCATCGGGTGAACCCTCACGCGCAAAGCGACGCAGGCGGCGCATGGCAATTTTGATGTTTCGCGTGCCCAGTTCTTTGGTGTTATCCAGATTTTGGAACTCACGCTTTTCCCAGACTTTCAGGGCGCGTTTATGCTTGGATTCGCCGCCTATGCGAACACCTTCGGGGTTGTAGCCGTTATTGCCATAAGGGGATGTGCCGCCGGTGCCGACCCACTTGTTTCCGCCTTCATGGCGCTTCTGTTGTTCTTCGAGGCGCTTCTTCAGCGTCTCCATAATCTCCTCCCAAGAGCCTAGCGATTTGATCGCTTCCATTTCCTCTGGCGTCAAAAACTTCTCGGCGACGGCTTTCAGCCAGTCTTCTGGAATGTCGACCGGATTGGTGCCGTAATCGGTAAGCAGTCCCTTGAAGACCTTGTTGAACACCTGATCGAATCGGTCGAGAAGCGCTTCGTCTTTCACCAGAACGGCGCGTGCGAGATAATAGAATTCCTCCGGCGATTGCTCAATCACGTCAGCTTCCAGCGCTTCAAGCAGGGCCAAATGCTCTTTGAGTGAAGCCGGTATGCCGGCCAATCTCAATTCATCGAGGAAATTGAAGAACATCACTCTGCCTCATCGTTGGCGCGGGCTTAATTGCGCAATTAACTGCTCTATCCATGGAGCGCCGGATTGCGGTCGTCAACTCCATTGCGAATAGCCAATTTAACCCGACGCTAACCATTCAAATTTACCATGAATGACACAACATATTTTGGGTCAAATAACCAAATGGAAAATATAGCTTTTCAGGCCAATGACTGGATCGATGATACCGCAAAAATTTGCGGAGAAGTCGCCGTCGATTGCTCCGATACCGCCGGGACGCTTGAGCAAGCGCTGAAATCGGCCGAACAATTGCGCCGCGAGCATAGCGAGTGGGAATCGATTACCGATCGCTTGACGTCAGAAATTGAAAATGTAGCGCATGCCACGGTTGAGGCACGAGAACTTTCTGACGCGGCGCGTGAAAAGCTGGAAGCGGGTAATGCGACCATTTCCAGTTCGATGGCAGGCTTTGCTGATTTGCTCGATCTCATTAACCGGCTCGGCACGCACATCACTGGCTTTGCTGCTGCGATGGAACAGGTGAAAAGGGCGTCACAGGCGATCGATAACATTGCCCGGACTACAAACATGTTGGCTTTGAACGCAGCGATTGAAGCGCAAAAGGCGGGCGACGCCGGTCGGACTTTTTCGGTCGTTGCCGCCGAGGTTAAAAAGCTGGCACAGGATTCGCGTAGCGCCGCTGTCGAAATTACCGAAACCGTGAATTCGCTTGCATCAGAGGCAGAGAAGCTAGCTGGTGAAATCGGATCGGGCATCGAAGGTAGCGGAAACGCGCAAGCGCAATTTTCAAATATGGAGACGCTATTGGGCGGTCTGGGCGACATTGTGGGTCAGGTAGACGAACGCACATCAGAAATCGCCAGCAACACTACGGCGATAAGCCAGGGACTCTCCGAATCCCGTACGGTGCGTTCGGCAGTATCTGATGCCAATGATCGTATGCACAAACAACTATCGACCGCCTTCAACGATGTGAACGAACTCGAACTTCGCGCAAACCGCATGTTTGACCAGCTTGTTCATAGCGGTATGTCGCGGACCGACAGCGTATTTGTCGACTTGGCACTTGCTGAAGCAGCCAACATCATCGCTTTGACCGAGCGTGCCTTGAAAGACAGTAGCCTGACGCTCGATGCACTGTTTGACACTAACCTCGTTCAAATCGAAGGTAGCAATCCGCCCCGTTTCCGTTCTCGGTTGACGTCATGGGCGGACGCCAATTGGCGGCCTGAGATTGATCGCATAAAGAACAGTAACTCCGCGATACTCTCGACCTGCTGCACGTCCAGTAAGGGCTTCCTCGTAACCCATCTCAGCGAATATTCGCGCGCGCCGACAGGAGATTTGGCACACGACACCAAATATTGCCGCAATGGGCGCCTTTTGTTTGAGGGGATCGATGTCATCGCCAAGGCCAGCGAGCAAGATTATATGATGGCCGTCTATCGCCATGAAGGCGACGGAACCAATTATAACATCGTGCGCAATGTGTATGTGCCGCTGCGCTTTGAAGGACGGCGCTGGGGCGATCTGGAGATTGCTTACATTCTCTGATGTTCAGGTGGTTGTGGGCGGTGAACCGCGGCAACCAATATGAATGATATGTACATTAGCAACATCCAGGCGCCCAATTTGGACGGCGATACCAAGTGCCACCCTGCCTGCTGGGTTGGATAACTCCACGCCCGGGCAAAAGTTCCGATATTCTCTGCAAACCAGATGAAGGTTGCCACCAGAAACAGGCCAACGAGCAACGGCATCCAACGATATTCGCGCCACACCCGGAACCAGATACGCGTCCGCCAGAATAACAGGCCCATGGCGGTAAAAAGAACCAGGCGGATGTCGGGCAACCAATGATGTGAGAAGAAATTGATATAGATCGCAACGCCCAAAACATAAGTGTGGATTGGCTTTGGGTAAGTCGAGAATCGGAAATCGAATATGCGCCAAACACGCGCGATGTAGCTGCCGACCGCCGCGTACATGAAGCCTGAGAATAACGGCACTCCGCCGATTCGCAGCAATGAATCTTCAGGATAAATCCAGGAGCCGTGGGCTGTTTTGAACAATTCCATCACCGTTCCGACGATATGGAATATCAGAATGACCTTTGCTTCTTCCCATGTTTCCAATCGGAACAGCAGCATGGCAAGTTGAATTGCCAAGGCTGCAAGTGTCAGAAAGTCATATCGCGACAATTCTGCGTCATCAGGATACAGAAAATGTGTGGCCAGCAGCAACGCCAGCATCAGCCCGCCGAAAAGACAGGCCCAACCTTGTTTGAAGCCGAATAAAAGAAACTCATACACCCAAGCAGGCCAACCCGGCGCGGGTGTATATGCCTCAAGCTTGGCCCTGACCCGTGCGAAGCGGGTCGAGTTCAAGGGGATTATGAGATCAGTTCCCTTGGCGGCGTGCCATGAAAGCAAGCCGCTCAAATAGCATCACGTCCTGCTCGTTTTTCAGCAACGCACCATGCAAGGGAGGGATTGCCTTTGTCGGATCCCGATTTTGTAGGACGTCGAGTGGCATGTCTTCATGCAAAAGAAGCTTCAACCAATCAAGCAGTTCGCTGGTCGATGGCTTTTTCTTAAGGCCCGGTACCTCACGGATATCGTAGAAAATGTCCATGGCTTTTGACACAAGCATCTTTTGGATACCGGGGAAGTGGACGTCGATGATCGCCTGCATCGTCTCGCGGTCAGGGAATTTGATATAATGGAAGAAGCATCGGCGCAGAAACGCGTCAGGCAGTTCCTTTTCATTGTTCGATGTGATGACAACGATAGGACGCTCGATAGCCCTGACGGTTTCGTGCGTTTCGTAAACGTAAAACTCCATCCGATCGAGTTCTTGAAGCAAATCGTTGGGGAACTCGATATCGGCCTTGTCAATTTCGTCGATCAACAAGACTGGTAGCTTTTCCGAAGTGAACGCTTCCCACAATTTACCGCGCTTGATATAGTTGCGGATGTCGTGAACACGCTCGTCACCCAACTGACTGTCGCGCAAACGAGCAACCGCATCATATTCATAAAGGCCCTGATGCGCCTTGGTGGTGGACTTGATGTTCCATTCGATCAACGGAGCATCCATGGCTTTGGCAATTTCCTGCGCCAAAACGGTTTTACCGGTGCCTGGCTCACCTTTGACAAGCAGCGGGCGGCGTAGCTTGACCGCGGCATTGACAGCCACTTTCAGATCGTCGGTAGCAACATAATTTTGGGTGCCGTCAAAGCGCATGGAAAATCCCCGAGAGTTAATCGTCTGATTAACTGTTAAGGAGCGACGGCCCGCAACGCAATAAGGGATTTTGCTAAATGCTTACTCTGCCAATATGGCTTGGTGGCGCGTTGAGATAAGCTGCCAAAGGCCTTTTTGTTGCGCCAGCATCTGCTCGCAGCCGAACAGCATCGCACGTTGTGCGGTTGCGGAGCTTGCCAGATCGCTCACCAACGACAGGCTATTTTGTGGATCGGGCAATGCGCACGGCGGTGCTTCTATCCCAAGAGAAATGGCTACTCTGTCCAATAACGGGCGCGTTGCCTGCCAATCCAGGACAAAGGCTACTGCAGCGCCGACCGCAGTGCCTTTGCGGTCAGAAGTTGCAAGCATGGTAATGCTGCGCGATTGCCCTTCGACAACAGTATTGACCCTATCCTGTCCTACATGCCTGTGGACCGGGCCGGCTGCGACGGTCAGCTGGTTCAGATATTTGCGTTCAAATGCAAAGGCATCGATCGACTGGACGAGCCAGTCGCGCGCTTCCTGCTCGATAATTTTTGTGGCGGCATGATCGACTATTCCAGGGTGGCGACCATGCGTTACGTTCAGGAAATGGGCAATGTCTGCCTTCAGGGCAGGGCGGCTGATTTTGACCGCCGACCGTAAGTCAGTGCCATAAGCGCTTTTGTCCAAAAAATTGGCTAGCGGGCATGTAATGGGCAGACTTCCTTGCGCAGCAACAACTTCGGCGAATTGCGTCCCGAAATTTGCGCTATTTGCGACGGTTTGCAGCATGCCTTACTCCGGTCCAGAACGTCGAAATGACGTTGGCTTCTTCGGGCGGTAGCAAAAAGATATAAATGCAAAGTTTACGCGGAGCTATTTTACAAGCTCCGCATAATCAAGCAGTTATTGGTCGAGGAAGGACCGCATCTTGCGGCTGCGGCTGGGGTGCTTCAGTTTGCGCAGCGCTTTTGCTTCGATCTGGCGGATACGTTCGCGCGTAACCGAGAATTGCTGGCCGACCTCTTCAAGCGTGTGGTCGGTGTTCATACCGATACCAAAACGCATACGCAGCACACGTTCCTCGCGCGGCGTAAGCGAGGCCAACACGCGTGTGACCGTTTCCTTCAAATTCGCCTGAATGGCTGCATCGACGGGAATGATCGCGTTTTTGTCTTCGATGAAATCGCCAAGATGCGAGTCTTCTTCGTCACCGATCGGCGTTTCGAGCGAAATCGGCTCCTTGGCGATCTTCATCACCTTGCGAACCTTTTCCAGCGGCATCGACAGGCGTTCTGCCATTTCCTCAGGAGTCGGTTCGCGGCCCTGTTCGTGCAGGAACTGGCGGCTAGTGCGCACAAGCTTGTTGATCGTTTCGATCATGTGCACCGGAATACGTATGGTGCGCGCTTGATCCGCAATTGAGCGCGTGATCGCCTGCCTGATCCACCAGGTGGCGTAGGTGCTGAACTTGTATCCACGGCGATACTCGAATTTATCGACCGCCTTCATCAAGCCGATATTGCCTTCCTGAATGAGGTCGAGGAACTGCAGGCCACGATTGGTGTATTTCTTGGCGATGGAAATCACGAGGCGCAGATTGGCCTCGACCATTTCTTTCTTCGCAATGCGGGCCTCGCGTTCGCCTTTTTGTACCATATTCACAATGCGGCGGAATTCGTTGAGGCTCATGCCCGTATTCGCAGCGATATCAGAGATTTCACCGCGAATACGTTCTACTGCATCGACTTCGTTCTCAGCAAATTTTGCCCACTTCTTGTCGAGCGCAGCAACGCTTTCAAGCCAACCCTCATCGAGTTCATGGCCCATATAGCGATCGAGGAAGTCCTTGCGCGGCACTTTATGGCGCTCGGCGAGACGCAGCATCTGGCCGCCCAGCGCAGTAAGGCGACGGTTGAATGAATAGAGCTGGTCAACCAGATATTCGATCTTGTTGGCGTGGAACTGCACGCTTTCAACTTCCGCTGTCAGGTCTTCGCGCAGCTTCTGGTACTTATTTTCGGAGTTTTTGGAGAACTCGCCACTCGTTGCCATCGCGATCATGCGGTCGTTCTGGATCTTGGAAAACTGTTTGAACAGGCTGGCAATCGTCGCAAAGCGTTCGAGCGCTGCCGGTTTTAGAGCCTCTTCCATCTGTGCGAGGCTGAGGGTGTTGTCTTCCTCTTCCTCTTCAACCGGGCGCGCACGACGTTCGGTCATGTCGTCTTCATCTTCGTCGGCGCTCTGCTCTTCCTCGATATCTTCCTCTTCCTTGTAGGACGGGCCTGCAGTCGCCTCGCTGATTTCGCCGTCGCCTTCATCCTCACCATCTTCGGTCAAGTTCTCGGGGGCGGGTTCTTTCGATAGCATCGCGTCGAGATCAAGAATCTCGCGCAACTGCATTTCGCCATTGTTCAGTGCGTTCGACCATTCGATAATCGCGTGAAAAGTGATAGGGCTTTCGCACAGCCCGAGAATCATGGTGTCCCGGCCGGCCTCGATGCGCTTGGCGATCGCGATTTCACCTTCGCGGCTCAGCAGTTCGACCGCGCCCATTTCGCGCAGATACATCCGCACCGGATCGTCTGTGCGATCGCCAGTGCCGGTCTTCTTGACCGTTGAAGTCAGCGAGCGTGGGTCGTTTTCAGAGATGTGATCGACGGTTTCGGTGTCTTCTTCTTCGCGCTCCTCGCCATCTTCACCGGCTTCATCGCTTTCGACGATTTGTACTCCCATGTCGTTGATGGCCGACATTACGTCTTCGATCTGCTCAGACGACATCTGGTCTTGGGGCAGTGCCTCGTTCAATTCGTCATAGGTCAGATAGCCACGACGTTTCGCTTTCGCGAGCAGCTTTTTCACCTGTGCGTCGTTGAGGTCGATCAGCGGTGCATCGCCGCCGGCACCGTCTTCCATATCGGGTTGCGTAGCCAAGTTCCTGTTTCCCCGTTGCTTTTACAAAACGTCTTCGCGCTGCAACAGCGCAGCCAGACGCGTGTCGAATTCCTGCTTTTCCTGTCGCAGCCGCTGTTGCTCGGCGTAATTGGCTTCAGTGAGATCGGTGCTCGCCAATTCGGTTGCCCTTTGCAGTGCTGCTTCCAACTCGGGCCGCTGCTTCATCAACCGGATTGCTTCGTCCAGCTGCCTGAAGGCTTTTGCCCCAGCCAGTTCCTCGCTGCCTGATTGACGGTTGAAGGCAAATGCCGTTCCGCCACTCTGCAACAAGGCTTGCGCCATATTATACAGATCGTCCCCTAATATGGTAAGCAATGCCGTACTATCAAGTGTTTCTTTGCCGCTTCCGATCATTGCCGAATCGAGCATAGCCGAAAGCAGCCGGGCATAGCCCGGATCGCGTGGCGTAAAGTCCGTCAACGCTTCCTGATGGCGTAGGATTTGTGAGGGATCGCGCAAAAGAGCCGCGAGAATTTCGCGCACCAAAATGTCGCTACCCTGATTGCCGATAGCTCTGGCATCGGCGGTCAAGGGTGGCGGCGCGTTGGGCCGCCATGGACCTCGCTTGCCTGAGAATTGGCGTTGCGGTGGAGAGCTGCGTGCAAACAGCGCATCAAAACGCTCCCGAAATGCGTCGGCATAGTGGTGGCGGATTTCTGCATCGGCGATATTCGCAACATGCAGCCCTAGCCGTTGTTTGAAACCAGCTCGGTCCTCTGGCGTGGCGACCGGCTCTGCGGCCAGTTCGATCTTCCAGATGCGCTCAACCAGCGGCTCGGACTTGTCGAGCAGCTCGGCAAAAGCGCGCGGACCAGCACTGCGCACCAGATCATCGGGGTCCTGACCTTCGGGCAGGGTCACAAATTCAAGGCTGTGACCCGGCTTCAGTCCTCCCAAAGCGCGTTGTGCCGCACGGAAGGCGGCTTTCTGTCCGGCGGCATCGCCATCGAAGCAGAGCAGGGGCTTTGGCACCATCCGCCACAGCATCGTGATTTGCTGCTCGGTCAGTGCGGTTCCCAAGGGAGCGACCGCCTCGTCAAATCCGGCCTGGGCAAGGGCGATGGCGTCCATATAGCCTTCAACCACGATAACCCGCCCCGAAGCGCGTGAGGCGGCTGAAGCCTTGTCCAGATTATAAAGCGTGCGCCCCTTGTCGAACAAAGGCGTGTCGGGCGAGTTCAGATATTTGGGTTCGCCCGCGCCCAATATGCGTCCACCAAAAGCGATTACCCGTCCGCGCGGATCGCGGATCGGGATCATCAGGCGACCGCGGAAACGGTCATAAGGCTCCTTGCCCTCGACCGAGATCAACAGGCCTGCCTCGACCAGCTTGTCGTCGCCGAAATGCTTGAGCGCCTCTTTCAGTTTGCCCCGGCTGTCCGGTGCAAAGCCTATGCCGAATGTCTTGATCGTTTCCGGCTTCAATCCGCGCCGTTCACAATAGGCGCGGGCTTCTGCTCCCTCCAACCCCTGGAATTGCGCGACAAACCAATCCTGCGCTGCCGCCATGACGTCATATAGCGTGTTGGCGCGTTCGGCTTTAGCCGCGGCTTTCGGGTCGGCTGCGGGAACCTGCATGCCTGCGGCATCTGCCAGTTCCTTCACTGCATCCATGAAGCTCAGTCCACGCTGGTCGGTCATCCAGCGGATAGCGTCGCCATGGGCGCTGCAGCCGAAGCAGTGGTAGAAGCCCTTTTCATCGTTGATCGTGAAACTGGGCGTCTTCTCATTATGGAAAGGGCAACAGGCCTTAAACTCGCGCCCCGCCTTGGTCACCTTGATGCTACGGCCGATAAGCGCGGAAAGCGTGGTCCGCGCGCGCAGTTCATCCAGCCATTGCGGAGTGAGGGTCATCGAACCCCTATGTCAGGAAAGCGCGGCCTTCACCAGCGCGCTTGCCTTGCTCATATCGAGCTGCGTGCCGTGGCGTTCCTTGAGGGTGGCCATGACGCGGCCCATATCCTTGACCGAGCTTGCGCCCAGTTCAGCTTTGATCGCTTCTATTGCCGCGCTGGTATCTGCCTCGCTCATTTGGGCAGGCAGGAAAGTCTCGATAACCGCCAACTCCGCCTTTTCGACATCCGCCAGTTCCTGACGGCTGCCCTGTTCATACAGCGAAATCGATTCGCGGCGCTGCTTGACCATTTTCTGGAGCACTTCGACGACCACGGCGTCGTCATCCGCCGGGGCAGACTGTGTACGCAGCTCGATGTCGCGGTCTTTCAGCTTGGCCAAGATCAAGCGAACAGCCGCCAAACGGTCTTTCTCGCCAGCCTTCATTGCGGCGATCTGGGCCGCCTTTATGTCATCTCGAATCATGTTCCGATTTCTTTGAAAAAGTGGAAGCAGCCCTCTTAGCCACAACTTTCCGATTTTAATAGATTGACCTTGCGGCGGCTCGTCTCTAGGCGCGGTGCCTTAGCGACATCGCCAGAAACACTATTGAAAAAGGACCGCCACCATGGCTGACCCTACCACTACGCGCGCGCCCACCGGAGCGACAGGCGTATTGGTTTTGGCCAGTGGAGAGGTGATCTGGGGTAGGGGCTTTGGCGCAGAGGGTAGCGCGGTAGGCGAAGTCTGCTTCAATACCGCGATGACCGGCTATCAGGAAGTGATGACCGACCCGAGCTATGCCGGGCAGATCATCAACTTCACATTCCCGCATATCGGCAATGTCGGCACCAACCCCGAGGATATAGAGGCGACCAACCCGCATGCCTTGGGTGCCATCGTGCGGCAAGATGTCACCAGCCCCTCCAATTTCCGCGCGACGCAGCATTTCCGCGACTGGATGGCCGCAAATGGCCGGATCGGGCTTTCGGGCATTGATACCCGCGCGCTGACCCGGCTGATCCGCCTGAAAGGCGCGCCCAATGCGGTGATTGCGCATAGTGCCGATGGCAAGTTCGACATCCCCGCCTTGCTGGCGCAGGCAAAGGCCTGGCCGGGGCTGGAGGGGATGGATCTGGCGAAAGATGTTACCACCTTGCAGACCTATAGCTGGGAGGATGGGCTTTGGAAGCTGGGGCAGGGTTATGCCACAAAAGCTGACAAACCTGACCTATGTTCCGCCAAGCGGCCAAAAGTCGTTGCCATTGATTATGGTATAAAACGCAATATATTGCGGAACTTAGTTGATACTGGTTGCGAAGTAACCGTCGTCCCCGCGACCGCGAGCTTTGACGAGATCATGGCGCATCAGCCCGATGGCCTGTTCCTTTCCAACGGCCCCGGCGATCCGGCGGCGACGGGGGTTTATTCGGTGCCCGTCATCAAGGCTTGGCTCGAAACCAAAAAGCCGCTGTTTGGCATCTGCCTTGGCCACCAGATGCTCGCGCTCGCGGTGGGTGCGAAGACCGAAAAGATGCATCAGGGCCACCGCGGCGCGAACCATCCGGTGAAGCGGCTTTCTGACGGTGCGGTAGAGATTACCAGCATGAACCACGGCTTTGCGGTGAATGCGGAGACCTTGCCCGCCAACGCCCGCGCAACGCACACCAGCCTGTTCGACGGCAGCAATTGCGGTTTTGAACTCACCGACCAGCCCGCCTTCAGCGTACAATACCACCCCGAAGCAAGCCCCGGCCCGCAGGACAGCCATTATCTCTTTGAGAAATTTGCGGGGATGATGGCGTGACGCTCAAAGGTCGGAAAAAACGGCGTTCGCTTCGTGGAAGGCACGGAACAAATGCCTGACCAAATACAATCTAGTGTTACCCCAAAATATGGCGATATCGTCGTGATAGTCGCACTCGAGTGCCGTTCCATTGATGAACATGGCTTGCGGGCTGTATCCAGATATAACGCAAAAAGTGAACTTGTTGTTCTCGAATATTCTTTTGCCGCTAGGAACGTGGCAGGATGCATTTCGGCAATCGTTGATCAAATCTGTAATGTCCTTCGCTTTCGCCGACTGAGGAATGTCGTCAGTAAAAGTGACTCTCAAGTTCTTTTTTGCCGCCTTTTGAAGCACGTCGTTCAGTTCGATAAGAACTTGGGTGATGCACGGTTGAAAATAAGGGCTTCTGCCATCAATCGGGTTGAAAATCGGGCTTTCGAAAATTCTTTTAATGATCATCAAGGACGTTTCAGCGTCGCGGTCACCGTAATCGGCCGGATTATCAACAGTTTTTCTCATATCAGATTCCGTTTGTTTCGGCATCAAACTTTAAGAACATGGGGTTTTTAAGCAATGCCCAAACGCACTGACATCCAATCCATCCTCATCATCGGCGCTGGCCCGATCATTATCGGCCAGGCGTGCGAATTTGACTATTCGGGGACGCAGGCGTGCAAGGCGCTGCGCGAGGAGGGCTATCGCATCATCCTCGTCAATTCCAACCCGGCGACGATCATGACCGATCCGGAAATGGTCGGCGACAATGGCTCCACCTATGTCGAGCCGATCACGCCGGAGGTGGTCGCCAAGATCATCGAAACCGAGCGCGCCAAATATCCGCATGAGAAGATGGCCGTGCTGCCTACCATGGGCGGGCAAACCGCGCTGAACACCGCGCTGGCGCTGGAGGCCAATGGCACGCTGGCCAAATTTGATGTCGAAATGATCGGCGCGACCGCCGAAGCCATCGATAAGGCCGAAGACCGCATCAAATTCCGCAATGCGATGGACAAAATCGGCCTCGAATCCGCGCGTTCAGGGATTGCCCATACGCTCGAAGAGGCGCTCACCGTGCTCGAACGCACCGGGCTGCCCTCAATCATCCGCCCCAGCTTCACCATGGGCGGCACAGGCGGCGGGATTGCCTATAATCGGGATGAATTCATCCAGATCGTCACCGGTGGCCTCGATGCCAGCCCGACGACCGAGGTGCTGATCGAGGAATCGCTGCTCGGTTGGAAAGAATATGAGATGGAGGTTGTCCGCGATAAGAAGGACAATGCCATCATCATCTGCTCGATCGAAAATGTCGATCCGATGGGCGTGCATACCGGCGACAGCATCACCGTCGCCCCCGCTCTGACGCTGACTGATAAGGAATATCAGATCATGCGCAACGCGAGCATCGCGACGCTGCGTGAAATCGGAGTCGAAACAGGCGGTTCGAACGTACAGTTCGCAGTCAATCCGAAGGATGGCCGCCTGATCGTGATCGAAATGAACCCGCGCGTGTCGCGGTCTTCGGCGCTGGCATCGAAGGCCACCGGCTTCCCGATTGCCAAGGTCGCAGCGAAACTGGCGGTGGGCTACACGCTCGACGAAATCGACAACGACATCACCGGCGCAACACCCGCCTCGTTCGAACCGACCATCGACTATGTCGTCACCAAAATCCCGCGTTTCGCCTTTGAAAAGTTCAAAGGTTCGGAACCTTTGCTGTCGACCGCAATGAAATCGGTCGGCGAAGTGATGGCGATTGGCCGCAACATCCACGAATCGATGCAAAAGGCGCTGCGCGGCCTTGAAACCGGGCTGTCGGGCTTCAACTATGTCGATGCGCTCAAAGGCGCGCATAAGGATGAGCTGGCGGCCGCGCTCAGCCGTGCGACGCCCGACCGGCTGCTCGTCGCGGCGCAGGCGCTGCGCGAAGGCATGTCGGTATCCGAGGTGCACCAATATTCGAAATTCGATCCCTGGTTCCTCGAACGGCTTGCCGAAATCGTCGAGGCGGAAAATGAGGTCAAGGCCAATGGCCTGCCGCAGGATGCGGAAGGGATGCGTCGCCTGAAAGCCATGGGTTTCAGCGATAAACGGCTTGCCTTCCTTGCACTCGAATCCGCGCATGTCCGCCCCGGAATGGAATCTGCAATCCGCCGCGGTTCGGGCCTGATCCGCGAGGCTATCGTCGCGATGACCGGCGGGATTACCGAGGCCGAGGTGCGCAAGGCACGTCACAAGCTGGGCGTCCGCCCTGTGTTCAAGCGCATTGACACCTGCGCGGCGGAATTTGAGGCGAAAACGCCTTACATGTATTCGACCTATGAGGCCCCGATCTTTGGCGAGCCTGAATGCGAGGCGCAGCCCAGCGACCGCGAAAAGGTCGTTATCCTGGGTGGTGGGCCGAACCGGATCGGGCAGGGAATCGAGTTCGATTATTGCTGCGTCCACGCCTGCTTCGCGCTTGAGGAAGCTGGCTATGAAACAATCATGGTCAACTGCAACCCGGAAACGGTTTCGACCGATTATGACACTAGCGATCGTCTGTATTTTGAGCCGCTGACCGCTGAAGATGTCCTAGAAATCCTGCATGTCGAGCAGTCGAAGGGCAAGCTGAAGGGCGTTATCGTCCAGTTTGGCGGGCAGACGCCACTCAATCTGGCGAAAGCTCTCGAGGATGCGGGCATTCCGATCCTCGGCACCTCGCCAGACGCCATCGACCTTGCCGAAGACCGTGAGCGTTTTGCCGCGCTGATCAACAAGCTGAAGCTCAAACAGCCCGAAAATGGCATTGCACGCAGCCGGGAAGAGGCGATCAAGGTTGCCGAAACCATCGGCTATCCCGTGCTGATGCGGCCGAGCTACGTTTTGGGCGGCCGTGCGATGGAGATTGTCGACACGCAGGCGCAGCTCGAAAACTATATCGAAACGGCAGTGCGTGTTTCAGGTGACAGCCCCGTGCTGATCGACCGCTATCTGCGCGATGCAGTAGAGGTCGATGTCGATTGTGTTGCCGATGGCGATGACGTCGTGGTGGCCGGCATTTTGCAACATATCGAAGAAGCTGGCGTCCATTCGGGCGACAGCGCCTGTACGCTGCCGCCCTATAATCTGCCCGAGGAAATCATCGCCGAAATCCGCCGTCAGGCGGAGGTTCTGGCGCGTGCGCTGAAGGTCAAAGGCCTGATGAATGCGCAGTTCGCGGTAAAAGACGGGCTGGTCTATCTGATCGAAGTCAACCCGCGCGCTTCACGGACCGTGCCTTTTGTTGCGAAAGCCATCGGCGCCCCCATCGCCAAGATTGCCGCGCGCGTGATGGCGGGCGAGAAGCTGAAAGACCTGCCGCCAATCGATCTCGACATCGATTATATCGCGGTCAAGGAAGCCGTTTTCCCGTTCAACCGCTTCCCCGGCGTCGACCCCGTGCTTTCGCCAGAAATGAAATCGACGGGCGAAGTGATGGGCATCGACAAGGATTTTGCGATGGCCTTTGCCAAGGCGCAGCTGGGGGCCGGAATGACTTTGCCGCAATCGGGCAAGTTGTTCGTTTCGGTGAAAGACAGCGACAAGCCGCATATCGTGCCTGCAGTCGCAAAGCTGATCGAAATGGGCTTTGCCGTTTGCGCCACCGGTGGAACCGCCGATTATCTGCAAGGGCAGGGGATCGCCGTCGAACGCGTGAACAAAGTGGCACAGGGCCGGCCGCATATCGTCGACAAGATTATCGATGGCGAAATCGCTTTGGTGTTCAACACCACCGAGGGTTGGCAGAGCCTGAAAGACAGCGAAGACATTCGCCGTTCGGCGCTGGTGAACAAGGTCAGTTACTTCACAACGGCCAGTGCATCGCTCGCCGCGACAGAGGCTATCGAGGCGTTGCGGACGAGAAAACTTGAAGTTTGCACGCTTCAGGACTATCATAAGGTCTGACAGCACTTCCCCAAATGCTGAAAATCCTTGGGCTGGCCCTCCAGCCTGCAAGGAAGTTTTGACTGCGAAGGACCCTAGTTTCGATGGCGAGTTTTGATAAAATGCCGATGCTGGCGGAAGGTTTTGAAAAACTGACCTCAGACCTCAAGCGCCTTCGGCTTGAGCGCCCGACCATTGTCGAGGCCATCGAAGAAGCTCGCGCACATGGCGATTTGTCGGAAAATGCCGAATATCACGCGGCGAAAGAACGCCAGGGCCAGGTTGAGGCGACGATTTCAGATCTGGAAGACAAGATCAGCCGTGCGCAGATCATCGATCCTTCGACGCTTTCGGGTGACAAGATTGTCTTTGGCGCGACGGTCACTCTGCTCGACGAAGACGACAAACAAGTGAAATATCAGGTTGTCGGCGAAGCGGAAGCAGACGCAAAACGGGGCATGATCAGCTATAACTCGCCACTCGGTCGCGCGCTGATTGGTCGTCAGGTCGATGACGAGGTTGAAGTGACGGTGCCGTCGGGCGACAAATATTACCTCGTCCAGAAGATCGAGTTTATCTGATCGCTAAAGCAGGAGCCTGTTGATGCGCGGTTCGATGGGTCCGGTGATCAAGGCCATTGGCGCAATCAACATCCTGATTGCTCTCGTCATGCTTATCCCCGCGATGTGGGACGCATTTGTCGTGGCGGGGGCGCTGTTCCCCGCGCGCTTCATCGATGGCAGTGCAGCATTTGAAGGTGCTGCTTTCGTGCTGCCGGTCTGGCTGACGCCAATCAGTTCGGCCTTTCTGCACGGCGGGCTGCTGCATGTCGGGCTCAACATGATGATGCTGGCGATGATCGGCCCCAATATCGAGCGGATATTGGGTAGGGTTGGCACGATAGCTCTTTACGGTGCAGGCATGATTTTCGCGGCGGCTGCCGAAGTTGCGGCGCAACCGCATTCGATGATGCCAGTGGTCGGTGCGAGCGGCGCAATCTCTGCAATCATTGCTGCGCACGCGCTCCTTTTCCCGCGCGAACGTCCCAAGCCGGTCGGACCAATTCCTGGCGGTTGGGCGCACGCAATCAAGCTGATGATCGGATGGATCATCCTTAACCTGATGCTGGGCTTTGTCGGCCCCGGAATCGGCGTCCAGATCGCCATCTGGTCGCACATTGGCGGCTTTGCTGCCGGCCTTATGCTAACTTGGCCCTTGCTGCGTTGGAAATACCGGAAAGCTTAAGCGTCGGGTTCCAGCAGCTTGTGCAGATGCACGACGACATATTTCATCTCGGCATCGTCGACCGTGCGCTGCGCGGCTGACCGCCAAGCATCCTCGGCTTCTGCATAGTCGGCATAAACGCCGACAATGTCGAGCTTATCGAGTTCGGTAAATTCCAGGGTCTGCGGATCCTTGACGCGACCACCGAAAACGAGGTGCAACTTGGCCTTGGCCATCACTGATTTTCCTTATCTGCAATTGGGTTGCCGCTAGGGCTTGGCGGCGCCCTTAGCGATGTGCAGACCAAATCACCAGCGGAAATAGACGGTTCCGGATCAGTCTTTCTTGCGCGCTTCTTCTGCGGCAGCCTGTCCAGCAGCCTTTACCGCTTCGCTGGCTTTGCTGACGAGATCGCGAAACTGGTCGCGCATCGAATCAGCGTTCAGGCCAAGCTCGTCAACGCGTGCCTTTCCGGCCTGCTTTGCGGCGTCGGCTGCACGTTTGGCAGTGTTGTTGATCGCTTTTCCGGCCTTGCCAAGTACTTTGCTTTCACGCTCGGTCTTGGGCAGTAACATGGCGACGATTGCGCCAATGGCCAAGCCGCCCGCGACGATGGCCAGCGGATTGCTCTCGATGCCTTTGGCCGATTTATCGCCAGCCTTTTTGGCCAGGGCTTTCGACGTTTCGACACTCTTAGCAGCAGCAGCTTTACTTTTGCCAACAGCCTCTGCGGCAGTTTTGCGCGCAGTTGAACCTGCTTCACGTGCCTTTGCGCCCGCGGTTTCCAGACTGTCGCGAGCAGCATCGGTTGCCGATTTCAGATTTTCGCCCAGCTTGCTCATTGCGCATCATCCTTATCTGTCTCGGGTCTTGAGTCCCGAAATTTGTTCATCCAGCCAGAGATGGGTTTTCGCAGCGAAAATAGCAATATGCCTATCCCTGCCAATCCGATGGCCGGTGCATTATTTGCAACTTTTTGCTTCGCGGTTCCGGTAGCGCTCAGTAGCCGGTCTCTCTGACGAGCGCTCCAGCGCTGCAACAGTGTTTGAGGATGGAGGTCATGCCTTGCTTGTTCTAAGTCAGTCGTGAGTGCTGCACGCTGTATTTTGCGTTCCCGGTCGAGTGCCTTGACAGTCTCACGCTCCGGATCAGGCATCGTTTTCATCCTCTTCGAATTTGAGGTTGCGGGAGGTGTTACGCGCGGCGATGCCCAATGCCCATGTCGCGATTGCGAAGGTTATCACAACCACTAGTGTCGCGATTATCGGTCCGAAATAGCTCGCGAGTATAAGCAATAGTCCGAGGATAAGCGCCGTAGCCGCGCCAGACAGCGCCAGCAGTGACAATAAAGCCAACAGGCCCGCTTTCCTTAAAACGCCGCCGCTATAGCTCAACCGCGCCTTTGCATAATCCATTTCAGCGGCGGCGAGGCTGCGGACTTCTCCAAAAAGCGCTGTTACCTGTTCCGCGGGCGAGGGAGCTTCCTGTTCACGGGGATCTGCGGGGATGCTGTCTTTTTCCATCATCCCCGCCTTTAGTCGTCAAGCGGCGTTTCTTGAAGCCGCTTTGTTGTTCATTCAGGCGTCCCGTCCCGATTTGACCATCCGGGCAAGAACGAAGCCGATAGCTGCTGCTGCGCCAATCGCCACTGCAGGGCTTTTGCGCACGAACTGGCGAGCTTCTTCGACGATATCTTCGACCTGTTTCGCATCCATTTTGTCGGCAAAGCCGTCAACCGCATCAGCGGCCTTGCGGGCATATTCGCCATATTGAGCGCCGACTTTCTCATCGATCGTTTCCGCACTGTCGCGCAGGATCTTACCGAACCCACCTAGAGCTTCTGATGCGCGCTCCTTACCGCGATCAGCGGCATCTTTCGCTTGCTGACCGGCCTTTTCCTTGAAGTTCGAAAATTCGTCTTTCATGGTGGCTTTAGCTTCCGTTTGAACTTTACCCAGATCGGGCTTTACCTTTGCGACGCCATTTTTTGGTGCGGCTTTGGCCTTAGCGGTTGATGCCGTCGTCGCCTTTTTGGCTGCCGGTTTGGAAGCGGCTTTCGGCTTGGCTGCGGGTTTCTTTTCAGTTGCCATCGTCAATCCTCCTTTCAGGACCGTTTGCACCAATATTTGTATTGTAGGTGCCTTATTCAACTAGGACAGTAAAAATTTCAACGATTTTGCAAGTCTGACATTCGAATGAACGGGGTCGGACAATTGCATATGGGCGGCGATGGCGATAGAGGCGCTGCGTCATTCACTCTCCCGGAGCACCACTCATGACCGCCATTCTCGATATCCACGCCCGCGAAATCCTCGATAGCCGCGGAAACCCGACCGTCGAAGTCGATGTTTTGCTGGAGGATGGCAGTTTTGGTCGGGCAGCAGTCCCTTCGGGCGCTTCGACAGGGGCCCATGAAGCCGTCGAAAAGCGTGATGGCGATAAAGGTCGCTATCTGGGCAAGGGTGTCCGTCAGGCGGTCGAGGCCGTGGTCAACGAAATCTCGCCGCTGCTTGCCGACTATGATGCCGAAGATCAGGAAGATATCGATGCCGCAATGATCGCGCTCGACGGCACTGAAAACAAGTCGCGTCTGGGTGCCAACGCCATTCTCGGCGTGAGCCTTGCCGTTGCCAAGGCCGCCGCTGACGCACGCGGACTACCGCTTTATCGCTATGTTGGCGGCGTCAATGCCAAGGTCTTGCCGGTGCCGATGATGAATATCATCAATGGTGGTGAGCACGCCGACAACCCGATCGATTTCCAGGAATTCATGATCATGCCGGTAGGTGCAGACAGTCTTGCAGAAGGTGTGCGCTGGGGTTCGGAAATCTTCCACACATTGAAAAAGGGCTTGCACGAAAAAGGCCTCGCAACTGCTGTTGGCGACGAAGGCGGCTTCGCACCCAATCTGTCATCGACCCGCGCCGCACTCGATTTCATCATGGCATCGATTGATAAGGCAGGGTTCAAGGCAGGTGAAGATGTGGTGCTCGCGCTCGATTGCGCCGCGACCGAATTTTTCAAAGTCGGCAAATATGAAATTAGCGGCGAAGGGCTTTCGCTCGATCCGCACACCATGGCGCAATATCTGGCCGATTTGTGTGCCGACTACCCGATCAAGTCGATCGAAGATGGTATGGCCGAGGATGATTTTGAAGGCTGGAAGGCGGTTACCGACCTTATCGGTAATAAAGTGCAATTGGTTGGCGATGACCTGTTCGTCACCAACCCGAAACGCCTTGCGATGGGTATTGAAATGGGGCTCGCAAATTCGTTGCTGGTAAAGGTCAACCAGATAGGCACATTGTCTGAGACAATGGCTGCCGTTTCAATGGCGCACCGCTCGTCATATACAGCAGTGATGTCGCATCGCTCAGGTGAAACTGAGGATACGACAATTGCCGATCTTGCGGTTGCGACCAACTGCGGTCAAATCAAAACCGGTAGCCTTGCGCGTTCCGATCGCCTTGCAAAGTATAACCAGCTTATCCGTATCGAGGAAGAGTTGGGTGTCAGCGCGATTTATGCAGGACGTTCGATTTTCCGGTGATTGCGTGCACTGACGCCGTGGTGGTATAGTCCTGCATGGCCAAAGCGAAACGCAAGACGAATCCGGAAGAATTCAAGGCAAAGCTGGTGACGGCAGCGGCGTTGGTCGCCTTGCTTCTGATTGCCTCTTACGCGTTGCTTGGACCAACTGGGATTATCGCCTGGGCGGATTACAAGCAGTCGCTGAATGAGCGCAGCAAGGAACTGGCGAAACTAGAGAAAGAGCGTGATGCGCTGCGCAACCGCCAGCGGTTGCTCGATCGCGACAATGTCGACCCCGACCTTGCCGGTGAACTGATGCGCAAGGAGCTGAATGTCGTCGCTCCCGACGAAATTGTTATCCCGTTGAAGGATAATGAATAGCTATGTCATGTGCGGCTTGCGCATAAAAGCTCTTCCATAGGGGCGCTCGAATCTTTAGGCGCTTTCCCTAACGTCAAACCAAAAGCCCGTGAGAGGACGACGCATTGGCAAAATCCCCAGCGACCAAGCCTGCAAAGGTCAAAGCTCCTTCAGCTTCCGGTGACGCGATTGCGAACCGCGAACGTCCCGCAACTTCGGTGCCTTACAAGGCGAGCAAGGACGAACTGCTCGAATTCTACAAGCAGATGCTCTTGATCCGTCGTTTCGAGGAAAAGGCGGGGCAGCTTTATGGGCTGGGTCTCATTGGCGGGTTTTGCCACCTCTATATCGGGCAGGAAGCCGTTGCTATAGGCCTGCAGTCGGCGCTGACGCCTGGCAAGGACAGCGTGATTACCGGCTACCGTGACCACGGCCACATGCTGGCTTATGGCATCGACCCCAACGTCATCATGGCGGAATTGACGGGCCGGGCTGCGGGTATTTCGAAGGGCAAAGGCGGGTCGATGCACATGTTTTCGACCGAGCATAAATTCTATGGCGGTCATGGCATTGTTGGCGCGCAGGTCTCGCTCGGCGCTGGCCTCGCTTTCGCCCACAAATATAACAATGATGGCGGCGTATGCCTTGCCTATTTCGGTGACGGCGCAGCGAATCAGGGACAGGTTTACGAGAGCTTCAACATGGCGGAGCTCTGGAAACTGCCGATCATCTTCGTGATCGAAAATAACCAATATGCGATGGGCACCAGCGTCAATCGCGCTTCGGCAGAGGACCAACTCTATCGCCGCGGTGAGAGTTTCCGCATTCCCGGACTGCAAGTCGACGGCATGGATGTGCTTGCGGTTCGTGGGGCGGCCGAAGTTGCGCTCGATTGGGTGCGTAGTGGCAAGGGACCAATCCTGCTCGAAATGAAAACCTACCGTTATCGCGGCCACTCCATGTCCGACCCGGCCAAATATCGCAGCCGCGAAGAAGTGCAGTCGGTACGCGAGAAATCCGATCCGATCGATGGCTGCAAGGAAGATTTGCTCGCGATGGGTGTTGTTGAAGACGAGTTGAAAGCCATTGAAAAGGAAATCCGCGCTATCGTGAATGCGTCGGCTGAGTTTGCCGAGCAGGCGCCCGAGCCCGATCTTTCCGAATTATATACTGACGTGCTGGTGGAGGCTTACTAATGGCAATCGAGCTCAAAATGCCCGCTTTGTCGCCCACCATGGAAGAGGGCACGCTGGCGAAATGGTTGGTGAAGGAGGGCGACACCGTGTCGTCCGGAGATATCCTTGCCGAAATCGAGACCGACAAGGCAACAATGGAATTTGAGGCGGTTGACGAAGGCACCGTTTCACAGATCCTAGTGGCCGAAGGCACCGACGGCGTGAAGGTCGGCACAGTAATTGCGCTCATATCAGGCGACGATGAGGCCGCTTCGCCCGCGCCAGTTGCAAAAGCAGAGCCAATGATTGTTGCTGTTGCCGAAACGCCAAAACCCGTTACTGCTGCACCCAAAGTTGTAGCCGAACCCTCCGTTCCTGCGGGCACAGCCATGGCAACTGTCACCGTGCGCGAAGCGTTGCGTGATGCAATGGCGGAAGAAATGCGCGCCGATAACCGCATCTTCGTAATGGGTGAGGAAGTCGCCGAATATCAGGGTGCTTACAAAGTCACTCAAGGTCTGCTTGAAGAGTTCGGGCCACGCCGCGTAATCGACACCCCCATCACAGAATATGGCTTTGCCGGCATTGGTACTGGGGCAGCCATGGGTGGCTTGCGTCCCGTTATCGAGTTCATGACCTTCAACTTTGCCATGCAGGCGATTGACCATATCATCAACTCTGCCGCGAAGACCAATTACATGTCCGGTGGCCAGATGCGTTGCCCGATTGTCTTCCGCGGCCCCAATGGCGCTGCGGCGCGCGTCGGTGCACAGCATAGCCAGAATTACGCCCCTTGGTATGCCAGCGTTCCCGGCCTAATCGTGATTTCGCCTTACGACGCGGCGGACGCGAAGGGCTTGTTGAAAGCCGCAATTCGCTGCGAAGATCCGGTTGTCTTCCTCGAAAACGAGCTGATGTACGGTCGCAGCTTTGAAGTGCCGGCTGTCGATGATTTCGTCCTACCGATTGGCAAGGCGCGCGTCGTCCGTGACGGCAAGGACGTCACTATCGTATCCTATTCGATTGGTGTCGGCTTTGCACTGGATGCCGCCGAAAAGCTGGCGGGTGAGGGGATTGATGCCGAAGTCATCGACCTGCGTACCATCCGTCCGCTGGATAAGGCCACGGTGCTGGCGAGCTTGGCCAAAACCAATCGCCTTGTCATTGCAGAGGAGGGCTGGGCAACCTGCTCTGTCGGCAGCGAGATTTCTGCCATTTGCATGGAAGAAGGTTTCGATGATCTCGACGCCCCTGTCTTGCGCATCGCAAACGAAGATGTGCCGATGCCCTATGCAGCCAATCTGGAGCGCGCGACTTTGATCAACGCCGACAAGATTGCCGGCGGTGTCAGGAAATTATTTGGCCGCTAGAATTTGGCGAACGCCATCAACTGCAAGTTGACGGCGTTACACCTTCCGCATTGTAGATTTGCGTGAAATCGCGCGAGTCACGAACGATCATCGCAGAAGTAGCCACAATTTCCTTCTCCACCAGATTGGAGAAACCGATGTCGAGCATAGGCCGGAAATGATAGTGGATTTCGGCAAACATCACGGCTCCATATTCAGGGGCAGTCACCTGACGACCAGCCGGACCGATGCCGTCGACGTTCCCATGGGTGCCCGGCTTGCCATAAAGTGGCTGATAGTGTGTGCCCGGGCCTGAGCAGCGCTGCCAACGAATGCGGAATTTGTTGCTGGGGTTGGGGTTGGCTACCGGTTCAACGCTGGATAGGAAAATGCGGGCATTTCCGCGTGCAACGATCTGGTTGGTACCCGGATCGAGATAGGGGTGGAATCCGTCAATGGTCAGGCCGCGGCCTTCATGCCGTGCACCGGTGAAAACGTCGTTGATGTCGATTTCAGACACACGCTTCGCCGTCAAAAGGCTGTTGGCACCCATTCGCGCGGCGTTATCCGCGACGTGCACGACAATCTGGTTTACCTGCATCGTTGTCGCCGCATAATTTGCGGTTTCAAGGCCAGCGACCGCCAGTCCCATAAAAAATGGTAGCGATATGGCAAATTCGACTAGCGCTAGACCACTTCGGTCATTGCGCAATTCCACTGCAAAGTTGCGGAATTTTTCGGTGTTTTTCCGGGTATCAATCATCGCAGTTTCTCGTCTGTGGGGCAGCATAGGCTGCTTGCTCGGCATAAGGCTGGTTTGCCAGCACGGTGTTTGCAGCAATGGTGATCTGTTCGGGCAATCCGATCAACTTGGCGAGCGGGAACAGGCGGTCATAGGTCACCGTTACCGTTACGATTGAAACGTCCTTTGCGCCCCCCTGGCCTTCGTCACCACCGTCTGAGTCCCATACTTCGTTCAAATTGGCATCGACATAGGGTTCACCATTGTCACAGACGCCATTGTCATTTGTGTCGGTATAGTCTTCTTCTTCGGCATTGAATGCGTTCGAGAAGTTGCGGTAATAGCGACGCTTGATTTTGATGTCCTGGGCGGGATCGATGTTCTTGTTGAGCTTTCGTATCTGCATTTTGATACGGGCGTCGATCGCCTCTTGCTTAGACAAAACGCCTCCATCTTCGAGCGATGAATCGCGCGCCACTTCCTGAATCGCGCCGTCGATGACGGTCCGCATATACAGTGTGTGGCCGACATCCATCGTCCCAAGCAACATGGTGATGACGGCAGGCGCAATCAAACCGAATTCGGTGACCGACACACCCGATTGGTTGCGAAGCAGCTTTTGCATGTCGAGTTTTTTCATCGCAACGATCCTCACGTAGTCAGGCGCAGGGCGGCAATCTGCCCGGCGATCTGCTTAAACTGGGTCGTCAGGCTGACCCCTGCCTGATATTGGAAGAACTTGCCCGGCGAAGCACATGCCTGCAGCCTCGCATTGGTCGAACCGGAAACGTCCGAACCATAGGATACGACCCACAGGGTGATGTTCATATTCTTGACCGCCGTGCAAAGCGCTGCAGTCCGATCGTCTGTCAAGGTGTTCAACTGCGAAGTGGACGGAGCGCCATCGGTCTGGAGTCTGTCAAACCACGGAACATTGTAGGCTGACAAGGCATCAGGATTGGCGTTGGTGTCGCCGTCGGTCATGAAAATCATGTGCCGCTGCACATTATCGTTCACAACCGCGTTATGCGTGGCGAAAATTCCGGTGGGCGACATCAATCGGGCACCCCACAACATGCCGATGTCGTGGAACGTATACCCGTCCGTGGTCAGATTGTTGATATATGTCTGAAACACGCTGGCATCCCAAACTTCCAAAAGCTTGGAAGGAGATGGGCACGCTGTTGTCGTGGAACCTGATGTCGGACGGCTGAAATTGGACGTCGTCGTGACCGGGTTAAGCGTCCAGCCGTTCGAGTCGCTACGCGAATACAGCACGTTGGGGAGTCGAGGCCCCCACAATGTGGTCGGGTCTGACGGATTGGGTATGAGGTCGATCGCCATATCCTTTTGCGGCGATGACGCTGACGTATCCCATGTCGTCACATTTTTCTGCGTAGGCCGTTCGAGGATGCAGCCGTCCCAGTTGATAGTCGTATTGGCCCCGCTTGTTCCAATCGGAAGCGTGAGTGAACTGTTGTAGCTGTTCGTTGCTGTATTTTTGAGCGCAGAAACGTTCACTTCCATACGGTCATATGTCCAGTTGTTGAATATCGTCTTCGGTATCCAAGTCACTGGCCGTGAAGCCGTATATTGCGTTGTTTTAACCGACGAGCTCACCTTGCGCTGCAATACACAACTCTTGTTTTTGCTGGGATTGCTGTCCGTCGGTACATATCGATATTCCGTCGATCCGCTCGTTTCGGTTTTTTCGTAGTAAGATGTCGTGGAATTGGCCGGATAGCTCGGCGTGTCCGTCGACGTTTCATAAGGCCCGTTTACCGTGGGCCCAGTGTTCTGCGTCGGCGGCCAGCTGATATTGTTACAATTAAGCGGTGCTTTGCTGACCGACACGGTTTTCAGATACAACGTACCGTTGATCGTTATGTTGTTCCCCATATTTTGCCAGCTACCGGTAGTCGGATTGGTGGAAGGAGAACCGCTTTGTGTCAGGGGGCCTGGTGCGCCCAATGTATAGCTATTGTCGGGATCAACCGTCGTATTGGCACGACGGGTCTGATAGAACCAAGTATCAGCCATATACTCTAGCGGAAGCAGTCGACCGACATTGACGTTGATTGAATAAGGCACAAATCCAAAACGGATCTGAGATGTGTTCGACGCAGACTCGACTGGTTCAGCGGTTTCACCGCATTGCGCAGCGGTCACGTCGGCAATGTTTTTCTGGGTCAGCGTTTCATAGAAGCACTTAACAGCCTTGCGCAGCTCGGTAATCTTCACCGGATTTGTCGCAGAAACTGATTGGCTTGAATTAACCGGATCGTCCATTGAGCCGGTCGTATCGAGCACGAACATCACGTCTGAATTGGGGATGCGCATTTCCGCACTGCAGCTGACGCTGATGGTTCGCTCTTCCTGGCCGAGCACTTTCATCAGCGTCATCGGGATGTCGACTGATGCTGTTCCGGTGACTTTGCCCCCGGATTCGGAGAAGGACTTTGCGAGGCTCTCCGTTCCATATGCACCGCTCTCGAAGTTGGCAAGAAATGCGGCGTTCGCCTGAGAATTGGCACGGCCGCTATTGTCGGCCCATGCCCCTCCTGCCATGACCTTGCGCCCCATCAGCGCACCCGCATCGCACGCAGCCTGCAGGCGCGTTTGCGTCAGGTAGATGCGGCTCATGTCTACACTGCCGCCGACAAGACCGATAACCGGAATGACAGCCGCCGCCATTATGGCGATGGTATTACCGGCTTCATCTTTACGCAGTCGTGAAAGCACGCCAGCGAGACTTTTGGTCTCCAGATTCTTCTTCACGGTCTAAATCCCCTGTCAAATCCAATTGGACTTATCGTGCCGTTTACGGGCACGGGTGTAACCGTCGCTTGAAGAAACAGGGTTAGGAACAGGTTAATTTGACGACGCGTAAAGAATGCTAAGTATTGAAAATTTGTAATTTCTCTCAAATTTGGGGGCTGTTGCGTTAACCTTCCGGCTATTTGGTGACCATGTGCCAAGCCAAATCTTCGCCCTTGTGCGTCGTCGCAATTGCGTGTTTTGGAATACCGGAATGGATATCGCGCAAAATCTCTCTCCCCCGCAGCGCTTGGCCGTGGCTTATGCCCGACGAGATCTGCGCGAGGCACTTTCGCTGCTGCTCGAATTTGACAACCGGTTAATGGCGCTGGCTTCGAAGGGCCAAGAATCTCTAATAATGCAATTGCGGTTAGCCTGGTGGCGTGAACAACTGGAAAAGAACAGTGATACCCGCCCGATAGGAGAGCCATTGCTGGCCAGGTTATCGGCGTGCGAGAATCCTGAGGGTTTGGTTCCTGGGATGCAATCACTGGTTGATGCATGGGAGCTCATTGTTTCGGCTGACGGTGATGCAGAAAGTCCGGCAATAGTTGCCGCAAATAAAGCTCGCGCTGATGTTGTGTTCGGTAGCTATGCGTTTTGGTCGACCGGTGATCGCATATCGACAGAGGCCTTCGATACTGCAGGAGATTGCTGGGCGCGGGGAAGTCTGGGGCTTCCCGCGTACGCTGGAAAAGCAGAGATACTCCCCGGCCTGAAGCCATTGAACCTTTTGTGGCTTGCTTATACCAGTGATAGAAACGCAACGGGTCTTGCTGGATTTCGAATATTTGTCCGGATGGGCTTGCATGCCTTGACTGGGCGTTAGTTTTTCGCACAATCGGGTCCTTCACACAGGGTGGTGCCGGAGTGTTGAGCCATGCGGAAGCTTTTGGCTGGCGCGGGGATTGCCTTGATCGCCTCTTCGTTGGGATATTGGTTCTGGCAGAGCTGGGCGGCAGCCGATCTGATCATTCCGCGACCGCCACCAGAGGAACCTGCGCCGCTGGAACTGCCTGTTGCGGGCAAAGACGCGCCAGCCTTTGGCGCTCCGCCGCCTGAACCGCCGAAAGCGACGAAGCTGAGCCGGGAGGAAGTGCGGTTCAACCGATATGATCGAAACCGCGACGAGCTGGTTTCGCGCATCGAGATGATGTCGAGCCGGACCAAAGATTTCAAAAAACTCGACCGCGATGGCAATAATCTGTTGTCGTTCGAGGAATGGGCTGCGGCTACTGGGGAGCGTTTTGCTGGGGCCGATTCCAACCGTGATAATCTATTGACCCGAAAGGAGTTTCTTTCCACCCGTCCCAAAAAAACAGCCAAGCCTAATTGCCGCTGCTGAGCCCGAATTCGGTCATCCAGCGCTGCAGTTCGGTCCGTGCGCGGTTTGTCATGAAGGCCTTCCGTTCCTTCTTGTGCACCTTTCCCTCGGGCGGCGGGAAGAGGCCGAAATTGATGTTCATCGGCTGATAGCTTTCGGCCTCTGCATCGCCGGTGATGTGGTGCAGCAAGGCGCCAAAAGCGGTCGTTTCGGGCGGCGGCGCGAAGTCGCGCCCTGCCAGCTCGTTCGCTGCCATGATCCCCGCCATCAAGCCGACCGCGGTACTTTCAACATAGCCTTCGCAGCCGGTTATCTGCCCGGCAAAGCGGATATGCGGCGCAGATTTCAGCCGCAACTGGCGGTCGAGCAAAATGGGCGAACGGATGAACGTGTTGCGGTGCAATCCGCCCAGTCGTGCAAATTCGGCCTTCTCCAGACCAGGGATACTGCGGAACAATTCCACCTGCGCGCCATGCTTCATCTTGGTCTGGAATCCGACCATGTTCCACAGCGTGCCCTGCTTGTTATCCTGTCGCAATTGCACCACCGCATGTGGCCAGCGCCCGGTCTTGGGATTGTCGAGCCCGACCGGCTTCATCGGCCCAAAGCGCAACGTATCAAGCCCGCGTTCGGCCATCACCTCGATCGGCATGCAGCCTTCGAAATAGGGCGTGTCGGTCTCCCACTCCTTGAACTCGGCCTTGGGAGAATCGAGCAGGCCTTGATGGAAGGCGAGATACTGGTCCTTATCCATCGGGCAGTTGATATAATCCTTGCCATCGCCCTTGTCCCAGCGCGAGGCGTACCAGGCGACGTCCATGTCGATGCTGTCATGATAAACGATCGGCGCGATGGCATCGAAAAAGGCGAGGCTGTCTTGCCCGGTTGCAGACAAGACGCTTTGCGCCAGCGATTGCGCGGTCAGCGGACCGGTCGCGACAATGGTGAGGCCGTCCGCCGGGAGTGTGTCGACTCTTTCGCGGACGATTTCGACATTGGGCTGTTCGGAGAGTAGCCGCGTGACCTCGCCCGAAAACACGTCGCGGTCGACGGCCAGCGCCGAACCCGCAGGCACCTTTGCCACTTCCGCCGCGCGCATCACCAGCGAGTCCAGACGCCGCATTTCCTGATGCAACAGGCCAACCGCATTATTATCAGCATCGTCCGAACGGAAGCTGTTCGAGCAGACCATTTCGGCGAGACCATCGCTCTGGTGTGCTGGCGTCATATCGCCGCCACCGCGCATTTCGGACAGGCGCACCTTGACCCCGCGCTTGGCAAGCTGCCACGCCGCTTCGCTTCCGGCGAGCCCGCCGCCGATGATATGAACCTGATGATTAGACATAGGCCGCGCCGCTATCAAAAAAGCGTGGCGATGCACAGGCAAAAGCGGCATGCTTTGCAGCATGAGCTTTCTCTGCACCATTTCCGATGAGCGGGTGATCGAGCGCCCAGTGCTGCTGGTGCCGCCTGCTGACACGCACAAATATGCGCGGGGGAGTGCGATGGTGTTCAGCGGGCCTGCCTTGCATACGGGCGCATCGCGATTGACAGCGCAGGCGGCGTTGGCGGTCGGGGCAGGGTTGGTGACGCTGGTGGGCGAGCGCGACGCACTGCACGAGCATGCCGCCCATGTGACGGCGATCATGCTGCGTGAGGAAGACGCGCATCTGGCGATCGTTGATGAACGCGTACGTGCGGCAGCCATCGGGCCGGGGGCCGGGGTTTCGTCGCATACGCGCGATACAGTGATGCACCTCCTCAAAAAAGGGGTTCCACTTTTGCTCGATGCGGATGCGCTGACCAGCTTCGAAAATTGCCCGGCGAAGCTGTTTGAACATCTGCACGACCAGATCGTGTTGACACCGCATGAAGGCGAGTTCGCTCGGTTGTTTCCCGCAATTGATCTAGCAGACCGCAGGACCGCGGCACGATTGGCAGCGGAAGTGAGCGGGGCCGTGGTTCTGCTCAAAGGCCCGGAAACCGTGGTTGCTGCACCGGATGGGCGTTTGGCAGTCAACCGGCATGCTTCGCCTTGGTTGGCCACAGCAGGATCGGGCGATGTGCTGACGGGGCTGGTCTGCGGGACACTCGCGCAAGGACATACGGCGTTCGAGGCTGCATGCATCGCTTGCTGGCTGCATGGCGACATCGGCGTGCAGGGAGGGCCGGGATTGACTGCCGATCATATGGTTGGCCTGATTCCGCTTGTCTTGGCGGAATGCCTAAGCGAAGGGAAGGGATGACCCAAGACCTCGCACATAAACGCCCGTGGCTGTTTGCCAGTTTGCTTTTCGGGCTCACCTATCCGCTTAGCTGGCAGCTTCAGATGCCTGAAATAGCTTCGATTGCGTGGAAGATGGGCGGGGTGGGGTTGCTTGCCGGTTTTGCCTTGCGCAAGCATCATAGCGGGGAATTTCTGCTGCTCGCGGCGGTGATGGCCTTTTGGGCGCTGGGCGATGGCTTGCTGGAGATCGACATGATCTGGGGCGCGATTGCTTTTGCCATCGGCCATGTCGTCGCCATTGCGCTGTTTCTGCGGCACCGGCGGGTGCATCCGGTTTTCAGCCAGAAATTGCTCGCGATAGCGGTCTTCATTCTCGCGCCGGTGATTGCCTTTTTCCTGCCCGCCGAGCGTGAGTTGGGGATTCAAGCGGCAGTTTATACCTTGTTCGTCGCAGGAATGGCGGCCTGCGCATGGAACAGCAACTTCCCCCGCTATCGTGTGGGCCTTGGCGCGATGGCCTTTGTCGCCTCCGACCTGCTGATCTTCGCACGGGCAGGGGCGCTGGCCGAGGCGGGCTGGGTCAGCCTTGCCATCTGGATGTTGTACTATGGCGGCGTGTTGATGGTTGCGACCGGGGTGGTGACCACTTTGGTCAAACGCGGGCATTTCGCCGAAGGGTGAGTGACCGTCCACAGCGAATCCATGTCAGTTCGCCGGATTAGCTGCTGATGGAACTATCGTCGCGACCGCCTTTTCCATCGCTCTTTGGGAGACGGTTATCGTCCCGCTCCTGCTGAAATCTAGGTCGAGCGTGATTGCAACGGTCAGCGCAAGCAGGGCAACGGTCAGCCCCGAAGGCAGGATCATGCGTCGCCCGACTTCGCCCAGCCGCCAACCCACAAGCCCGGTCGTGAACAGCATGAAGAACAGCAGCATGGCGAGCATCGAGCCGGGCAAATGTGCCGTCCTCCGCTCCTCCCTTTCTGCCGCCAGATCAAAGCTTTCGTTCAGCGGATCGAGTATCAACTTGTTGTCGACCACCGCCTCGCCATTGGCAAGTGCTGCAATCACGGCATTCCACACGGCTGTTTGCTGCTGCTGGGTCTGTTTGGAAAAGGCGACCGCATCATCGCCATGGTCGCTGGCGAGCGACCATTGCAAGCGCGACTCTGCGTAGCGTCGGAACGGTTCGACGATCCTTTCACGATCGGCGCGATCAATGGCCTGTATCCGCAACCAGCTGGTGCCGAGCGCATTGGCCTCTGCAATCACCAGACTGCGTCGCTCTTCATGCCTCTGCAACGCCAGCGAAAAGGTGAAGCCCAGCAGCAAGGCAAGAAGGCCCAAAGTCGCGGAGGCGAGAAAGTCTGACCCCTCTTTTTCATCCTCGCTGCGCCGTTGCCGCGACAGCCGAAAGCCGCATTCCAGCGCGACATAGAGCAAGATGAAGACGACAATCCCCAGCAGCCAGATTGGAGTGTTCAACAGCATTTCCAGCCCCCATCGTCGGCCGCGTGTCTGTTCGCGGCGGCTATGGGGGCGAGACTGGCAAAAGACATTCGGCTTTTCAAGCTGGTAGATTGGGTTCGCACAGAGCTTGCGGAGCGGATCGGGTTTGCGCCACGAATATATCCATCGCGCGGCGCCGGTCCTTCCATTGATTTATACTCGATCGGCGGTTCCTCCTGTCCCTCTTCCTCGTCTAAACTCGCAGATTCTTCAGAAAGTAGAAGCGAATGCCTTACCCTTGCCCGCGCCTCTCGGTCGCTGGCGGGAAGCGCCTCTTCAAAGAACAAATCCCACAATTCCTGCCCGTTCAGCCCTTCGTCGAGCATCTGCAAATAGCAATCGAAACGCACCACGACCGCCAACACCTCTGGCACGGCGGTTGCGGGGTTTACCCGGTCGAGCAGCGCCATCGACAGCCGGGTGTTTTGGCGGGTGTAGGTGGTGACGCCTTCTTCGCGCACCCAGCGGGCTTCTTCCCCCCGGATCGCAGCGCTCATCAACCGGTCGGCAACGATCCGCCGGGCAAGGATCAACGCGGCCTCCCAACCCAGATCAAAGGCAAAACCCCGCGCCTGCCGCCGCAGCGCATAGCCACCCGATACGCTCATCCCCACCGACCGCGCCGCATCCTCGACCACGCCATTGTCGGCCAGATGCGCCAGAAACGCCGCTTGCCGCCCGCCACTCCAGCCATCGGCGCGGGATTCATAGCGGAGGTAAGCGGCGGCAGGCAGTTTGACGTCGGTATCGTGGCGGAGGGGGGAGGGGTGGTTCATGGCATGCGTCCTTTATCGAAAAGGCAAAGGACATATGCGGAAGAAGTGCGTGTAGGACAGCGTGGATTTTTGTTCACGCGAAGAGCACGAAGATTTTCAAGAGCGTAGCTCTTGCTTCAAAGATCGCGCACGCAGCGAATGGGGATGAGGGGATGGTTTAGGCCACCCTCTTCAAAATCGTCGTAGCCTTCGTGTGAAACAAATATGGGCACTGCCGTGCCGGAAGAAGGGGATAGATTCCCCTAAAAGAAAGAAGGGAAAAAGGAAGAAGGGCCGCAGCTTTACCCAGCAACGTGGTCGTCATCAGACGACGTCTTCTTTCTTCTTTCCTTATTCCTTCTAGGAAAAATATTTCACACCCAGCACCGCCGCCATCAAGAAAACCTTCGTGTACTAGTTCCTTGAAGGGTTTTGTTTGTCGATGATTACCAGATATCGCCAAAGCAACAACATTATGACGCCGTTAAAGGGAACAAAAGTGATACTGAAATCATCGGCTATTGTTTTGAAATGTGCTTTGCTTGCCTCTTTCATGAGCGGCACGGCGAATGCCAGCGGATTGACAGCCGACTTGTCTAAGTATCCCGGCGCACATCCGCAAATGCACCAAGGCCTTGGTGCGCAAGTTCGTTTATCTGCACCAGTTGGAGGAACGAAAACAAAATCGAAAACAGATCAGCTTCGCCTAAATGTTGAGGCTGGGCCACAGCTATTGCTTTCGCGGCGCGACGCAACAACTCTCCGCTCTTTGGCTCCTATGATTCAGTTTTCTTACCTCATTGGGCGTTCTGAGCAATTGTCCGTTGCTGGAATAAAGCTATACGATGCTCAATTTGTACCAATGTCTTATTCTGACCGCGAAGCACTGAAGCAAGTGAAAGCCAAAGCTGGCATAAGTACTGCTGGCTGGGTAGGTATTGGTGTTGGTGCAGCTGCGGCGTTAGGTTTCTATCTCATGGCGACTGGCGAATTATCCGGTCCGACAGATTGAGAAGTTTTTAGGTATAAATTTTTACCGAGCTAATCACGCCTCAACATCGTCACCTTCATCACTTTCCTCAATCTTCGCCGCGCCCACAACATGCTCATTGTCATCGACATTGAACAACCGCACACCGGCTGTCCCGCGCCCCAGCACGCGCAGTGAATCCAGCGGCATGCGGATCAGTTTGGCCTGGTCGGTGACCAGCATCAGCTGGTCACCCTTGGTCGCGGGGAAGCTCGCTACGACGGGGCCGTTGCGTTCGATATTGTCGATATTGGTGATCCCCTGACCACCGCGGCCCGTGCGGCGATACCCATAGGCTGATGACAGTTTGCCATAGCCATTGGCGCAGACGGTGAGGATGAACTGTTCGCGCTCCGCCATTTCGGCGAGGCGTTCGGGCGACAGCGTGGGTTCGCCTTCCTTCTCCGGCTTCCACGGGGCGAAGCGCAGATAGTCTTCGCGCTCCTCGGGTGTGGTACCGACGCGTTTGAGGATCGAGAGCGAGATGACCTCATCCCCTTTCGCCAGCTTCATCGCGCGTACGCCAGTGGAGGCGCGGCTCTGGAACTCGCGGATGTCGTCAGCGGCAAAGCGGATTGCCTTGCCCGCGCGGCTTGCCAGCAGGACATCGTCCTCCGGCGTCAGCAGTTCGACACCGATGAGCTTGTCGTCGGCATCCTCGCCTTCAAACTTCATCGCGATCTTGCCGTTCGACGGGATGTTCGCAAAGGCATCCATGCTGTTGCGTCGCGCATAGCCCTTGGCGGTTGCAAAGACGACGCTGAGGCCGCCCCATTCGGCTTCGTCCTCGGGCAAAGTGAGCACGTTGGAGATGACTTCGCCTTCGCCCAGCGGCAGCAAGTTGACCATCGGGCGGCCCTTGGTCGAAGGCCCGCCTTCGGGCAGGCGCCAGACCTTCAGACGATAAACCTTGCCGATGTTGGAGAAGAACAGCACCGGTGTGTGCGTGCTCGTCACGAACAATTCGGTGACAGCATCCTCATCTTTGGTCGCCATGCCGGCACGGCCCTTGCCGCCGCGGTTCTGCGCGCGGAAGGTGGCGAGCGCGGTGCGCTTGATATAGCCGCCATGGGTCACGGTGACGACCATCTCTTCGCGTTCCATCAGGTCTTCATCATCAAGACCATCCCAGCTAGGTGCGATTTCGCACAGGCGCGGGGTGGAGAATTCGCGGTCGATCGCCTCCAGTTCCTCGCGCATCACCGCGAAGAGCTTCACCCGGTCGCCGAGGATGGCGAGATATTCCTCGATCTCAAGCGCCAGTTTCTTGAGCTCGTCGCCAATCTCGTCGCGGCCGAGCGCGGTCAGGCGATGGAGGCGCAGGTCGAGGATCGCGCGGACCTGGACTTCGGAGAGCTGATAGCTGTCGCCCTCAATCTCGGTCTCGATGGCTTCGACCAGCTTGATATATTGCGCAATCTCCGCAACCGGCCATTCGCGTGCCATCAACGCTGCGCGCGCGACTGGCGGGGAGGATGACCCGCGAATGATCTTCACCACTTCATCCAGATTGGTGACGGCAACGACAAGACCGAGCAAGATATGCGCGCGGTCGCGGGCCTTGTTCAGTTCAAACTTGGTGCGGCGGGTGATGACTTCTTCGCGGAAGCGGATGAAGGCTTCGATAAAGTCGCGCAGTGTCAGCACTTCGGGCCGTCCGCCGCGGATCGCGAGCATATTGGCAGGGAAGTTCGACTGCGCCGGGGTGTGCCGCCAGAGCTGGTTGAGCACGACTTCGGGGGTTGCATCGCGCTTCAGATCGATGACGACGCGCACGCCCTTGCGGCTCGATTCGTCGCGGATGTCCGAAACACCCTCGATCCGTTTGTCTTTAGCCGCTTCGGCAATCTTTTCGACCAGGCCCGATTTGCCAACCTGGAAGGGGATAGAGGTCAGCACGATCGAGCGACGGTCGCCCTTGCCCTCTTCGATTTCATGCCGCGCACGCATCACGATCGAGCCGCGCCCTTCGCGATAGGCATTGCGGGCGCCGGTCTGGCCGAGAATCAGCGGGGCGGTCGGGAAATCGGGAGCAGGGATGATCTCGATCAGTTCATCGACCGTGATTGCGGGGTTTTCCATATAGGCCAAACAGGCCTTGATAACCTCACCCAGATTGTGCGGCGGGATGTTGGTCGCCATGCCGACCGCGATGCCGCCCGCGCCGTTGACGAGCAGATTGGGGAAGCGGGCAGGGAGGACCTGTGGCTCCTGACGCGAGCCATCATAATTGGGCTGAAAATCGACGGTATCCTTGTCGAGATCATCGAGTAGCGCGTTGGCGACCTTTTTCAGGCGCGCCTCGGTGTAACGCATCGACGCCGGGGGGTCGGGATCCATCGAACCGAAATTACCCTGACCATCGATCAGCGGTACGCGCAGCGACCAATCCTGCGTCATGCGGGCGAGCGCGTCGTAAATCGCGCTGTCGCCATGCGGGTGGTAATTGCCCATCACGTCGCCGACGATCTTCGCCGATTTGCGATAGGGGCGGCCTGCGACCATGCCGCCTTCCTGGCTGGCGAATAGGATGCGGCGGTGCACAGGCTTCAACCCGTCGCGCACATCGGGCAGCGCGCGGGCGACGATCACCGACATAGCATAGTCGAGATAGCTCGACTTCATTTCGTCGACGATGTCTACCGGGGAAATATCAGTGGGTTCGATCGGTTCGATCTCTTCGCTCACGCCGCAAAAATCCTTATTATTTTCTGTATTGGCAGACCCTAGCTCAGCGGGGTGGAAATAGCCACCCGAGCACCCCTGAAATGCACGTTTTTCACCAGTTTATCCACAGATTCGCGGCGGTAGGGATAGTTTACAAATGCATTCAACCGGAATTCATCTGCGCACCGCTATCCCGATTGCGAAACATGGGCGAGGCGCGTAAGGATGGCGGCAAATCAGGGCCGCCTTTTGTGCGATTGGCCGGTCTGTTTTCTAGTTGGAGAGTAGAATGAATCGCATTTCGAAATTTGCCGCTGCCCTTGCTTTGGGTGCATTTGTCGCTGTGCCTGCTGCCTATGCGCAAAAGGACGACAAAAAGAAGAAAGAAGAAGCTGCCAAGCCCGTTAAGCGCAACTTCTCCAAGGAATTCCAGAAGGCCTATGCGCCGGCTGCCGATGCGTTGGTGAAGAAGAAGGACCTGGCCGCAGCTCAGGCTGCGTTTCCGGCCGTTGAAGCCGCGATTATGACTCCCGATGACCGCTATGAAGCCGGTATTTTTGCGCTCAACCTCGGCGGCCAGCTCAAGGACGTGTCGTTTCAGCGCAAAGGCGTCAACCTGATCGTCGACAGTAATGCTGCGCCCGCAGAACTGAAGTCTGCTTATGTGTTCCAGCAAGGCGTGTTCGCTTATGGCGACAAGGACTATCCCGGTGCCGAAAAGAAGATGCTTGAGGCCTATAATATGGGTTATCGCGGCAGCAGCGTAGAGGTGCAGATTTCCAACACCTATCGTCTGCAGAATAACTTTGGCGAAGCGATCAATTGGCTGCGCAAGGCAATAGACGCAACCAAAGCTGCCGGTGGAACGCCGGAAAAGCAATGGTATGCTCAGGCGGCCAACTATGCCGCCAAAATGAAGGATAAGAACGAGATCCTGTTCTGGGGCAAGGAAATGATCAAGGTCGATCCGCGTCCCGAAACCTATCACGACGCTATCTTCCAATATCAGTCGATTGCTGACCTCGACAATCTGGAATCGCTCGCGATGCTGCGTCTGGCGCGCAAGGCCAAAGCGATCATGTTCGAGCATGAATATAAGCAATATGTCGAATATGCCGATGCCCGCCGCTATCCGGCAGAGGTTGTGGCGGTGCTCGACGAAGGCTTTGCCAAGGGAACGATTTCGAAGAGCAACATGACCTTCTCCGAAATCTATACGAGTGCTAAGACGCGTATTCCTGAACTTTCGGGCTCTTGGGCCGCTGACGAAAAGGCGGCACTGGCTGACCCCAAAGGCTATAGCGCGATGCTGACGGGGGATGCCCTGCTGTCGTTCAACCAGTTTGATCGTGCCAAGGCGATGTATGAGGCTGCTCTGGCCAAGGGTTCGATCGTTGACCGCGATGGTGTCAACCAGACTGACCGTGCGCTGACCAATCTGGCAATAGCCAAGATCAATCTGGGTGATTTGGCCGGTGCCAAGGCTGATCTGGCAAAGGTTTCCAGCCCGAAACGCAAGGGAATTGCGGAATATTGGACGATCTACATAGACCAGCAGACAGCAGCTCCTGCTGCCTGAACGATCTTAAGTCACTGCATTTACGAAAGGGTCTGCGACGTCATGTCGCGGGCCCTTTTTGATTCGGGTTCGGATTATTCGGGAATAGGAACGCCTGGTTCGTCTTTGGCGGTCCGGATCGTCAAAGAGGTTTTGACGCTAGAAACATTAGGCGCCGCAGTGAGTTGCGATGTCAGGAATTCCTGAAAAGACTGCAGATCATGCGCGACGATTTTCAGGATGAAATCTATCTCGCCATTCAGCATATGGCATTCACGAACATTGGGCAGTGAACGGACATGCTCTTCAAAAGCCCGTAAATCTGCCTCTGCCTGGCTTTTCAGGCTGACCATTGCAAATACCATGATCGAATAGCCCAATGTCGCCGGGTCGATATTGGCGTGATAACCCTTGATCGCACCCGATTGTTCGAGCGTGCGCATACGACGTAAGCACGGCGGAGCCGTCAATCCGACTTTGCTTGCAAGCTCGACATTGGTGATGCGACCATTTTCCTGCAGTTCGGACAGAAGTTTCAAATCGATCGCATCAAAATTTATTGCTGCCATGGCGCGTTATTTCCCTGTGTAGATAACAGATTACGTATAATAAAATTATAGAGCAAGGCAATTGTTCGATAGACATTCGCTCCGCCTGATTAGGCATTCGTTCTGCCTCTGTCCCATTGTGTGACGCCCCAAAAATGCTGCTTTTGCGACTCTGCGCCGATGTCTATCGGTGGTATCCAATCATAAGAAAGTGGGCAGGGATTTCGTTGCGCGTAGATGACCGCCTCGGCACAGCATTGCGCAACATCGGCCAGTCCAGCGGGACTGGCGATGTCGGGCAATGGCGTCAGTTAATCGATCTTTTGGCCCAGAATCCTGTGGGTCAGGACCCGCAGCTTGTTGCGGCGGGCCTTGTGCGTGCGCGTGAATTGGCTTCCAGACTGACGGTTGAAGACCGGATTGCTGGCGTTTCCGCGCTCGCTGGTCGAATCAGATCTGCGCCGCTGGTGCAATTGCTCTCGGGCGATGTACCCGCGGTCGCCGCCATTGCGATTGCAGGCGCACAGCTTGATGATCGCCAATGGGCGGAACTTGTCCCTGAACTGCCGGTGCGCGCGCGGGGTTTTTTGCGTAATCGTAAGGATCTTGGGCAGGCAACGAAACTCGCATTGTCGAATTGGGCAGGTGCTGATTTCCGCATCGCCGGTGAAGTAGAAGCTGTTGCTGAAGCGAATGAAGTGCTGGCGCCTGAAAAGCCGGTATCGCAAATCGGTGCCATTGTTGAGCGCATCGAACAGTGGCGCAGGAACAGGGATAGCAGTGAGGCACCGCGGCTGCCTTTCGTCGATGACGAGGTCGAAATCGCCCTAGAGCCCTCGGTCGAAATCCGTTTCGAAACCGATGACAATGGCACGATTGTCTGGGTTGAAGGTGCGCCGCGTGGCGCGATTGTCGGTGTCGATATCGCACAGCCGGCCTATGACGACGGCCCCGGCCCCGATGCCTATGCGGCAGCGGCGTTCCGGCAGCGTATGCCAATGGAAAATGCCCGTATGACGATGCGGGGCAGCCCGATGATAGACGGCGACTGGCGCATCAGCGCTTCGCCCTTTTTCGATGCGCTGACCGGCCGATTCCGGGGTTTTCGTGGAATAATGCGACGGCCTAACCTGACCGAGAAAGCCGAGTTTTCTGTCGATTTTCAGGCGGAACGCAAACGTCATGGTGAAACGATGCAGCAGGTCGTTCACGAACTGCGTACGCCCTTGGGTGCCATCGCCGGTTTCGCCGAGATTATTGAGCAACAGCTGTTTGGTCCGGTATCGGGCGACTATAGGTCGATGGCGTCGGCCATCCTGCTTGATGCACAACGGCTGCTTGCCGGGTTTGATGATTTGTCGACCGCTGCCCGGCTCGATTCGGGCAATCTTGAACTGGATGACGGCATCACCGAATGCGCCTGGCTTGTGCGCAAGCTGGCAGATCGTCTGGCAACTATCAGCGATCAGATGGATGTTGATATCAATCTGATCATCGCCGATCCGGCGCGGCCATTTGCGGTCGATCGTGACTTGGCAGAGCGCATCTTCTCCCGGTTGGTATCGGCGATCATCATCGGCTGTGCCCCTGGAGAAAGATTGCATGGACGCATCAAGACCGAAGTCGGCCGTTCGGTTGTCAACAGCTTCAAATTGGATTTGCCACTCAAGTTACGGGGGCTAAGCGATGCCGAGTTGTTCGGTTCAAGTGCCATCGACCCTGAAAACAGCGATGTCGAACTGGCCTCGCCCTTGCTTGGGCTTGGTTTCTCGTTAAGGTTGGTGCGTAATCTGGCGCGCAAGGTTGGTGGCGATTTACGCTTTCAAAAGGAAAGCTTGCTACTGACTTTGCCTACGGTTCAGAATGGCGATCTGGACGTCAGGGACATCGGGGGCGACTAACATGATTTCGAAGGAGGCGGCGACAGATTTGGTCGAGTCTCCTTATTTTCCGAGTAACGGCCCCGCGGTAGACCTTTCGGCGCTCTCCAAACCTTGCTTTATCGTAACAGTAGATACCGAAGAAGAGTTCGACTGGAACAGTGGTTTCACGCGTGATCGCCATGGGCTGGAACATCTTCACAAAATCGCGCCATTCCAGGCCTTGTGTGAAGGGCAGGGTATCAAGCCTGCCTATCTTGTCGACTATCCTGTGGCCAATGACGGGTTTGGAGCCGAACTTTTCGGGAACTGGGCCAAGCGTGGGGTCGCTGAAATCGGCTTGCAGTTGCACCCATGGGTCAACCCGCCCTTCGACGAAGAGGTCAGCGCGCACAACAGTTATGCATGCAACCTCCCCCTCGAACTCGAACGCGCAAAGCTGCTTGCCTTATACGAGGTTGTCGAGAAACGGATCGGGGTCGCCGCAATCAGCTATCGCGCTGGTCGATATGGTGCGGGCGGCCATACGCCTTCCTTCCTGACCGAATTGGGTGTTAAAATCGATACGTCGGTTCGGTCGTTGTTCGACTATCGCCGGCAAGGCGGCCCCAATTATGCGCGCTGCCCATTGACGCCTTATTGGGTGGAGAGGGGCAAGTTGCTGGAGCTGCCGGTGACATCGGTTTTTGGCGGTGCCTTGCGGTCCATCGGGCCTTTTCTCTTTGACCGCGCTTTTGAATCCGAAGCGATGCGAGCCGTGCTTGCAAGAGGTGGGATGCTTGAGCGGATCGCACTCACCCCGGAAGGAATTCCGGTTGCAAAGGCGCTTGAAGCGATCGATCTCGCGCTGGAAGCCCAACTGCCTGTTCTGACCTTTTCCTTCCATTCTCCGTCACTGGCAGCAGGGCATACGCCCTATGTGCGGTGCGAGCAGGAACTCGAAACTTTCTACATCTGGTGGGAAGAAGTGTTCGCGCATTTGCGGAAGCGAAATGTAGTGCCGTCGTCGATTTCCGCAATCGCCGGTGCGGCCTTTGGCTGAATAGGAAAGCGGATGTGAATTGGCACTTGCCTTTGCAACCCGCCATCCGCTATCGGCGCGTTTCCCAGGGGGCCTGTAGCTCAGTTGGTTAGAGCTGGCCGCTCATAACGGCTAGGTCGGGGGTTCGAGTCCCTCCGGGCCCACCACCTTCAAAACCCAAAAGGTTTTGAAAAACGAATGAAATTACTCCACGTCGGGGAGTAGCGCAGCCTGGTAGCGCATCTGCTTTGGGAGCAGAGGGTCGCAGGTTCGAATCCTGTCTCCCCGACCATTTCCTTATTTTTCAGCTACAGCCTCAGCCTCGCCCGCTTGATATTGTTCGATCTCGGCGCGTGCTTCTTCTTCCACCAGTTTGGCCGCCGCGTCGGCGGCTGCCTCGATGCTTTTTTGCTCTTCTTTCACAGCCGCTGCATCATCCTCGGCAGCGATTTTCTCTGCTGCCAGTTCAGATTGTGCTGGGCTCTGTTCTTCCACACATGCAGCCAAGAGCAGAGGTGTAGCCAATGCCAGATAGACTGGCTTCATGGCTTAGGCGCGACGGTTAGATCGCCCTCATAATTGGCCAGTTCGGACAAGACGGCCGTCCACGCCGCGACATTCTGCCGCAACTGTGCCTTGTCGATCATGCTGAGCGTATCGTCGGGGGTGTGATGAAGATCGAAATAGCGGCTGCCATCCTGCTGAAGGTCGATGATGCCCAGATTTTGCGCGGCGATGATCGCACCGACATCGGCCCCGCCGCTGGCTGGGTCTTTGCCTCGAGCGATACCAAGCGGCGCCAGTTTGGCCGCTATGCGGTCGGCGAGCGGTTTCGCGCTGTCGGGCAGTTTGAAGTCGACGCGCCAGACGCGGTCAGCGCCGAAATCGGATTCCATGGCGAGTGCATGGGGGACGGTCTTGTTCGTTTCGGCATAGGCCTTGCCGCCCCAGATGCCGACCTCTTCGGCCCCGGCCCAGAGCAGGCGGATCGTCCGCTGCCGCTTCATGCCCTTGATGGCGCTGGCGGCGGCAGTGATGATGCCGCACCCTGCCGCATCGTCTATCGCGCCGGTGCCCAGATCCCAGCTGTCGAGATGGCAGGCGATAACGATGGGGGGCAGGGCGGCATTACTGCCCGGCAATTCTGCGACGACATTGCCCGACTTTTGCGTGCCGAGATTTTTCGGTGTCAGGAGCAGACGGAGTTTGACCGGCTTTCCGCGCTCTACCATGCGAACCAGATTATCGGCATCGGGGATCGACAATGCACCTGCAGGGATCGGCGTAACCCCAGCTTCGAAATTGGTGTTGCCGGTATGCGGATTACGGTGGTTATGGTCGGTGCCGACCGAGCGGATAACTATCGCAGCCGCACCTTTCTTCGCCGCAATGTTGGGCCCCACAAAGCGCGCTTGCCCGAATGCGCCATAGCTTGAACCATCCTGCGCCGGTTTCATGGCGTGGCCAACAAAAGCAATCTTGCCGGTAAGGCTGCCATCGGGTGCTGCGCGCAGGGCATCGATTGTCGGGAAATAGGCGACTTCTGCCTCAAGTCCCGCATCACCCGTACTGCCGCTATTGCCCAGTGCCGTTATCGCAAATTTCTGCGGGAAGGGGCTGACGACCGAAGCGCGCTCCTCTCCGCGTACCCAGGTAGGCATGTCGAACGCTTCTTCGCGGACATTGGCGAAGCCCGCCTTGCGCAGATAGCCGAGCGCCCATGCCCGCCCGCGTGCTTCGGCCTCGGTCCCGCCTTGCCGTGCACCAACCTCGGTGGTCAGGCCTTCGGTAATTTCCCAGGCGACAGGATCATGGTCCAGCGCCCACATTGCCGGGTCTGTTCCAGCGGGAGGGGCGGCGAAAGCGGAGGTTGCGAGGATTGTCGTTGCGCCAAGGGCGAGCAGAATTTGTTTTGTCATGCGGCGGGCTTAGCTATCGCAACGCCGCTTGCCAATCCTGCCTTGCGACAAATGCACAGCTTGGCTAGTAGGCGCGTCAAATTCCGCATTTATTGCTTTTTGAGAAAGTGACCATCGATGGCCGCCCAATACGCCTTTGTCATGAAGGGGATGACCAAGACCTTCCCTGGCGCGCAAAAGCCCGTGCTCAACAATATCCACCTGCAATTCTATCAGGACGCCAAGATCGGCATCGTCGGCCCCAACGGTACGGGTAAATCGACGCTGATGAAGATCATGGCCGGTATCGACAAGGATTTCACCGGCGAAGCATGGCCGGGCGAATATATCACCGTCGGCTATCTGGCGCAGGAGCCCGAGCTTGATCCGACCAAAACGGTCAAGGAAAACGTCATGGACGGCGTTCGTGAGGTTGCCGATCTGGTCGAGCGTTTCAACGAAATCAGTATGATCATGGCCGATCCGCCGGAAGACGTCGATTTCGACGCCTTGATGGAGGAAATGGGAACGCTGCAGGAAAAGATCGACGCGGTTGATGGCTGGACGCTCGATAACCAGCTCGAAATCGCGATGGATGCGCTGCGTTGCCCGCCGGGCGACTGGTCGGTGGAAAATCTGTCGGGCGGTGAAAAGCGCCGCGTTGCGCTCACCCGCCTGCTGCTCGAAAAGCCCGACATCCTGCTGCTCGACGAACCGACCAACCACCTCGATGCGGAATCGGTCGCATGGCTCGAAAAGCATCTGGTCGACTATAAGGGCAACGTCATTCTCGTTACCCACGACCGGTACTTCCTCGACAATGTGGTGAACTGGATCCTCGAACTCGATCGCGGCCGTTATTTCCCCTATGAAGGCAATTATTCGACCTACCTAGAAAAGAAGGCCAAGCGCCTCGAGCAGGAAGCGCGCGAAGATGCTGGTCGCCAGAAAGCGATCAAGGACGAGCTGGACTGGATACGCCAGTCGCCGAAAGCCCGCCAGACCAAATCCAAAGCGCGTATCAAGAGCTTTGAACAATTGGTCGAGGCAGCCGAAAACCGCGCAATCGGCAAGGCGCAGATCGTCATCCAGAACCCCGAACGTCTTGGCAGTAAGGTCATAGAGGTCAACAATGTCACCAAAGCTTATGGCGACAAGCTGTTGTTCGAGAATCTGTCCTTCACCATCCCGCCGGGCGGCATTGTCGGCGTGATCGGCCCGAACGGTGCGGGTAAATCGACACTGTTCCGCCTGATTACTGGTCAGGAGCAGCCTGACAGCGGCGAAATCGTGATCGGCGATACCGTGCATCTGGGCTTTGTCGACCAAAGCCGCGATGCGCTGGATCCCAACAAGAATGTCTGGGAAGAAATTTCGGGTGGTGCCGATTTCATGAAGGTCGGCAAGCACGAAACCCCGACCCGGGCCTATGTAGGTGCGTTCAACTTCAAGGGTACTGACCAGCAGAAAAAGGTCGGCCAGCTATCAGGCGGTGAACGCAACCGCGTGCATATGGCGAAGATGCTGAAGGAGGGTGGCAACGTCCTCCTGCTCGACGAACCGACCAACGATCTCGATACCGAAACGCTTGCGGCACTCGAAGAAGCGCTGGAAAGCTTCGCCGGTTGCGCCGTGGTCATTTCGCACGATCGCTTCTTCCTCGATCGTCTGGCGACGCACATCCTTGCGTTCGAAGGGGACAGCCATGTCGAATGGTTCGAAGGCAACTTCGAATCTTACGAAGAAGACAAGATCCGTCGTCTGGGCGAAGAAGCCACTCGTCCGCACCGGACGAGCTACAAGAAGATGACGCGATAGTTCGTATACCGTAACCCTGAGCCTGTCGAAGGGCGTCTAGAGGTTTGCTCCTCTTCTGAGACGCGCGTTGTTGCTACGCAACGCCTTCGGCACCGACAGGCCCAGGGCTACGGTTTCTTATTACTTGGTCTTGGTCACCAAGCTCACCAATATGATCGTTGCAAAACTGGCCAGAAAGCCGGGTACGATTTCATACATCGCGCTGCTCCAACCCAGCGCTATCCAGCCGATCACCACCAGCGCGCCGGTCACCATACCGGCAAAGGCCCCGGCGAGCGTCATGCGCTGCCATGTGAGCGCGAGGATGATAACGGGGCCGAAAGCTGCGCCAAAGCCTGCCCATGCGTTGCTGACGAGGCTCAGCACGCTGCTGTCCGGATCTTGGGCGAGCACCATCGCGATCGCCGCAACGGCGACGACCGACAGGCGACCGACGGTGACAACTTCCTTTTCACTGGCTTCGCGACGGATGAAGAGGCGGTAGACATCTTCGGTCAGCGACGATCCGGTAACGAGCAACTGCGCCGAAATCGTGCTCATGATCGCGGCGAGGATGGCGGCGAGCAGGAAGCCAACTGCGACCGGCGCAAATAATTCGCCTGCTAACAGAACGAAGATGGTTTCGGGGTCGGCAACAGTCAGTCCTTTGCTTTCCGCGTAAACCCGCCCGATCAGCCCGACTAGCAAAGCCCCGCCAAGTGTGATTGCCATCCACACCATACAGATATTGCGCGCAATCGGCATTTCCTTGACCGAGCGGATTGCCATGAAGCGCACGATGATATGCGGCTGCCCGAAATAGCCAAGGCCCCAGGCAGCGGTCGAGATGATGCCCAAAGCGGTGGTGCCCGCGAACAGGCTGGTCATTTTGGGATCAATGCTGTTGAGCGCTGACATTACCGACACGCCTTCGGGCAAGCCCTGCCACGCCATATAAGGCACCACGACCAGCGCGATCGCCATGATAGTACCCTGCACAAAGTCGGTAAGGCTGACCGCGAGGAAACCCCCGAGCACGACATAAGCGACCACGACTGATGCAGTGATCCAGAGGCCGGTCTGGTAATCGGCGCTGAATGCGCTTTGGAAGAGCTTGCCGCCCGCGACGAGGCCCGAGGCCGAATAGAGCGCGAAAAAGACGATGATCACAATGCTGGCGGTGAGGCGGAGAAGGTGCTTCTCATCATTGAAACGATTGCCGAGAAATTCAGGGATGGTGAGCGCATTGCCATAGCGTTCGGTCTGCTCGCGAAGGCGCGGGGCGACAATGATCCAGTTGAGCAATGCACCGACAAACAGGCCGATGGCGATCCATGCCTCTGCCAGACCCGAAGCATAAAGCGCGCCGGGAAGTCCGAGCATCAGCCAGCCGGACATATCCGAAGCGCCAGCGGCTAGCGCGGTGACGGCAGGGCCCAATTGGCGTCCGCTCAACAAATATTCGCTGCTGTTGGCAGTCGATTTGCGCCAGGCATAAACACCAATGCCTAGCATCAGCGCGAAATAGACCGAAAGGCTGGCGATCACGCCCGGTTGCATCATGACTTTCCCCCCTCCTGTTCGATAGCGCCGCGCTTCGGGGCTGTTATCTCATCGGCAATGCTATAAGCAGTCGGCATGCGTATTGCACCCTATCTCTTTGCATTGGCACTCAGTTGTTTTTCGCCAACCGCACAGGCGATGGAGTGGCGGTCAGTGGACAAGGCGATGCTGGCCGTGCTGCAAGACGATGATATCAACCGGTACAGAGACGAACCCGCATTTCTGGAGGGTATCAGCGTCAGCGAAATCCGCTTTTCGGAAAACGGTTTCGACTGGCACCTGATCCGTTTCGCCAGCGATGCTAATATCGAGGGGCCCTTGTGGGTCGTACCCCATGATGACGAAAATGCCGCATTCGAGGCGATGATCGCGGCGCTCCACAAATATGGAGGCGTCGGCATTACCGTGAATACGGGGCCAGCCAGCACGCGGCGACAGGCTGGCTATGGTCTGTGCGGCGTACGTTCGGCGATGGTTTCCGCCTGTGATCCCAACCGCAACTTTGACGAACGCACACCAATCTTCACGCGCGCCATTCTTGACGCGTGGAAGCCGGGCCGTCCCTTCATCGCCTTGCACACCAACAGCCATGGCTTTGTTGGCGATGGTGCAGGGGGACGAGGGGATATTACGATGCTTGACGCGATGGCTTATGCGAGCGGCGAAATCGTCGCGCGCGTTGATGGCTATTTCGGAACCCGCAGCGTGGCCATATTGGATAACCCGGATGTCTACGCGATCCTGCCCTATGTCGCGACCAAGGCCATCAGCGATGGCGACACCCAATGTCGCAATGCGATGAACCTGGCAGGTATCAATGTGTGGCATGAGCGGGTAGGGAAGAGTGACGGGTCGCTTTCCAACTATGTGGCGTTGCAACGCCCAGACATTGCCTATGTCAATTTTGAGGCGAAGCGTGAGGATGACCTGTCGACCGCCGCCAAAGCACAGGGGCTGATGATCGATGCCTATCTGGAAAAATGCGCAAGTCTATGGGGCCAGCCAAAACCCGTGCCAGTTAGCAACCGCTGAGTCCCATTGCCAGCGTGCGCGGCGATGGCCGCTATTGGCCAAGTAGAGCCATTCCAGACTGTCGAACGTGAATAACAGGATTGCGAAATTGTCGCGGGCCGGGGCAATTTCTGCATCGTCAGGCTGCCGCCCCTCTACCCATTCAGGCAAGCCGGAGGTAGGCTGTTCAACGACCATGCCGGGTGCATGTTCGGCCAGATAACAGCGGCGCGCAAAATTGGTCGATTGACGCCATGCCGCGTCGACCGCTGCGCCTTCCCAATGCACGATAGCGCTTCCGGACAATCGCAACTGGATTTTGGGTTCGGGGTCGTAGATTAAGACCGATGCAGCGCTTTTGTTCGCCAGATCGTCTATTTTGGTCGAACGGGAATCGGTGTGGAATCGCAATCTGCGTTCTGCCCAATCGACATGCCGCAAGATCATCACGCGCTGTCTAGGGCTGCCATCTGCACCGATTGTCGCAACAACCGGATGATGCGCCGCAGCGTGTCTGCTTTGGGAACCGGCTTCGATTAAGCGTCGTGCCTCCGCAAAGCTGAGACGCAGATTGTCGTAAAACGCTGCTTCACCCGTCATCGGCAAAAGCTCACATCAATGAGCCGTCGAAAATCAGCCCTACTTGCATGCCAGACCGGTCAAGTGCCGAAAGGGCAGTGAGATCGATATAGCATTCAAACCCGCATTCATTGCCCGCGCTATCAAGCAGCCCTGTCACCAGATAGCGATCAGTGGCCTGACGGCAACCTTGCTGGGCTGCGGATGCTGCCAGTTTCTTGCTGAACAGATTTTCCTTCGCCTGTTCCATGCCTTTCAAGCTTGAAACCACGGCCTTAGCTTTGTCTGGAGTGCTGCAGCGATAGAAGACGGAGCCAGGTTGTTCGCCACGTGCATCGAGCCAGCCATCGCTGCTGCGCACCGACAACCATTGGGCCAGATCGGTACGGGGGAAGCTGTTATTGCCATCTTCGCTGACGATGCCCGCCAAGACTTTGCCCGCCTCGTCGCGGCCTTCATAACGCAGCATCCGTTCGCTGCCACCCGCCAGTTCAACTGTCGCCCGCGATTTGGCGGAGAGGATGGTGACAACTCCCTTGCGCTCAGCATCTTGCGAACATCCAGTGGCGCGAAGCCCTGCAAAGAAATGCTCAATGTCGATGGTGTGGTTATCGGGTGCGGGCTTCACACGATAATATTGATCAAGCATTATTTGCGCCGCAGCCTGGGTAGGGCAGATCACGGTCGAATGCTCGTTCGGGATGTCGATATGCTCGGGCAGCGGCACTGTTGCGGATTGCAGCATCAGAAACAATGAAAACAAGCTGGACATGTTCGGCTTCAATTCCAATCAAGCGGGCGCGAATTCGCCATTTTGTTCGTCGAGCACGTGCAAGATGCCATGCGCAATGCCGAAATAGGCGCCGTGCAGTTTCAATTCTCCGGCTTGTTCGCGTTCGGCGATGAACGGGAAGGTCCGCAGATTATCGAGGCTGACCTTGATTGCATCCAGCTCCAGGGCGGTCTGGGGATCGGCGGGGGCCTGCTCAATCACGCGATCACGCGCATCGCCAATGATATCCACCCAGTCATCGACAAAACTGCGCCCCGGCATACCAAGATCACCGCCCTCTAGCGCCGCTGTGATGCCTCCGCACTGGGCGTGCCCCAGCACAACGATGTGCTTTACCTTGAGGCCAAGGACGCCAAACTCGATCGCTGCAGAAACACCATGGCGACCGCCGCCGGTTTCAAAGGGTGGCACCAGATTGGCAACATTGCGCAAAGCGAAAACCTGGCCGGGGACGGTGTCGAAGATGGTGGCTGGATCGACTCTGCTGTCGCAGCAGGAAATTACCATGATTGGGGGCGCTTGTCCGTCGCTGGCAAGCCGGTCAAATCGTTCTTTCTGCTGCACATAGGCATCGCTTCTGAAGCGACGATAACCTTCAACCAGGGCTGCAAATTCAGGCATTAGAAGCGTTCTCCTCGCACGACTTGAACATCACCGACTGTCAGCAAAAGCCGATAGCTATCGAGCAATGGGGCGAGGGCGTCGACAAGTTGCGCCGCTTTGGCCTCCGACGCAATCATCAGGATGATGGTTTTGGCGGCAGCGCCAGTGACATCGTCATGCTGCCATGCACCATCTCTTCCGCCGCCTGCGTCGACATGGATCAGGCTCCACCCGGAAATGTCGACCTCCCGCGCATGTTTCAGCAAACGCGGAACAAGCGGTGTATCGACCAATATTTCTATGCGCTTGCGGGCAACGGTTTCGACCATGGCTTATCCGATCATGGCAGCCAGCTGGGAAAACAGCGTGATGCCCAAAATGATGTTGAAAGGGAACGTTATGCCCAGCGACATGGAGAGGTAAATACCGGGATCTGCCTCTGGTAGCGCCATGCGCATTGCCGCGGGCACTGCGATATAGGAAGCGCTGGCTGCCAAGATGCCGAGTGCGGCCGCCGATGCGACATCAAGACCAATCAAAGTCCCGATCACAACACCGATGGACCCATTGATGATCGGCAGAACAATCGCCAGCGACATCAGACGTGCATTAAGTTTTCTTGATTGCACCAAACGACGTGCGGCGATCAGCCCCATGTCGAGCAGGAAGAGGCAAAGAACGCCCCTAAAGCCGGTGTCAAATAATGGCCGTACCGGCTCGAAACCGTCCTTGCCTGCGATCAGGCCGATGATGAAACTGCCCACGAGCAGCACTACCGAGCCGTTAGCGAATACTTCGTGCAGCATTCCGTTGCCATCGGCGCTGGCACGCTGCGCCTGGCCGCGTCTGGCCAGCAAAAGCCCGCTGATGATTGCCGGAGTCTCCATGAGGGCAAGCACCGCGACCATATAGCCTGCGGGTGAAAGCCCCTGGCCGGTCAGGATTTCCTTGGCCGTCACAAAGGTAACCACGCTCACCGAACCATAATGCGCGGCAACGGCACCGGCATCGATCTGGCCGAGTCTGCCTAAGCGGGTTAGCAAAGCAAAAGCGAGCACGGGAAGAAGGAAGCTCAATCCCAACCCGGCCATTGCGGCGGCAGCCAATTCCGGTGTGAATCCGGACTCGGCGACTTCGATGCCGCCTTTCAAACCGATTGCCGCCATCAAATAGATCGACATCGCTTTGGCAAAGGCTTCGGGAATGGCGAGGTCTGATTTGATGAGCGCGGCAAATATGCCCAGAACAAAGAAGAGGATTACCGGGGATGTCAGTGTATCGACGATCATATCCTGCCTCGCTAGGTTCGGTGCGCATTATGTCTAGGCGAAATGGTTGGCAAGGGGCGATTGCATCGCTATCTGGGCGGCCATGAACAATCCCACCCCTGTTCGCACCTCGCCGCGCGAGCGCAAGCCTGACTGGATCCGCGTCAAGGCCCCTACCAGCGCCGGTTTTAACGAGACGCGCAAGCTGATGCGTGACCTGAAGCTCAACACCGTGTGCGAGGAAGCCGCGTGCCCGAATATCGGCGAATGCTGGACCAAAAAACATGCGACGGTGATGATCCTAGGCGACGTTTGCACCCGCGCCTGCGCCTTTTGCAACGTCAAGACCGGGATGCCGCGCGCTGTTGATCCGCTCGAGCCGGAACATGTGGCGATTGCCGCTGCCAAAATGGGGCTGGAACATATCGTCATCACCTCGGTCGACCGCGACGATCTGCCCGATGGCGGTGCGAGCCAGTTTGTGAAGGTGATACAGGCACTGCGCCGCAACACGCCCTCGACCACCATCGAAATCCTGACCCCCGATTTCCGCAACAAGGTGGAGAGTGCGGTCGAGTCGATTATCGAGGCACGGCCCGACGTCTATAACCACAATCTGGAAACGGTACCGAGGCTATATCCGACCATTCGCCCTGGCGCGCGCTATTACGCTTCGCTGCGGTTGCTCGAATCGGTGAAGCGCCATGATCCGTCAATTTTCACCAAATCGGGCGTGATGCTCGGTCTGGGTGAGGAGCGGATGGAGGTGCACCAGGTGATGGATGACATGCGTTCGGCCGACATCGATTTCCTGACCATGGGCCAATATCTGCAGCCCACACCCAAGCATGCCAAGGTCGCCGAATTTGTCACGCCGCAGGCATTCGATGCCTATGCAGCGATTGCGCGCGCCAAGGGGTTCCTGTTGGTCGCCGCCACGCCGTTGACCCGTTCGAGCTATCATGCGGGTGACGATTTCGCGAAGATGAAGGCTGCGCGCGAGGCGCAACTCGCCAAAGCGGGTTGATCGGCAAAGCAGGGTAGGGGCATGCCGCATCATCACGAACGCCGGTCGCTACCCTATAGCGCAGACCAGATGTACGACCTTGTCGTCGATGTGAAACGCTATGGCGAGTTCCTGCCCTGGGTGGCTGCAGTGCGCATCCGCTCCGACAGTGAAACAGAGACGATGGCCGATTTGATCGTCGGGTTCAAATCTCTGCGCGAATCCTTTAGCTCCCGAGTGCTGAAAACGCCAAAATCGAAGGTAGAGGTTGATTATCTCGACGGGCCGTTGCGGCATCTCCACAATCAGTGGTTGTTCGAAGAAACCTCTGACGGCTGCATTGTTGATTTCACAGTCGACTTTTCCTTCCACAACCGCATGTTTGAAGCGCTGGCCGGACAGTTTTTCGATCACGCACTGCGCAAGATGACCGACGCCTTTATCGAACGGGCGGGGGTGCTTTACGGGGTTGGCAGCAAGAGCTGAAGCGCGTGCAGCGTAGCTGCCATGCGAATGTCGGCACGGCTTTTGTCTTCCCCGAACTGGATTTTGTCGGCGACTACATCCTCAGGATCCTTACCACGTTCGGCCACGGCGAACACCACCGTGCCGACGGGCTTGTTGGCGGTACCACCGCCTGGACCAGCGACACCACTAATGGCGACGGCGATATCGGCGCTGCTGCGCTTGAGTGCACCTTGCGCCATCGCCCACGCGACAGCGATCGACACCGCGCCAAAGGTATCGATCAGTTCCTCGCTGACTTTCAGCGTCTTGATCTTCGCTTCGTTCGAATAGGTCACAAAGCCCGCCTGCAGAACGGCGCTGCTCCCCGCGATCTCGGTGATGGCCGACGCCACCAGGCCACCGGTGCAGCTTTCGGCGGTCACGATGGTGCGACCTGCAGCGATGTTGCGCTCTACGACCTCAGCGGCCAGCTTGATCACTTCTTTGGGCAGCAGGCTGTTCACGAGCGTTTGGCCTCCAGCGTGGCGACATAGGGACAGACGGCGAAATCGTCGAAGGGGCGTTTTGCCTGATCTGCTTCGGTTTCAGCGGTCTCCGGCTTGTCTTTGGATGCCGCCACCAAGATGGCACCGAGCGTAGCTGCGATGTTTTCCGGCGGAAGTGGGGAAAGCGCGGTCCAAATGTTATTTGCCGCTTCACAGGTTTTCGCGTCGATCCCGTCTGCAAGCATTGCCGGCACCATGCCTTCAACAAATGGCAGGATTGCGGTGCCAGCCATGGGCACAGGCAAATCATTCGCGAGCATTCGGGCCAATATGTCGCCAGCTGCTATCCGCTCACGAGCGGCAGATTCAGCATAGCGCGCCGTCAATTCGTCAGATTGCACCAGCAGACCTGCATTGGCCGGTAGAAATGCCTTGCAACTGGTGACGGCCTGACTGTGGAGCACGGGCAGCAGTACCACGGCAACGCTCTGGAATTCACTTTTGCTCATGCACGGCTTGGCTGCCTGAGCGGCCAGAGTGCCTTGATGGCTACAAAGGGCGACCAAAGCAGCTGCACTTGCGAGAAGTTTTTTCATATCAGGCCTTTCATTTGACCAACGTAGCTATTGCCTGCGCAGCGATGCCTTCACCGCGACCGGTAAAGCCCAGTTTTTCAGTGGTTGTCGCTTTTATCGATACCCGGTCGGCTTCGATAGCGGCGATCTCGGCGATGCGGGTTTGCATTGCCTTTTTATGCGGGCCGATTTTAGGAGCTTCGCAGATGATGGTGACGTCAAGATGCGTGATCCGGAAGCCTATGTCCGCCGCCAGTTTGACAGCATGCGCCAGAAACCGGTCGGAACTGGCACCTTTCCACTGCACGTCGCTGGGTGGGAAATGGTCTCCGATATCGCCAAGCGCTGCCGCGCCCAAGATCGCGTCGGTCAAAGCGTGGAGTGCAACATCGGCATCGCTGTGCCCGGCAAGGCCATAGTCATGGTCTAGGCGAATGCCGCACAACCACAGCTCTTCGCCTTTTGCGAGGCGATGGACATCATAGCCGGTTCCGGTACGGACATCTTGCATCGCCGCCGATTGGCCGATCTGGCGATCAAAGTCATCGGCAAAGGTGAATTTAGCCAGATTTTCGTCGCCCTCTACAATTTTAACTTCATGTCCGGCGGCCATCACCATCCGGGCATCATCGGTCGCTATTTGACCGGTTTGCCAGGCTTTGTGCGCATTTGAAATGACGTCATGACGGAAGGCCTGGGGAGTTTGAATCCGGAAAAGGTGTTCGCGTTCAACAACTTCGGTCAGGGTGCCCTCAACATTGCCACGCGACAGGCTATCGACCACGGGTAGTGCCGGGACTGCGCCTGATGACGACGTCAGCGCGTCCAGCAAGCGGTCTATCACCTTAGCAGATAAAAACGGACGAGCGGCATCGTGAATGAATGTTCGGCCAGTAAAATTCATATTATCAAGATATTGGACAGCATTTCTAACACTATCTATCCGCTCGCTTCCGCCTTCCACCAAATGGATGTCGGGAATGCCTGATAACGCATCCCGGGCAAATGCATCCTGTCCGTCGCCGATCACAACAATGATGTGCTGAAATGCCGGATGCGCCGCAAATACTTCGACGCTGTGCCGAAGCATCGGTTTTCCTAGCAATAGACGATATTGCTTGGGTACGTCGCCGCCGGAGCGGCTGCCGGATCCCGCGGCAACGATAATCGCGGCTGAAGGCAAATCACTTTGCATGCCGAGCGCCCTAATCGCTGCGGTCTTGCGCGCCAAGGCGAATATCGCTAGGGCGCTGCCTAAATTTTAGGCAGCTAAAAGCTGTAAAGTGCATTTCGAGATAGCGATGAAACTGAAACCCATCCAGATAGGCCCGCTGGAAATTGAATGTCCGGTGGTGCTTGCTCCCATGACCGGCGTGACCGACATGCCGTTCCGCACGCTCGTGCGCCGTTTCGGCTCTGGCTTGAACGTTACCGAGATGATCGCCAGCCAGGCGATGATCCGCGAAACGCGCCAGTCGCTGCAAAAGGCGGCCTGGCACATGTCCGAAGAGCCGGTTTCGATGCAGCTTGCCGGCTGCGGCCCCAAGGAAATGGCCGAAGCCGCCAAGCTCAATGAAGATCGCGGCGCGGCGATTATCGACATCAATATGGGCTGCCCGGTCAAGAAGGTGGTCAATGGAGATGCCGGTTCGGCGCTGATGCGTGACCTGCCGCTCGCCGCCAGCCTGATTGAAGCGACTGTGAAGGCGGTTTCGGTGCCCGTCACCGTCAAAATGCGCATGGGCTGGGATCATGGTAGCCTCAACGCCCCTGAACTGGCGCATATCGCAGAAGATCTGGGCGCGAAGCTGGTCACCGTTCACGGCCGTACCCGCAACCAGATGTACAAAGGCAGTGCCGACTGGGCCTTTGTCCGCAAGGTCAAGGATGCCGTCAAAATCCCGGTCATCGTCAATGGCGATATCTGCTCGATCGAGGATGCCGACAAGGCACTGGAACAGAGCGGTGCCGATGGCGTGATGATCGGCCGCGGCGCTTATGGTAAGCCGTGGCTGCTGGGGCAGGTGATGCATTGGTTCAACACTGGCGAGCGCCGTCCCGACCCGTCAATCGACGTGCAATATGACCTTATCGTCGAACATTATCGCGCGATGATGGAACATTATGGTGAGCAAGTCGGTGTCCCTTGTGCCCGCAAGCATATCGGCTGGTACACCAAAGGGCTGGTCGGTTCGGCGGAGTTTCGCAACATGGTCAACCGCATCGACGATGCGAACCAGGTTCTGGGTGAACTTGCCCGCTTCTACGAACCTTTGTTGATGCGAAATGCCGCCTGAGGCGACGACCATTGCAGCCAACCGCCCGCCTGACGGGTTGTTGCTGTCGACCATATCCTTGCCGCTGCTGCTTTCCGGCGCTGACAATCTGATCCTTTATGCAAATGAAGCCGCCGAGGCCTTTTTCGGCAGGAGCAGCCGCCGCATCTTGGGCGAACCGGCGCAGTCGCTGCTGCGTTTTGCGAGCGAGCGTCTCAACGGCGCGATAACAGCGCGTGAGAGCGATATCAGTGCGCAAAATATGCGGTTTCATACGCATGGCGCTCAGGCCAATTATGTCGATTTAAACATATCGACGCCGCTGGGTTATCCTGACTGCCGCCTCTACATCCTTGTGCCAAGACAAGCCGACCGTGACCAGATTGGCGAGCAGACCGATGGCGGAAAACAACAGGCAATGGGTGCGCCCGCAGTTCTCGGTCATGAAATCAAGAACCCGCTGGCGGGCATAAAAGGCGCGGCACAGCTATTGGCGCGCAAAGTGGATCCGAAGCAGGCTCCGCTGACCGACCTGATCGTGCATGAGGTTGATCGTATCGCCAGGCTCCTTGACCAGATGCAAAATCTGGGGCGGGTGATGCCCGGCCAGATGCAGGCAGAAAATATCCACGAATTGATTGAACGCGCCATCCGTTCCGTCCGCGCGGCCAATAAGGCTATGCCGGCAATCGACATCAACTATGATCCGTCGCTGCCCGATGTGCAGATCGAGGCGGATTCGATGGTGCAGGTCTTGATCAACCTGATCCAGAATGCAATCGACGCGCTTGCGCAAACCGAAGCCCCGCAAATCGGAATCTCGACCCGCTTCGTAATGGGGGCAGCACTTCGCAGTGAGGGTGACAAGGGCGTGCGCCTTCCCGTCGAAGTGGCGATCAGCGACAATGGCCCGGGCATTGCCACGCACATTGAAAATGAGCTGTTCTCGCCCTTTGTCACCACAAAACGCGAAGGGCAGGGGCTGGGCCTCGCCATTGTGCGCAAATATCTGTCGCAGATGAATGGCCGTATTTCTGTGGAGCGGGACCCGGAAAGCCAACGGACGATTTTCCGCATTTTCTTGCCTGTTGCCGAGAGGAAGACCAGCGCATGAGTATCGACAAGGTATTGATTGTCGAGGATGACAGCTCGATTGGCATGGTCGTGCGCTCTGCGCTGGAGGCGGAGGGTATCGAGGTCGATGTATGCGAAAGCACGACCGACCGCGATGCAGCGCTTGCAGGCAACCGCTATGATCTGATGCTGACTGATGTGGTACTTAAAGACCGCGATGGTATTTCGAGTCTGGAAGACGTCATCGCGCAATGGCCTGACATGCCGATCATCATCATGTCTGCACAAAACACGCTCGATACTGCGGTGCGCGCCAGCGAAATTAATGCTTTTGAGTATTTTCCCAAACCCTTCGATCTTGATGAACTGGTGCTCGCGGTCAAACAGGGTATTGAGAAACGCCGCGCAGACAATCAAAGTGACAGCGGCACCCTGCTTGAGGCGACCATGCCGATGGTTGGGCGCAGCCCGGCGATGCAGGATGTGTATCGCATGGTTGCACGGCTGCTACGGAACGACCTGACCGCGCTGATCCTCGGCGAATCCGGCACAGGCAAGGAACTGGTGGCGGAGGCGATCCACAATCTGGGGCATCGCAAAACGGGCCCCTTTGTCGCCGTCAATATGGCTGCCATCCCTTCGGAACTTATTGAAGCCGAGTTGTTCGGCCATGAAAAAGGCGCGTTCACCGGCGCCGTGGGGCAAGGGATAGGCCGTTTCGAACAGGCACAGGGCGGCACGCTGTTCCTCGATGAAATTGGCGACATGCCCTATCATGCGCAGACGCGCCTGTTGCGGACGCTGCAGAGCGGCACCATCAGCAGGATTGGTGGCAAGGCGAGCATTCGCCTGGATGTGCGAATCATCGCGGCCACCAATCAGGATCTGGAAGCGCTGATCGCCGAGGGCAAATTCCGCGAAGACCTTTATTACCGCCTCAACGTTGTACCGGTGCACCTGCCGCCGCTGCGTGCCCGGCCAGAGGATATCGGGCTTTTGACGCGCCATTTCCTGAACCTTGCGACACGCGAAGGGTTGCCTGCAAAGCAGATAGATGAAGATGCGATTGCTATCCTGACCGGAATGCCCTGGCGCGGAAATGTCCGTGAGTTGAAAAATTTCATCTATCGCCTGGTGCTCACCGCGCGCGAAGACAGGATTTCCGAAGCAACTATTACGCAAATTGCAGTGCCGGGAGACGAGGAAGCTGTCGCAAACCTTGCCGGCTGCAGTTTTGATGCTGCGGTTGCGCAGTTCATGAATGATCAAAAGCGCAGAGGGCAGGGGCGCGACCGCATCTATGCCAAGGCGCTGGCCGAATTTGAAAAGCCGCTGCTGCAATCGGTGATGGGGCTGGCGCGCGGTAACCAGTTACAGGCGGCCGCTATGCTTGGTATCAACCGTAACACCTTACGCAAAAAGCTATCCGACTATGGATTGACGGGTAACAAATTGGGTGAGCCGCGCCGCTGACGCGACAGACGGAAATCATTGCGACAAAATGTGCTTTTCCTGCAACGGATAGCATGACATTAGTTGCTTAATGGCAACAGCGCCCGTTGATATCCCGCAAATCGCGAAAAGCCGGTTTAGGCAACGCTTGTCGGCAGTTGCCGAATGGATGGGGCGCGCCAAGCAAATCCGATTTCTGGAAGTCGGCAGCGTCTTGTTGTTGCTGTCTATGGCCATTGCCACTGCCTTCGTTTTGACACGACAGGGACCACAATCCGAGCCACTTTCACCGCCTGTTGCCGCCGCGTTGCTAGTGGCAAATCTATTGCCGGCGACAAGCTTGCTGATGCTTGCGGGCAGGCGCCTTGCGATCCAACGCGCCAAAAGCGACGGTGAGGGTGAGGGATCGCTTCACGTACGTCTTGTGCTGATTTTCTCGCTGCTCGCCGCCGGTCCGGCTTTGCTGCTGGCGATTTTTGCCTCGGTGCTGTTCCAAAGCGGGGTGCAGTTCTGGTTTTCCAATTCGGCGCAAGGGATGCTGGAAAATGCGGGTGCGCTGGCCCAGGGCTATTATGAAGAAAAGCTGCGCGATGTGGGGGATGAAACCGTCGCTATGGCCGGTGACATTCGCTATGGCCTTGAGCAGACACAGCCGAACAGCCCGCAATTCCTCAGTTTCTACTATGATCAGGTGCTGCGCAGAAAACTCAGCGAGTCAGCGATTGTTACGGTGGGCGAAGATGGTGTCCAACGCACCACCATTGTCGCGTCTAGTGAGGCCCGAAAATCAGACTGGATCAGCGCTGCTGACCTGAAGCGCCTGAACTCGGGCGAGGATCTGATTGTGACGGCGCAACCTGACCGGATCGTCGCAGTCAACCGTCTGTTCGACAAACCGAAGACCTATTTATATGCCAGTCGCACGGTCAACGTCCCGTCCTTCACTTTGGGCGAGAAAGCGCAAAGCGTACTGGCTGATTACCGCGAGATGGAGTCGCGTTCACGCTATCTGCAGCTTCAGTTCAACGCACTGCTCTACATTGTTTCGCTGCTGATTATCGGGATAGCTGTCTGGGTCGCTTTGCTGGTGGCGGACCGGCTCGTCCAGCCGGTAAATCGACTGGTGCTCGCGGCGCAGCGGATTGCCGATGGAGACCTGACGGTACGCGTTAATGACGATGATATCCGCAAAGACGAAGTTGGCTTTCTTGCGCAGTCGTTCAACCGGATGACCGAAAGGCTTGAGAACCAGACGTCGAACATCCTCAACGCCAACAAGCAATTGGAAGACCGGCGCAGCTTCATTGAAACTATTTTGGAGTCGGTATCTGCCGCGATCGTCAGCGTTGATCCTGCGGGCAAGATTCGCCTCGCAAACAAGACTGCAGAAGCCATTCTTTCAACAGACGGTAATTCGATAGTCGGCGAACAGTTCGATAACGTAGCGCCGCACCTTTCCGAACTGATATCGGAAGGGCGGCTTCAGGCCGTGGTTCAGGTAGGCGATGGCACCGAGCCCAGAACCTTTGCTGTCAAGATCGCCAAGGGGGAAGGGGGGCAGGTTGTCACTTTTGAAGACATCACCCGTCAATTGTCCGATCAACGCCAGGCTGCTTGGTCTGATGTTGCAAGACGCATCGCACATGAGATCAAGAATCCGTTGACCCCAATTCAATTGGCAGCCGAACGATTGCGACGCCGGTTCAGCAAGCAAGTCAATGAAGGTAACGAGATTTTCGAACAATTGACTGGAACGATCATCCGGCAGGTGGGCGACCTCAGGAATATCGTAGACGAATTTTCGTCCTTTGCCCGTATGCCGAAACCGGTTTTCCGCGACGAAAATTTGTCAGATATTGTCGGCCATGCTGTATTCCTGTTCGAAGTTTCGCACACCGACATAACATTCGATTTTGCCCAGGCAGGAAAGCCGTTCCCGATGCTGGCCGATAGGAGGCAGTTAGGACAGGCAGTTACCAATATTTTGAAAAATGCAGCGGAATCTATCCGGGAGCGTCTGGATAAAGAAGGTCCTGACGCAAGAGGCCAGATTCGGGTTCAGATCGAAACCGACCCTCGTAAGATACGCGTGTCATTCGCTGACAATGGCAAAGGCTTGCCCGACGAACGCGACAGGATCGTAGAGCCCTATGTGACCACACGAACGACGGGTTCCGGGCTTGGCCTGGCGATCGTCAAAAAGATTGTTGAAGAGCATCAGGGTGAACTGGTGCTCGAAGATAACCCTGACGGTGGCGCTGTGGTCACCATGTGTTTCGACCTGGAGCTGTTGCAGCAATTTGGCGGGGCGCACCCCATTCATGAAGAGCAAACAAAATCGGAGCGGACTGACTAATGGCACTTGATGTTCTGATTGTTGATGACGAGGCCGATATCCGGGAACTGGTTGCGGGCGTATTGTCCGACGATGGCTATGAAACCCGCACCGCCGCGACTTCCGAAGAGGCGCTGGCTGCGTTCGACGAGCGGCTGCCGTCGCTGGTGCTGCTCGACGTCTGGCTGCGTGGTTCATCCATGGACGGGCTGGAATTGCTCAAGAAAATGAAGGCGCGGGACGCCAACGTTCCGATGATTGTGTTTTCGGGGCATGGCAATATCGACACGGCTGTGGCAGCGATTTCTTCGGGGGCAGTCGATTTCCTCGAAAAGCCATTCGAAGCTGAAAAGCTGCTGCATTTGGTCGCGCGTGCCACAGAAACCCAGCGGTTGCGGGCGGAAAACGCAACTTTGCGCGCGCTTGTCGGGCAGGCAGAAGAATTGACCGGATCGTCCACGTCAATCAACGCAGTTCGTGCGACGCTGAAAAAAGTTGCGGGGACTGGCAGCCGATTGTTGATTACCGGTCCTGCCGGTGTCGGTAAGGAAGTCGCTGCACGGCTGTTGCACAGCTGGAGCTCCCGTGCCGAAGCGCCCTTTGTGACTGTCAGTTCGGCACGCCTTTCACCCGAACGGTTTGAAGAAGAGCTGTTTGGTGTAGAAGAAAATGGCGAACTGCTGAACGCGGGTATGCTTGAGCGCGCGCATGGCGGAACCTTGTTCCTTGATGAAGTGGCCGACATGCCCTGGACGACGCAGGGCAAGATACTTCGCGTACTGACCGAGCAGAGCTTTGTACGTGTAGGCGGCAATCGTCCCGTTCGCGTTGACGTTCGCTTCGTATCAGCAACGGCGCGTGACCTTAATGATGAGATTGCTGCGGGCCGGTTCCGTGAAGATCTCTATTATCGTTTGAATGTTGTGCCTGTGGGTATCCCACCGCTTTCGGAGAGGCGAGAGGATATACCACTGCTTGCACAGCATTATGCGGCACGCTTCGCGGTGGAGCACCGCGTGCCAGCTCCGCTGCTTTCTGATGATGCTCTCGCGGCGCTGCAGGCTTGCGAGTGGCCAGGCAATGTCCGGCAATTGCGTAATGTCATCGAACGGACGATCATATTGGCCCCGGCTGACAGGATCCATCAGATAGATGTGGATATGCTGCCGGCTGAGGTCAGTGGCGGAGGAGTCTCGGTTCTTAGCCCGGCATCGTCATTGATGGGCTCGCCATTGCGTGAGGCGCGGGAAGCCTTTGAACGCGAATATTTGCAGGTTCAGATACGGCGGTTTTCGGGCAATATTTCGAAAACGGCGACATTTGTCGGAATGGAACGGTCTGCGTTACACCGCAAACTCAAACTGCTTGGCATAGCGGTCCGTAAGAACGGCGAGGATGTTGTCGACGAAGAAGATTGATTCCAGTTTTTGGTAAGGAATGACCGCCTGTCGTCATTTTGACGTAATTTTCCTGTTCGCGGATGCTTGGTAACATGATATGAATTGCGCTTCATGGCGGCGTCCATGTGTTTGGTAATCTCTCCCGAAGCCCAAAAGCATAACAGGAAATCATAATGACTGAAAAAAATAACGGCCTCCAGGACATGTTCCTGAACTCGCTGCGCAAGTCCAAAACGCCGGTGACTATGTTCCTTGTAAAGGGCGTGAAATTGCAGGGCGTAGTGACTTGGTTCGACAATTTTTCGGTGCTGCTGCGCCGCGACGGTCAGTCCCAACTCGTTTACAAGCATAGCATCTCCACCATCATGCCGTCGCATTCGCCCGATCGCGCACCTTTCGACCAGATGATGGCGAAAGCGACGCATCGCGCCGGGATGCTGCAGGATGTGTTCCTCTATGCCATGCTCGACAAGCGTGAGAATGTGACGACATTTTTGGTCAACGGCGTGATGCTGCAAGGGGCGATTGCCGCCTATGACCTGTTCTCGCTTTTGCTCGAACGCGATGGCGTCATGCAGTTGGTCTACAAGCACGCGGTATCCACGATCCAGCCTTTGCGGCCGGTCAATCTGGCTGAATATAATAAGGAAGCCGGCGAGGTAGACGATTGAGTATATTCAATCGCGGGCAAGAGGACGAGTTCGCCCGTGGCGCTCGCGCTATAATCGCTTACCCTGAATTGCCAGGAACAAGCGGAATCACCGCTGAATTCCGTCTGGAAGAAGCGGTAGGGTTAGCCGGAGCTATTGGTCTCAACGTCATTGAAACGCGCCATTTCCGGGTTCGGACGCCCAAGGCTGCGACACTGTTTGGGGGTGGGCAGGTCGACGAGATTGCCGAACGCGTGGAAGCCGTGGAGGCCGACTTGCTAGTGGTCGATGGTTCGCTTTCAGCGATCCAGCAGCGCAATCTGGAAGACCGCACCAAGGTCAAAGTCATCGATCGAACCGGTCTGATCCTCGAAATTTTTGGCGAGCGGGCGGCGACGGCCGAGGGTCGGCTACAGGTCGAACTCGCGCATCTTGACTATCAGGCCGGCCGTCTTGTGCGCAGTTGGACCCACCTTGAGCGTCAGCGCGGCGGTTTCGGATTTTTGGGCGGCCCCGGTGAAACTCAGATTGAAGCCGACCGGCGCATGATTCGGGACCGGATGGCGCGTTTGCGACGGGAGCTCGAACAGGTCCAGCGAACGCGCGGATTGCAGCGTGCCCGGCGCAAAAAGGCGCCTTGGCCCACCATTGCGCTTGTCGGCTATACCAACGCTGGCAAATCGACCCTGTTCAATCGGCTGACCAAAGCAGAGGTCTTGGCAGAGGATATGCTGTTCGCAACGCTCGACCCAACTTTGCGCGAAATCCGGCTTCCGGGAGTTGAAAAGGCGATATTGTCGGACACGGTTGGTTTTGTGTCGGACCTGCCAACACAGCTGGTTGCCGCTTTCCGAGCCACGCTTGAAGAGGTTACAACGGCTGACATCATCGTTCATGTCCGCGATATTTCGCACCCTTCAACAGAAGCGCAGCGGGATGATGTTCTGTCGATCCTGCACGATCTGGGCATTGGCGAGGAAGGGGAGGGACGGACCGTCCTCGAGCTTTGGAACAAGGTTGACCTGCTCGATGACGAAAGGCGCGAGTATTTACAGGGGCAGGCCGCGCGACAGGGCAATTGCTACCTCATTTCGGCCGAAAGCGGTGAAGGCGTCGAACAATTTCGTTCCGAACTGGCGGCATTGGTTGGTGCGGCAAACATAGTCCGGACGGTTCGCCTTAATGCCGAGGAAGGCCGCGTTATGGCGTGGTTGTATGAGCGCGGTGCGATCGTTGAAAAACGGGAAGAGGGCGAGAGTGTCATTTTCACGGTATCGCTGAGCGGCAGGAATTGGGGGCAGTTTGAAAAACAGTTCGGCAGTCTGGTTGAGATTATTTAGCTGCGGTTTCTATTTTTGCGCGCCGCCAAAGAGCTTCTTTGGCATCGAGATCGAGTTTTTCAAACGCATCGCCAGCAATCGCTTCCATGCCACGGAAACGGCGTTCAAATTTTGCCGTAGCATCATTGAGAGCAACTTCGGCGTCGACGCCCAAATGACGACTGATATTGACCGCTGCAAAGAGAAGATCGCCGACTTCCTCATGCATTTCGGTTGCGGTGGTGGCGTCTCGAACTTCGTCGATTTCCTCGTCCAGTTTTTCAAAAGCACCTTCGACGCTCGGCCAGTCAAAACCGGTTCGGGCGGCGCGTTTCTGGATTTTCTGCGCCCGGAGCAAAGCTGGCAGTGCTTTGGCAACATCTGCCATCGCACTTTTGTCTTCAGATTTTCCGTGCCGCTCAGCCTCCTTGATGGCTTCCCAATTGGCGACGACTTGCGCAGATCCGTCAATCGATCGGTCGCCGAAGATGTGCGGGTGGCGCCGTTCCATCTTGTCGCAAATGGCGTTGATTACGTCCTGCAGGCCAAAGTGTCCGGCTTCCTCGGCCATACGGCTGTGGAACACGACCTGAAGCAGAAGATCGCCAAGCTCATCCTTCAATGCGGCCATGTCGTTGCGTTCGATCGCGTCAGCGACCTCATAAGCTTCTTCGATTGTATATGGCGCGATGGTCGCGAAATTCTGTTCAAGATCCCAGGGGCAGCCGGACACCGGCGTTCGCAGGCGCGCCATGATATCGTAGAGGGGGGTAATTTCAGGCTGTGACATGCTCGGCCGCTTTCACAAGTTTAAGTACGATAATATATATTATGTTAAGTGGAAAATGCCTCGGGAATCGAGGCAGGCGTGACGATTGGTGCCCTTCCTCAAGGTTTCAACTGCATGACATCACCTGTAACGCTCCACGATCCGAAACTGTCGAGGAAATTCATGCCGACAACATTGGTGTCGCCGAATTTGTCGGAGATTACGACGTCATGCTCATCAACCTGATATTCACCAACGACGATGCTGGGTACTGTCGCGCTCGCTACGCTGATCCTGCCATTGGCCGTTTCAAGTTCTATCGGTAACTTGCTCGAGTCTGCCTTCAAACCGATCTGGCGCGCCGTGTTGGCGTTAATCGCCGTTGTCGTTGCGCCGCTATCGACCATGAAGTCGACATTCTGGTTATTGATCGCTGCACGCAGCCAGAAATGCCCATCATCCTGACGCACCAGCCTGATGCCTTGCTCATCGCTGCTTTGCCTTGGCGCACCGGTCAGTTCGCCTTTGATCCGTTCCCACGCCATCGACATTTCGGGTCGAAAGCTCATGATAACAAATGCAACGGCGAAGATACCCGCCCAAGCTGCGATCATCTTCGCATATTGTTTCATCGGCAGACGTCTGGCGATCAGGCCTGACGCCATCAGCACCAGCAACATAATCGCGTAAATTAGATATGGCGCGTCATCATTATACATATATTACAATGCTTTAGTAAACAGTCTGTAAAAATTATCTGACGTTTGCACTGACAGTGTTTCGCTATCCACACTGCGCAATTCCGCGACAAAAGCCGCCGTGCTCGCAACAAAGGCGGGTTCACAAGTCTTGCCGCGATGCGGAACTGGGGCAAGAAACGGAGAGTCGGTTTCGACGAGAAGGCGATCGGCGGGGATCGTCTTGGCAATTTGCTGTAATTCGGTCGCGTTTTTGAATGTGACGATACCCGACAGCGATATGTAAAACCCTAGATTTAGAGCAATTTCGGCAAATTCGGCGCTTGCGGTGAAGCAATGAATGACACCACTATAGGTACCCTTCCCCATTTCTTCGGTCAGGATTTGCGCGGTATCGGCCTCAGCATCGCGGGTGTGTACAATGATCGGCAGCCCGGTTTCGCGCGCCGCTGCGATATGGGCGCGAAATGAAGCGCGCTGCTGTTCGCGGTCGCTATGGTCGTAATAATAATCGAGACCGGTTTCACCAATCGCGATGACGCGTGGATGTGCTGCTCGCGCTACCAATTTGGCCGTGTCGACATCGGTGTGTCCGTCGGCTTCATGCGGATGGATTCCGACAGAAGCCCATACATCGGCTTCTTTGCTGGCAAGCCCGATAACGTCATCCCATTCGCATTCGCGGGTCGAGATGTTGAGCATCGCCGTGACGCCCGCTGCACGGGCATTGGCCAGCGTTTCAGCCTGCCGCTCAACCAGCCCTTTATAGTTGAGATGGCAATGGGAATCGATAAGCATCAGTCGACGTCATCGTCTGCCGGAAGTTCCAGTCGGGGGAAAATCGGCGATGGTGGGGACAGGCGAAAATCGACCGAAACCATGTTGTTGTAATAGTCCTGATCATTGAGTGCAGCATAGTCGCGCCCATGCGCATCGATGCCGAGCTGGTCGAGCAGCCGCGCCGACGATGCGGGTATGATAGGCTGTACCGCAATGGCCAATGCGCGGATAGCTCGCAGAAGCACCTCCAATACAGTTTCCATCCGCACCGGATCGGTTTTGCGCAGCGTCCAAGGAGCTTGGGCATCGATATACTGGTTGCAGGCAAAAACCGCCTTCATCCAGCTCTCCAGGCCTTGCGAAAATGTGAAACTCGCAAATTCGCGCGGCACGTCGTTGCGACAGGCGTCGTCGACGATCGCCAACAATGCCTCATCATCTGACGTCATGACGTCAGCCTTGGGCAATCGCCCTTCCAAATTCTTGGAAATAAAAGATAATGTGCGCTGTGCAAGATTGCCAAAACTGTTTGCCAACTCAGCATTTACGCGCGTGACAATCGCCTCTGCACTGTAACTGCCGTCTTGGCCAAAGCTGACTTCACGAAGCAGAAAATAGCGGAGTGCATCGACACCGAAGCGCTCTGCAAGCTCCATCGGATCAACGACATTGCCCAGAGATTTGGACATTTTCTCTCCGCGGCTAAGGAGAAAGCCGTGGCCAAACACCTGTTTGGGTATCGGCAACCCGGCGGACATCAGAAAAGCGGGCCAATAGACGGTGTGGAAACGGACAATGTCCTTGCCAATAATGTGCGCATCAGCAGGCCAGAACCGCTCGAACTCCCCCTCCCGCGCCGGAAAGCCGATGCCCGACAAATAGGTGGTCAGTGCATCGACCCAGACGTACATCACATGGCCAGGAGAGCCCGGAACCGGAACGCCCCAATCAAAACTGGTGCGTGAAACGCTCAAATCCTTCAATCCGCCTTCAACAAATCGCAGAACTTCATTCTTGCGGCTTTCGGGACGGATGAAATCGGGCTGACTATTGTATAATTCCAGAAGCTTGTCCTGATAACGCGACAGGCGGAAGAACCAGCTTTCCTCAACCGTCCATTCGACCGGAGTGCCTTGAGGTGAGAGTTTGATTCCCCCTTCCCCTTCGACCAGTTCTTCCTCGCCATAATAGGCTTCGTCGCGGACAGAGTACCAACCTTCGTAGCGATCGAGATACAGGTCGCCGCTTGCCTCCATGGCTTTCCAAAGCGCGATGCTAGCTTCGTGATGGCGCGGATCGCTAGTGCGCATGAAACAATCATATGAAATATTGAGTGTTTCGCACATTTGCTTGAAATATGAAGACATTTCGTCAGCGAATTCGAGTGTTTCACGGTCTGCAGCGCGTGCCGTCTGTGCCATTTTCAGGCCGTGCTCGTCGGTGCCCGTCACCAATCGCACGTCGCGGCCCATAAGCCGCTGGAACCGGGCAATGGCGTCGGTGGCTATCGCCTCATAGGCGTGGCCGATATGCGGCTTCCCATTGGGGTACGCGATAGCAGTGGTAATGTAATAGGGTTCAGACATGCAAAGCCAATAGCAAGAGGGGTTATTCGGCGCCGTGCTTATGCGGTCGCAGCGATGCCAGCAAGCTTCCCATTTGGAAAATTACAGCCTGTTTGTCGAGAGACTGCGCAACAGCGCGTTGCGCGAGCCTGTCAGCATCCTGAAATGCCTCAACCGCCGATATCGCACCGGACGCCCTTGCCTCCTTGGCGATGCTGATTGGAACATAGCGCAAAAAGGCTTCGTAACGGGCTTGGGCCGACTTTGTTGACAGGCTTTCGGCAAGACCATGGCGGATTTTGTTCGTCGGATCGCCTTTTTCGACCATCCGCTGAATGGCAGTTTCGATTTCATCGAAATCAAGATCAGCATAGTCGAGCGCCTGGCCAGGCGATCCATTGCCCGTTGCTGCCAGGAGTTCAATCTGCCTTTCCGATGCTTCCGGTACGGCCTGGCGCAGTGCGGATGCCATTTCCGCGGATGAAAGCGGGTCAAAACGCAGCATCTGGCAACGCGAGCGGATGGTCGGAAGCAACCGGTCGCTGGCATGGCTTATCAGAAAGAAATAGGTTCCGACGGGCGGCTCTTCGAGCGATTTAAGGAGGGCATTGGCCCCTCCCCGCTCCAGATCATCAGCAGCGTCTATAATGACCGCGCGTTTTGAACCCAATGACGGGCGCGTGGTCAGGGCATGTTGCACATCCCGGATCTGGTCGATAGTGATGCTGCGTTTCAGTTCAGCATTAGGATCCGCCTCTTCACCGTCTTTTGGGGCCTCCTTCGCCAAGCGCTGGATGCGGATGATATCGGGATGCGTGCGGTGTTCGATCAAGTTACGGTGCCGGTCCTCTGGATCGACCAGCAGCCGCGCAAATTCGAGCGCAAAATGCGCTTTTCCAAGCCCGCGCGGTCCAGCGAGGATCCAGCCATGATGGAGTCGACCGCTTGCCAACGACCGCTCCACATGCAGGCGGTTTTCATCATGGCCGTAAAATTTCATTCGGGTAGCAGCCCGGACAATTCCGCCACCAGCGACTGCGTAACGCTTTCGGCTGTTTCATCGGCATTAATGATGCGGACCCGTTCCTGTTCCTGTTCGGCAATCTGCAAAAAGGCGGCGCGCACTTTTGCGTGAAATTCCGAAGAACGGCCGCCTATCCGGTCACTGACTCCTGCATCCCGTTGTTGCAAGCGTTGCGCCGCTACATCGGGCGGCAGGTCGAGCACGAGTGTGCGCTGGGGCAGCAAACCACCGCTACCGATTGCGTGCAGCGTCATGATATCCGCATCACCCAGACCAAGGCTTGCCCCTTGATAGGCGCGACTGCTGTCAACATAGCGGTCGGAGATAACCCACTTGCCGGCGGCGAGGGCGGGTTTAATCAGTTTTTCGACATGATCGCTGCGCGCCGCCGCAAATAGCAAGGCTTCCCCAGCCTTGCCCCAGCGATCATCAGCGCCGCCGAGCAACAGATTCCGTATGGCTTCGGCACCTTCGGTGCCGCCCGGCTCACGGGTCAAAACGACATCAATGCCGCGTGCGCGAAGGTAGGCGGCAAGCGCGGATATCTGGGTGGATTTCCCGGCGCCCTCGCCCCCTTCGATTGAAATGAACACTCCCTCGCGCATCACATTCTCACCAGAGCCCGGGCACCATTCAAGGCACGTCCAAGAAAACCGGCTTGCTGGACCGATTTGCCTGCGACCAATGGCAGCACCTGTTTTTTACCGTCTGCAGACCGGACAATCAATTCGCCCAGCGCCTCTCCTTTGCGGATTGGCGCGCGGATCGGGCCGTAATAACGCGCCTTCAACTGCAATTTTTCTTTAGATTGCGCGCGCTTGGTCGCCGAGAAATCCCACGATGCAACCAATGGTACGCTGTCGACCGCGCCCATTTGTACAGGAGCTTGGGTAACGGTTTGACCTTTGCGAAACAATGACTCGGTCTCCCACTCGCTGAAGCCCCAGTTCATGAATTTACGCGCTTCGGCTACACGCGACTGCATCGTAGGTAATCCAGCAATAATCATGATCAAGCGCCGGTCCCCGCGCTTCGCCGTGCCTGCAAGGCAATAGCCTGCCGCTTCGCTGTGCCCGGTCTTGAGGCCGTCGGCCCCATCAATCACCCCGAGCAAGGGGTTGCGGTTCGCCTGTGTGACATTCGACCAGCGAAAGGATTTCCGAGAAAAATAGCGTTCGAAAGCGGATGGATGTTCGATGACGATCGCTTGTGCCAAGGTCGCAAGATCGCGCGCTGTTGAAAAGGTTTTCCCGCCGTCGGGCCAGCCATTCGGATTTGCAAAGTGGGTATTCGCCATACCGAGCTTCTTGGCAGCGGCGTTCATTTCGGCAACAAAACCTTCTTCGCTTTCCGCTACGCCTTCAGCAAGAACGACTGAAGCGTCATTTCCCGAGAGCGTCAGTACCCCAAACAGCAGATTGTCAATTGACACACTTTCGTTGGCACGCAGGAACATGGTGGAACCCTTATTGTTCCATTTGCGCCAGGTCGCCGGACTGACCTTCACTTTTTGATCACGGCTGACCTTCTTGTCCTTCAAGGCGTTGAAGGTGACATAGGCGGTCATCATTTTCGCCATAGAGGCTGTGGGAATGCGTTTATCGGCGTCGCGTTCGTACAAAGCTCGATCAGAAAAAGTATCGAGCAGATAGGCTACCGGCGCGCTACCCGAATAGGGTTTAGCCAACCCGGGTGTAGCAGACGTTAACGCAGCAGACGCTAACAAAGAAAGGGCAACTAATGCTCGCATTGCCGTCTGTTAGACCGGCTTGCGACGGCTTTCCAGCCAAAGCTATTCGCGCAACAGCCTTGCTTGTGGATAGCCCTTGGCCTGCGCATTTTTAAGCGCGGCTTTTGCCTCGCTTTCGCTGGCAAATGGACCGAAGCGAACGCGGTGCAACTTGCCATCTGCACTGGCGACAACTTTTGCATCCAGCTTGGCAGCGAGCTGATCGGCATTGGCCTTGGATGAAAAGGCTGCGACTTGCACAACATAGCCAGCTTTTGTTGAAACCGCTTTCACCTCGCGTACCGCAGATTTGGCAGGTTCCACTATTGCAGGCGTTTTTGTTGTCGCTGGTTTTGTTGTTACTTTGGCAGGTGCCGAAACAGGCTTTGCCGGGGGTGTGGTGACAACTTCGGGCGCTGCAACCTTTGGCGTTTCCGGTTTTGGCATTTTAGCTAGCTTGTCGCGCAACACCTTCAGAAGCGATTCCGGTGTGTCGAGCCGGGTTCCGGCGGGTTGGTTGGCGCGCAATACCGCGCGATCCTGTTCTGGCGGATTGACCCGACGGACGCGCACGGGTGCCAAGCCTTGCTCTGAAATGCCAAGTTGCCGCGCCGCTCCTTCTGAAAGATCGATCAGGCGATCATTGGCCATCGGGCCGCGATCATTGATGCGCACCAAAATCGTTCGCCCGGTATCCAGCGCGGTTACCTCTACATAGCTGGGCATGGGCAGGGTTTTATGCGCAGCGGTGATCGCACCGGGCACAAATGTTTCGCCATTGGCCGTTTGGTTACCCTGAAGCTCTTTCCCATACCAGCTGGCAAAGCCGACTTCATCATAGTTCGAGGTGTCTTCCGGCGTATATGTCGTGGCTCCCACCGTAAATGGTGAGCCCAGCTTAACGGGAAAATCGCTGACTGACGCTACAGGTGCCTTTTCCGCAGCAGGAATTGTCTGAGGGTCTCCACCGCCACAGGATGACAATAGCAGGCACAATGAAGCGCCAATCAAAAGCCTAGTTTCGTACCGCATCGGCTAGCAATCCCACAGACAGAGCGTAAAAATTTGAACAATTATAGTCCAATATCGCGCGATAGTTGCTGCCCAGTAAATATGCGGTTTGCCCTTCGCCGTCGGGCTCAATCAGTGCTGCTTGCATATTTTCATCGGGCCAGACCCCATTTTGGGAGATGACGCCCAGACTTTTCCATTCCGAAATCTTCATCAACCGGCTGTGGCGGGAGAAGACGCGGGCGCACCGCGGCGCAACCAAAGTGCTTTTGATGCTATTGCGGTCCAGACTAAAGGGAACGTTGACCGCAAAGCCCCAAGGTTCATTCCGCCGCCAGCCGGCATTGAGCAGATAGTTGGCAATCGAAGTCATCGCATCGACTTCACTTTTCCAAATATCGGCATAGCCATCGCCATCACCATCGCGCGCCAGCCGGAGATAGACTGATGGCAGAAATTGCGGGCGACCAAGTGCCCCTGCCCAGCTGCCCGTTATTGCGTAAGATGGAACACCCCGGTCGATCATCTTCAAGACAGCGACCAGTTCGGCCTCAAATAAATCGCGGCGCCGCCCTTCAAAAGCCAGCGAGGCGAGCGCATCGGGGGCATGGAAATTGCCCATAACCGCGCCATAATTGGTCTCATGCCCGTAAATGGCGATCATCACCTCTTCGGGCACACCGGTTTCATTCTCGATCCGCTGCAGCAACGGACGAAGTTCTGAATATTTGCTGCGCCCACGTCCTATTCGCGCGGCATCAACATGTTTGCGGCGATAGGGTTCGAACGCAGGGATTGGCGCATTGCCGGGTGTTTCGGGCTGGCCGCGATCGAGCTGCACGACGCGCGGTAAATAGGTCAGCGTCGGGATAACGCGGTCGAGCGTCGCCTTTCTGACCCCTTCCCGCTCCGCACGAACGCGCACGGTCTGTAAATATTGGGCAAAAGCATGCGAATGGCTTTGATCGGCAACGGACGTCGGCGCTTGCTGGGCCGAAAGCGCGGCGGGCGGGCTCAGTGCAGCCAGCAACAAAGCGGCAGTGACTCCATCAACCGGGATTTTTCCGAAACGCAACGCCACACATCCTCCATTTGATCCAGTTCCGGACGATACCATGGATTTGCCGTTCTAACACAATAATATCAGCAGATTGGCGCGCCATTTGCTCCCCTTGCCGCGTAGCTCCCCATGGTGCCGGGCGTAGAGGGACAAAAGCGCCACCCGATACACAGAGCGCTTGCCAGCGCTGTTTTGGATGGTAAAGGCGACGGCGCAGCGGACAGGTGGCCGAGTGGTTTAAGGCACCGGTCTTGAAAACCGGCGTGGGTGCAAGCTCACCGTGGGTTCGAATCCCACCCTGTCCGCCAATTCCCTACTTCTCTTCCGCGAGTTGGCCGCCGCTGTTCAGATTTTCGCCGAACGCGCTGGTGACGCCGTCGACCATCATCTGGATTTCCTCGGTCGCATATTGCTCGGCATCCTTTTGTGACGAGCCATAGCCGCGTTCGGATTTGACCAGCATATCGAAATAGGCTTTTCTTTCAGCCGGACAGGCTTTCTGAGCCGCCTCGTTGAACTCCGGCGCTGACTTCTTCACCTTCACCGCTTCATTATGTTCGGCGATCAGGCAATTGTTGAAACCTTTGCGCGCGTCGTCCAGCGCATCGCCCTTCATGGCTGCCATGTTGAGCGCCATGGCCAGCGCCAAGCTCATCATCATACCCTTTTGCTCCCCAGTTTCTTAGCGAACGTCCGTTCTTCCCCGACTGCGTGAATACCACAGCGTCGATGGATGCTGCAATGTCGGAATTTGAAAGTGAATCGACGCTGAACTCATCTGTTTAGCGGATGCGTTTGCCACCTTTTACAACTGCGTCGACCGACTCGAGTTCACGCACGTCGCTCAACGGATTGCCATCGACCGCGATGATATCCGCATAACGGCCGACGGCAATTGCGCCGATGTCCTTTTCGCGATCCAGCGCCTGCGCGCTGTTGCGGGTCGCGGCCTGGATTGCTTCGAGCGGGGTCATCCCATATTCCACCATTACGCGGAACTGTTTGCCGATTTCGCTATGCGGCATGACACCGGCGTCAGAGCCGAATACCATCCTTACACCAGCCTTGTGCGCCTTGCGGAAATTGTCGCGCTGGATTTGCGCAACTTCGCGATCTTTGCGCAGATTATCCTCGAGCACACCATTTTTGGCGCCTTCGGCCTGGGTGTATTCGGTGTTGTAGATGTCCATCGAGAACCAGACCGGCCGTGTACGGGTGGCAGCCAGCTTTATCCCTTCATCGTCAACAAGGCTGGCATGTTCGATGGTATCGATACCGGCCTTGATCGCGGCCTTGATGCCATCGCCGCCATGGGCGTGGGCGGCGACGCGAATGCCCCATTGATGCGCCTCATCGGCGATGACGCGCAGATGCTCTTCCGAAAGCTGTTGTTGACCAGGTTCGGTGTTGCGCGAGAAAACCCCGCCGGTCGCGCAGACCTTGATGACTTCGGCGCCATATTTGCGCTGGCGTCGAACCTGATAGCGCAATTCGTCAGGGCTATCGCCTATCCCCTCTTCCTTGCCGTCTTTTTCAAGGCTCGGCGGCAGGAACGTGGAATCACAATGCCCGCCGGTTGCCCCCAGCGCGTAGCTTGCAGGAACGATCCGCGGGCCGACGGCATAGCCATTATCAATCGCCTGTTTCAGACCGACGTCGTTTCGGTCGCCCGACCCCACATTGCGTACGGTTGTGAAGCCTGCGTCGAGCATAGATTTGGCGGCACCAACAGCGGTCATGCCCCAGAAACTGTCGGTGAATTCCAGGCCACGATAGCCGCCTATGTCGGCAGGGCCATCGAGATGGACATGCATATCGATCAGGCCAGGAAGCAGTGTCTTGTCGCCCAGGTCGATATGAGTGACATCGCCGCCCCATTTGACCGTGCGCGCGTCTGCGATGCTGGTGATGCGGCCGTTATCATCGACGAAGATGGCGGGATTATCGACCATCTTGCCGGTGAGCACATCGAGCATGCGCGCGCCGGTGATTACGGTATTGGCCAGTGCGGGCGCGGAATGAACAGCCACCGCTGCAATTGCCAAAACCCCAGCTTTTCTCAGAAAGTTCACACTTATGCCCATGTCTGTCTACTCCCGAATCTTGTTGTCGGACTCTAGGCAGATTGGGCGGCGGTAGGACAGCGGAAATTTTTAGGCGCGACCGCTGTGTTGAAGTTCGGCGGCCCGCATCGTTTCGAGATATGTGGTGAATCGGCGTAATTGCCCGACACCGCCGTCAACCTCAATATCCGAAACGGTTAACTGGTCGGCGGCACCCGTTGAATCTATGTACGAAATCCGCAGATTATGCCGCAATTTCTGTCCCAGTTTTGCGCCGATATAGCCTGAAAAGGAGACTGCTTTCGCCGTTTCCTGATAAACGTCTTGTTTCAACTCGTCTGCCCGACCAAATTCGATGAGCGTTATGCTGCCAATTGCGATCGGCTCAGGTGTCAATTTGAGGCTGCTGTGCATCAGCAATTGTTTGCTGCGATAAACCAACAAGGCGCTGGATCCAATCAGGCGCCAGATGCGGAGGGCGATGGCCCATAACAAATAGACTATGGAAGCGAGTAGCACGACAACCGGAAGCCAGCCTCCAGATAATTCTTCTAACGGCCCTTCGTGGCGCTGGGGCCGGATTTCGTCGAACAGGATATCTGGCGTTGGATCGTTCGCGATGTAGTGCGAAATCGGTTGAGGCTCGGGCTGAAACGGGCGGGTCGTGCTCAGCCCCCAGATACCCAATATACAGAAAAGCGAAAAAAAGAGCAGCTGAACCAACAAGCCCGAGCGCGAGAAATGCAATGATGTTGGATCCATAAGGTTAGCTATGCTTTGGCTTACGCATGAAAGTTTAGTGCAACGAGACGACTGGCCCGGCAAGCCATCCAGTGACCTAGTATGTCATTGGATCAGTCGAGAATTCGCTCAAAGCGGGAGACTATTTTTGCGCCGCTGCCCTTCTCACTATACTCCGCAGCCCGCGCCATCGCCGCTTTTTTCAGCGAGTCATAGCTTGCAAACTTGCAGTCGGTGCCGTCACTTTCGACCTGTGGCAGGCCTGTTTCCGGGGCAGCGCAATCAAAGTCCATGTCAAAGGCTTCGCCACCTCCATCGCTGATGCGAAACAGGCGGTACGCTTCCATCTTGCCATTCATATTGACGATCTGGGCGAGATAGAGTTCCTCCGCCAAAGCATCGAAGCTGATGAAATAGGCGGGTTTGGCGGCGTCGCCGAATTCCGAATGGTCAACCTGATATTCGGCGCCCTCGAGCGACACGACATAGCGATCGCCGGTAAACACCTCACCCTCAAAACGTGAATAGGTTCCCGAAAGCGGCGGTTTGTCCATCGCATCGTCAGGCATCAGTGGCGCGTCGGATGTCCAGCAGCCGGTGAGCAGCAGGGCTAGCATCGCGGAAAGCAGAGCATTGATCGGTTTCATAAGCCTCCTTCGCGACCTGCAATGAGGCTAGCCAAATGCGCTGTCAGGTCAACCGACGATCACATATGCAGCATCTTCCCATAGGCCCCCAAGACGCTCTCGTGCATCATCTCACTCAGCGTCGGGTGCGGGAAGACGGTGTGCATGAAATCCGCTTCGACCAGCTCGGCAGTTTTGCCGATGGTATAGCCCTGGATCAACTCGGTGACTTCCGCGCCGACCATATGAGCGCCTAATAGCTCACCGGTCTTGGCATCGAACACGGTCTTGATGAAGCCTTCCGCCTCGCCCAGCGCGATGGCCTTGCCGTTGCCGATGAAGGGGAAGTTTCCGACCTTCACCTCATAACCCGCTTCCTTGGCCTTGGCTTCGGTCAGGCCAACGCTGGCGACCTGCGGGTGACAATAGGTACAGCCGGGGATATTCTTCGGATCCATTGCATGCGGATGGCCGCCCGCAATGGCCTCGGCAGCAATCACGCCCTCATGGCTCGCCTTGTGCGCAAGCCATGGCGGCGCGGTAACGTCTCCGATCGCCCACAGGCCGGGGACATTGGTGCGGCACATAGGGTCGGTCTTGATATGACCGCGCTCGGTCGCGACGCCGAGTGCTTCCAGCCCGATATTCTCGGTATTGGGCACGATGCCGATGGCAACGATGCAGTGGGTGAACTCGGACTTGGCGACCTTGCCGTCCTTATCCTTGATTTCGGCGGTGACGCCGGTGGCGCTGGCCTTTAGCGACTGCACCCCTGCCCCGGTCAGGATCGTCATACCCTGCTTTTTCAGCGCCTTTTCAAGGAATGTGGAAACATCCGCATCCTCGACTGGCACGATGCGGTCCATCATTTCCACAACGGTCACTTCCGCGCCCATATCATTGTAGAAGCTGGCAAATTCGATGCCAATCGCGCCGCTGCCGATAACCAGCAGCTTTTTGGGCATTTCGGGCGGAACCATCGCGTGGCGATAGGTCCAGATGCGCTTTCCGTCTGCGGGTGCAAAAGGCAGGTCGCGGGCGCGGGCGCCGGTGGCGATTATGATGTTCTTTGCGGTCAGCTCTTCGGCCTTGCCGTCCTTGGTGACGGCCAGCTTATTCGCGGCGAGCAGCTTGCCATCGCCCATATGGACGGTGATCTTGTTCTTCTTCATCAGATGCGTGACGCCCTGATTCAGCTGCTTCGCGACGCCGCGCGAGCGCTTTACCACCGCATCGATATCCGCGCTGATATTCGCCGCGGTCAGCCCATAATCGCCCGCATGCTGCATATAATGATAAATTTCCGCCGAACGCAGCAACGCCTTGGTCGGGATGCAGCCCCAGTTAAGGCAGATGCCCCCGAGATTCTCGCGCTCGACAATCGCGGTTTTCAGCCCGAGCTGCGCGGCGCGGATAGCGGCAACATAGCCACCGGGGCCGCTGCCGAGGACGATGAGGTCGTAGTTAGACATTATAGGCACTTTCTAATCCCTCTCCCCTTGCGGGAGAGGGAGGGAGCCGCGTAGCGGCGGAAGGGAGAGGGGGTGTCTGCAGCGCGTGCCAAATGGTTTCGGCAACCGCTTCACCATTTTTCAAAATGTCGCTGTTCCAGAAGCGTAACACTTGGCACCCCTGCATTTTCAAATAGGCATCACGTTTTTTGTCGTAGTCACTTTCGGCGTGCTGAGAGCCATCAGCTTCTACGATCAGACGGTATTCGAAATTCACAAAGTCGACGATGTAGCCGTCGATGATGACCTGCCGTCGGAATTTGAAGCCAGTCATCCTTTTTGCCCGCAATATCGCCCAAAGGCGTTTTTCGGCTTCAGTTGGGTTTAGGCGCATCCATTTGGCGCGGGTGAGCAGGTCCGACCTTGAAGGCACACCCCCTCTCCCTCCCACCGCTTCGCGGCGGGCCCCTCCCTCTCCCGCAAGGGGAGAGGGGTCTAATCTTGCATCGACGTCAGACACTCCTCTCCCCTCGCGGGAGAGGATACGAAGCCTTAGCCGAAGGCTTAGGCACAGTTGGAGAGGGGTTGAGTATCAAGCCACCAACCCCAACGGCTTCTCCACCAACTCCTTGAACACCTTCATCAACTCAGCCCCGTCCGCACCGTCAATCGCGCGGTGGTCGAAGCTGCCGGTGGCGCTCATTACGGTCGCGATCGCCAGCGCGTCGTCGACCACATAAGGCCGCTTCTCTCCTGCACCGATCGCCATGATCATCGCTTGCGGCGGGTTGATGACGGCTTCGAACTGTTTGATGCCCATCATGCCCATATTGCTGATCGATGCAGTACCGCCCTGGAACTCATGCGGTTGCAGCTTGCCGTCCTTTGCCTTGGCGGCGAGTGCGGACATTTCGGTCGAGATGGTCGAGAGCGATTTGTTCGCGGCGTCGACGATGATCGGGGTGATCAGGCCGGTGGGCACCGAAACCGCGACGCTGATATCGGCGCGGCTATATTGCAGCATATTATCGCCCGCAAAGCTGACATTGCATTTCGGCACCTGAATGAGTGCCAGCGCGAGCGCCTTGATCAGCATATCATTGACCGACAGCTTGACGCCGCGGCTTTCGAGGCTGGCGTTAAGTTCGCCGCGCAGCTTGAGCAAAGCATCGAGGCGGATGTCTACGGTGAGGTAGATATGCGGAACCTGCTGCTTGCTCTCGGTCAGGCGGCGCGCGATCGTTTTGCGCATATTGCTGAGTTTGACGACCTCGTGCGGGATGCCGAAATCGGGGACCGGTTGATTTTGTACCGCAAGCCCTGAGCCTGTCGAAGGGCGGCTCTCGGTTGTAACCCGTGCTTCGACAGGCTCAGCACTAGCGGTTTTGGCTGAGGCACCTTCAACATCGGCTTTGACGATGCGACCATTGGGGCCTGTGCCGTTCAATCCGGCGAGGTCAACGCCTTTATCGGCGGCAATGCGACGTGCGAGCGGGCTGGCCTTGATACGATCGCCAGATGCCGCGACCGGTGCAGCAGGTGCAGGCGCTGCAACAGGCGGTGGTGGCGGTGCGGCAGGTGTTTCGGCTTTTGCGGGTGCAGGCGCAGCAGCTTTGACCGGTGCGGTCCCCTCGTCTTCACCCTGAATCATCGCGATCACGGTGCCGACCTTCACTCCGTCCGTGCCTTCCGCAACCAAAATCTGCGAAATCACGCCCTCATCGACCGCTTCGAACTCCATCGTCGCTTTGTCCGTCTCGATCTCGGCAATCAGATCGCCCGACGACACGCTGTCGCCTTCCTTCACCAGCCAGCGGGCAAGCGTGCCCTCCTCCATGGTGGGGGACAGTGCGGGCATTTTGAGCTCGATGGGCATCAGGGCATCCTGTTTATGGTCTGGATTTGTCGAAGCGGCATAAGGGCTTGGTTTCCCCAGCGTCAAGCGGCTATTGCTTGCACTGCGATTGGAAATGACGCAGGTTCATACGAATACATGAATGCCGCGACGGGGAAACGGCGATGCGCACCTATCTGGTTGTTATTGATGAGACCGAAGAGGCGCGCCTCGCGCTCCGCTTTGCTGCGCGCCGCGCTGCTAAAACCGGCGGCAGTCTGCATATATTGACGCTGGTGGAACGCGCCGATTTTGTCGCCTGGGGCGGCGTGCAGGCGACGATGGAGGCCGAGAACCGCGAAAAAGCCGAAGAACTGGTGCGTGTGGCCGCAGGCTCGATCTTTGACGAACTGGGTATCCAGCCCAGCATCACCATCAAGGATGGTGAAGGCGTCGATGTGGTGAAGGACATGCTCGACGAGCATCCGGAAATTGCGGCACTGGTGCTGGGTGCAGCGGCACAGGGCGCTCCAGGGCCTTTGGTAGCGCACTTTACTGGCACCAATGCGGGATCACTGCCCTGCCCAGTGATGGTGATACCGGGATCGCTCAGCGATGCCGCGCTGGATGAATTGAGCTAGCGCTTTCGCTTCCCCTGATGCCGAATATTCGACGGCCGCCCGCGTTTCCCGGCCATATGCTTGCCCTTATGCTTCACGCCGGACGGCCGTTGCATCCGTGCTGGCGCATAGCTGCCGCCCTCGGGCAATTCGAAACGTAGTGCGCCCGACACCGGATTGGCCTCCGCCAAACGCAGTTTGAGGCGCATGCCGGGGCGATATTCGTCGCCGCTATCCTCGCCTGTCAACGTCTGGCTGGCTTCATCATAGTGGAAGCGTTCCGCCCCCAAAGTTGAGACCGGAACCAAACCATCGCCGCCAATCGACTCTACCGTCGCGAAAAATCCGAAATTTTGCACGCCGGTTATGCGCACATCGACAATCTGGCCGATCTGCGATGAGAGGAAAGCCGCGACATAGCGGTCAGTCGTCTCGCGTTCGGCCTCCATAGCGCGGCGTTCCGCGCGGCTGATCATTTCCGACGTAACATCAAGCCGTTCGAAATCCTTGGCCGACAAGCCCGTAACTGGTTTTATCGCCCCATCCCTGGGCGCAGGCATTTCCAGATCATAGGCGCTCACCAGCGCGCGGTGGACGATCAGGTCGGCATAGCGGCGGATCGGCGAAGTGAAATGCGCGTAGCTGCCCAGTGCCAGCCCGAAATGCCCGGCATTTTGCGGCGTGTAATAGGCCTGTGTCTGGCTGCGCAGCACCGCTTCCATGATTTGCGGCAGGATTTCATCATGCTCCTGCACCTTGTCGATAATCGCATTGAAGGTTGACGGGCGCACCACCTGACCCAGCGCAAATTCAAGGTCGAAGGTCTTGAGATAGTCCTTGAGTGCGACCAGCTTCTCGCGCGCGGGCGGTTCGTGGACGCGGTAGATCAGCGGGGATTTCTTTTCTTCCAACGCCTTTGCCGCCGCGACATTGGCCGCGATCATGAAATCCTCGATCACCTGGTGCGCGTCTAGATGCTCGCGTACAGCAACGCCGACAACCCTGCCCTCATCGTCGAGCGTGATGCGCCGTTCGGGCAGGTTGAGCTCCAACGGCCCACGCCGGTTTCTGGCTTTTTTGAGCAAGTCCCAGCACGCCCACAGCGGCTTGAGCGCCGGTTCGAGCATCGGATGCGCCAGCTTCCCGTCAATCGCATCCTGCGCATCCTGATAGGGAATATTGGCGGAAATCCGCGTGATTGCGCGGGTGAAACGCCATGACGTCACTTGCCCGCCTGCATCGATCTGCATGTGACAAGCGAGCACCGCGCGGTCTTCGCCTTCCCGCAGCGAACATTTGTCCGACGACAATGCATGCGGTAGCATCGGGACGACGCGATCGGGGAAATAGACGCTGTTCCCGCGCTTTGCGGCTTCGCGGTCGAGCGCGCTGCCGGGGCGTACGTAATAACTGACATCAGCTATTGCGACAATCGCTTTGAAACCATTTATGTTTTTGGGATCGTCATCCGGCGTCGCCCAAACCGCGTCGTCAAAATCGCGTGCATCTCTGGGGTCGATGGCGATGATCGGCAAATGCCGCAGGTCTTCGCGTTTGTCGGTGGTGACTGACAGGTCATGGACCTTCTTTGCCTCGGCCTCGACCTCTTCAGGAATTTCAAACGGGATGCCGAATTTGTAGATAGCAATCAGGCTGAAACTGCGCGGAGCAAAGGGATCGCCGAGAACATCGGTAACACGTGCTTTCTTCTGCCCTGCCCGACCGCCAAGTTCGGCCAGCACCAGATCACCCGGCTGTGCCTCACCGATTTCGAACAAGGGAATATCGAAACGCGCCTTCTTATCAGTCGATTTCAGCCAGAAACGGCCATTGTCGCTTTCCTCGACCACACCCATGACTTGCTCGCTCGCCTTGGCGAGTTTCTTCATCGGGTGCGCGATCCAGCCTTTTCCGGCCTCTTCGGTGCGCGCAAGGATGCGATCACCGATGCCAAGCGCGCCTTTGCGCCCACGTTCGATGACACGGAGCTTGGGCAGAGGAATCCCATCGGCCTCCCAGCGTTCGGGAATGGCGATCAGCTGGTTACCGTCGATATCAACGATCTTGAGCACGGTTACGCGTGGAACGCCGCCCATCTTATGGAATGCTCGGCCCGGGGCAGCGTCGATCAGCCCTTCGTCGGTCATGTCCTTGAGCAGGGCTTTCAGCGCAATCTTGTCGCTACCGTGCAAGCCAAAGGCGCGGGATATCTCCCGCTTGCCTGCAGGCTCTTTGGATTGCTCTATGAACTCGAGGATTTGCTCGCGTGTCGGAAGACCTGAAGGGCGTTTCCGGCTCAACTTTCCTCATCCATGTCTCGGCGGCCAAATCGATTTTCACCCGCAGTTCCCGAACGTAAAAGCAAAAAGACTACAAAGCCGAGTGTAGCCATATATATCAGATTGTTTGCAAAACCCATGAAGAACCAACCAAAATCGGGCTCTGACGCTGAATTAAAATTCTGAAACACCAAAGCCATAAGCCAAAGGCCACCGAACAAAAACGGCATCGGCAGCAAAATCCACGCTCCGGTTCGATTGGTATCGTGAAGGCGACGAACAGCCGCTGCTGCAAGCAAGCCAATTGAAACCACAGCGATGGCTGATATCCAATTGAGTAAATATCCAAAGTCTGGACCAACCCCGGCCGCACCATCCTTGATCGAAACCGAATAGCCGCCGGGACCTGCTGAAACTGTTACCTTATCAGGGTGTTGGGCGGCGTACTGATTGATATCGCCAAAAGTTCGGGTCAATTCCATGCTCATTACGACCGACCAAAATCCGAAAGCGATCAGGGCAACAAATATTGCGTAAAACCAGAAATCGGTTCGACTGCTTCGTCCTTGGAAATCGAACAAGCCTGCTAATCCGCGCTTTATCTCTACCCACGCCCTGAGCATCAGTATGTCCGTCCTATCAGCATACGCTCGACCGCAGGCTCGCCGGTGAAGAAGCATTTGCCGTCGACCGGTGCGGCATCAAGCGGCGTGTTGCGCATGGTGAGCTTCAATGCCTTCAACTGCTCGACAATCTTGTCGAGCGCTGCGCCGGTGGGGCGAGCCCATTGCACTTCGACCCAGCCAGCGAACTTCGCTTCATCACCTTTGAAATGCGCCGCCAGATCGGTGACTTCACGCGCGATATTGGCTTCGAGCCGCGCCTTGGCTTCGCTGTGGAGCGTCGTCTGGATATCCTCGAGCATGCCTGCGGCCTGCGCGACGAAATCATCCTTGGGTGTAAATGCAGTGTTGAGCTTGCCATCATCCTTGTACAACCGGTCACGGCGCAGCACGGCGGCCTTGCCCTCGGATACATCGCGCGGCCCTACCTCGACAATGATCGGCGCACCTTTTTTCACCCAGGCCCATCGCTTGTTCGACGCCTTGGCAGCCTTGGTATCGAGCAGCACGCGCACAGGTTCGCCAAAGGCCGACAACGCGCCCAGTTCTCTCCAGAGTTCACGGCAATAATCTAGCACGGCGGCATCGCCATCATCGTCGCGCAACATGGGAACGATCACGATCTGCCACGGCGCAATTTGCGGCGGGCAGCGCAAGCCATCATCATCGCCATGCGTCATGATCACGCCGCCGATCATCCGGGTTGAAACGCCCCAGCTGGTGGTGTGGGCGAACTGCTGTCCGCCCTCTTTGTCCTGATATTTGATGCCCGCAGCCTCGGCAAAGCCGGTGCCCAGATAATGCGAGGTGCCGGCCTGCAGCGCCTTGCCATCCTGCATCATCGCCTCAATCGAATAAGTCGCGACGGCGCCGGGGAAGCGCTCATTTTCGGGCTTCTCACCCGCCACCACCGGCATTGCCAACGGACCTTCGGCAAAGGCCCGATACATTTCCAGTGCGCGCATTGTCTCTTTCATCGCGTCTTCGCGATCGACATGCGCGGTATGCCCTTCCTGCCAAAGAAACTCACTGGTGCGCAGGAACATGCGGGTGCGCATTTCCCAGCGCACGACATTGGCCCATTGGTTGACCAACAAAGGCAGATCGCGCCAGCTCTGTACCCAGCGGCTCATCGCCGCACCGATCACGGTTTCAGATGTCGGGCGCACAACCAACGGCTCTTCCAACTTCGATTCCGGATCGGGGATCAGCTTGCCCTTGCCGTCGCCAACGAGGCGATGATGGGTAACCACAGCCATTTCCTTGGCAAAGCCTTCAACATGGTCAGCTTCCTTTTCGAAGAAGGAGAGCGGAATGAAGAGCGGGAAATAGCAATTTTCGACGCCGGCTTTCTTGATTTCGGCGTCCATCAGCTTCTGGATGCGTTCCCACATGCCATAGCCCCAGGGGCGGATGACCATGCAGCCGCGTACGCCGGATTCTTCAGCAAGATCGGCTTCGGAAATAACCTCCTGATACCAGGCGGCGAAATTTTGTTGGCGGGTAACGGAAAGCGCGTGTTTCATGGCCCAGCCCCTAGCGGCTTGGCCGGGCATCCGCAACCGTGCGGCAGCCTAGTCTTTGGAGAGTCTGTCGATCTTCGCCTGCAACTCGGCCATCTGGCGTTTCAGATCGTCGAGGTTTTCGTCAGACTTTTCTTTTTTGCCGCCCAGATTACCGAGATTGGGAACCAACGCATCGCGCGCGGCACGCATCATTTCGATATTCTGCTTGGCGATGTGACCAAATGGGCCGGAAGTCAGCGCATTTTCGATGACATCCTGAACCTGTTTCTGGTTTTTGCGGAAATTGTCCATCGAGCTTTCGAGGAATTGCGGGACGAGGCCCTGCATCGAATCCCCGTAAAGCGCGATAATCTGGCGTAGGAAGTTAACTGGCAGCATGCTCTTGCCGCCATTTTCTTCTTCCATGATGATCTGGGTCAGAACGCTGTGAGTGATGTCCTCACCTGTTTTGGCATCGAGCACTTTGAATTCAACATCCTTGCGCGTCAGTTCGGCAAGAAAGTCGAGTGTAATATATTTCGAAGACTGGGTGTTGTAGAGCCGTCGGTTCGCATATTTCTTGATGATGACGGGATCGCCGTCCTGCCCCGATGATGCCTTGCGTGCCATATGTATAAATCCCCGGATCTTCCAGTCGTCCCTAGCGCAGCCTTTGGTGCACCGCAACATTGATGCTGCTTTACCCATCGTCCCAGATTTTGGATGATTCGACACAAATTCTATTTCGAACAACGATTTCATTCATCTGCAAGCAAATCCGCCAAATTTTGCGTGCAGCTTCGTTCCAATCGCCGTTCGCTCGGATATGATGCTTGCTTTCGCAAAAACGGGCTTTGTTGCAATTTAGTTACAATTGTTATCGCTTTGAGTGCAACTACATTGCTATATGCCTTTTGAAATAGGTTTTTGACTGCTGTGGCGCATTGGCAACAGAGGTAAAAAATACGTCTTAGTATATCAGATGCCATTGCATCCGGCATTCCGCTGCGCTTATCGGGGCCGATTAATCCATAATGAATTCTCAACTGGGGAGCTTTTCATGAAGAAGACTCGTTTAATGGTAACCGGTTCGATTGTCGGACTGGCAATGCTGAGCGTGCAACCTGCATTCGCTCAGTCGGCATCTCCCGATGCACAGGCAGATGAAGATGAAGAAGAGGTAGCGGAAGAAGACAACGCTCCTATTCTGGTTACCGGTTCGCGCATTTCGCGCCCGACGCTGGAATCGCCGGTGCCTGTCACATCGGTTACTGCGGAAGAACTGCTTTCGGGTGGTAATCTCTCGGTCGGCGATGCCTTGAACGATCTTCCCTCGCTGCGTTCGACATTCAGCCAGTCAAACTCGACCCGCTTCATCGGCACGGCCGGTCTGAACATCCTCGACCTTCGCGGTCTTGGCACGGCGCGTACTTTGACCCTGGTTAATGGCCGCCGCCATGTGACAGTTTCGCCCGGTGACTACACCGTCGACGTGAACACAATCCCGAGCGAACTGATCGAACGTATTGACGTTGTGACCGGCGGCAACTCGGCCATTTACGGTTCGGATGCGATTGCAGGCGTTGTCAACTTCGTACTGAAGAAGGATTTCGACGGTCTGCGTCTGACGGGTCAGGGCGGCGTTTCCAGCCGTGGTGACCGTGGCTCCTATTTCGGTGCGCTTACCTGGGGTAAGAATTTCGCCGACGGTCGCGGTAACATCGCGATCGCTGCAGAATATTCGAAGTCAGAACCGATCAAGTTCACCGGTCGTGACTATCTGACCGGTGCGTTTTCGGGTCGTAAGCAGTTCAACATCACTGAAATCACGTCTGGTGAATTTCCCTATGGTGATGGCATCTTCGACAACGCGTTTTTCACCAACATCCGCAACAACAATATTTCCGACGGTGGCCTCGTAACCGGTCTTTGCAACGCTGTAGCTGTTCTGGGTAATCCGCTGCGCTGCTCGCCCGGTTCGACTGCTGCTGCATCGGCAGGTACTTCCTACGTATTCGATGAAGGCGGCAACCTGATTGTAAACCCGATCACACGCGACCTGCGCTTGATTGGTTCGGGCAACGCTGTTGGTGGATTGGGTTCGACCCTTTCAAACTATGGCGACCTGATCCCTGAAATCGAACGGAAGTCGATTAACCTGCTTGCGCATTTCGACGTTTCGGATGGCTTCCGTCCGTTCCTCGAAGCGAAATATGTCGATCTGAACGTATTCTCGGAAACCAGCCCCAGCTTCGTTCAGGGCGGATTCCTTGGTACCGTGAGCTGCTCCAATCCGTTTGTGACCGCACAGAACCTTGCCGTATTGCAGGGGGCTGGCCGTTGCGCGTTGCCGACTTCGACATTTGCGCTTAACCGCAACAACGTCGACCTGGGTATCCGCTCGGAAGACAATAAGCGCGAAACATGGCGCATTGTTGTTGGTGCAGAAGGCACTTTCAACGACGACTGGAAATATGAAGTTGCGTTAAACTACGGCAAACTGGACGGCCGCACAGTTTCGTTGAACAACCTGCAACTGTTTAACGCTGACGGATCATTCGGTCCTTACCTGAATGCGTTTGACGCCGTTCTCGCACCTGTTGGTTTCTCGGGAACAAACTTTGTGAACAACGCTGCAGGTCAGCGCGTTATCTGCCGTGTCAACGCAGTGACCAATGTGGACTCATCTTGCGTACCGTTGAACCTGCTCGGCAATGGCCGCAACGATCCGCGTGCTATCGACTATGTCATGACCGATAGCTTCTATGGTCAGAAAGCCAGCCAGTTTGTTGCCTCGGCGTTTGTTGGCGGCGACTTCTCTGAACTGTTCGAACTTCCTGGCGGCCCGATCGCATTTGCATTGGGTGCTGAGTATCGTGAAGAAAAGGGCAGCATTTCCGTCGACGAGTTGACGTCGTCGGACGCTACGTTCCTCACCGCTCTTCAACCGATCAAATATCCCAAGCTGACGGTGAAAGAAGCCTTTGCCGAATTGAACATTCCTCTGCTGCGTGACATGCCGTTTGCCCAGCTGCTGGAATTCGGTGCTGCAGCCCGTATTTCGGACTATAACAACGCAGCCGGTTCGACCAAGGCCTATAACTTCACGGGCATTTGGGCTCCGATCGAAGACATCAAGTTCCGCGCTGCTTACTCACGCTCGGTACGTGTTCCGACCCAGTCGGCATTGTTCGATCCTTTGGGACAGAACTTTGCGACAATCGCTGACCCTTGCGATATTTTGAACATCGGTCTGGGTGCCAACCGTGCAGCGAACTGTGCTGCCGCTGGCGTACCCGTCGGCTTCGTTAACACGCCTGCTCGCTCGGCTACGCTGAGCATTGAACAGGGCGGCAACCCGCTTCTCGAAGAAGAAAAGTCGGACAGCTACACTGTTGGTGTTGTTATCGAACCCAGCTTCGCACCGGGTTTCTCGATCACCGTCGACTATTATGACATCAAGGTTCAGAACCTGATTGCATTCCCGACGGCAAATTTGATCCTCAATGCTTGCTATGACTCGGCCAGCATTGTCGGCAACCCCTATTGTGCGCAGGTTAACCGCCTCCCCGGCGGTCTGTTCGACGATCCTGCTGTGACCGTGTTCCCTGCAAACTTTGCAAAGTTCACGACCAAGGGTCTAGACGTCGATCTGGCCTACAACCACAGCTTCGACAATGGCGACCGGTTGACCTATCGCGTCATTGGTTCGTGGCTCCGTGACCGTTCACAGTACACCGATCCTGCCGATCCGCGTTTCCGCAACCGCTTGCATGGCGAATTGGGTGATCCGATCTGGGAGCTGGGTTCGAGCTTCTCATACAAGCACAAGGACCTGACCCTTCGCTACGAATTCCGCTACATCGGCCCGCAAGCCGTTGGTACGTGGGAATCGCAGCATGCAATGGTAAACCCCTGCCCCGCAAACGGTCTTACCGGCTTTGCAGCCGGAAACGCAGCTGGTCAGCCGACCACTTGCACGCCGTTTGAACTTGCTCTGCTTGGTCCGCTCAATGCCGACCAGTTCCCCGAGAAGTACTACAAGGCACAGCATTTCCACGACCTTCGCCTGAACTGGGAAGTGAACGACAAGGTTTCGTTCTACACCGGCGTGGATAATGTGTTCGACCGTAAGCCGCCGCGCGGCCTGCTCGGTACGGGTGCTGGCTCGGGCATCTTTGATGCCACCGGCCGTTACTTCTACGCAGGTGTTCGTGCCGACTTCTAAGTCGACGAGAATGTGACAAACGGAAAGGGCGCCTTTATCGGCGCCCTTTTTGTTTTGGCCTGATCGGATTGAATGAAATTGTGCGGATAGCATTCCGCACTCTCAGTCTAAGCTTTTCAGCTGGCTCTATATCCACCGCCGATCGGCGCGGTCGCTAAGTGCGGTGAGCAACTCATATTGAGACATGCCGGACCATTCCGATGCCAAACGCAAATCGAAATTGACGTCGCACCAATCGCCCTCGGCAACCTCTGGCGCGGCGGACACATCGACCGTGATAAGGTCCATCGAAACGCGCCCAAGCACCAGACATTCAGTGCCATTTACACAAATCGAACCGCTATTCGAAAAACCCCTAAAGTAGCCGTCAGCATAGCCGATGGCGAGAGTTGCAACGGTCGTCCTTTTCTGTGTGGTGTAGGTTGCATTATACCCTACAGTCGAACCCGCCGCCACGTCTCGCACTTGCAGGATGCGGGCTTGCGGCAGCACCACCTGGCGTATTGAAGTCCTAAGGTGCAAATGGGCTGCACCGCCATAAAGGGCCAATCCCGGACGGGTAAGGTCGAAATGATAGTCGCTTCCCAAGGCAATCCCGGCGCTGTTGGCCATGCTGCGTCTTTTTGCGCTTATGCCTTCCGACATCGCGATAAACGTGGTCAACTGTTGCGCATTTTGCGGAACGTCTTCATCTGCTGACGCTAGATGGGTTAGCAGGATGTCTATATCCAGCCGATCAAATAGCTTAGGTGAAAACTGCTCCGGCCCAATGCCTAGCCGGTTGATCCCGCTATCGAGCATGACATGGCAGCGCCTTCCATTCGCGTTTTTCCACAGCGAAATCTGATGGGGTGTATTCAGGACGGGCGCTGCTCCCAGTGCTATCGCTGCCTCGACATCCTGCTCCGCGATGCCGTTCAAGACGGCGATGCTCGATGTAGGTATCAAATCGGCGAGTGCTTCAGCTTCTCCCCAATGTGCGACGAAGAAATCGCGGCAGCCGGCCTTCCAAAGCCTCGGCACGACCTCGCGCGCACCAAGCCCATAGGCATCGGCTTTCACAGCCGCGCCGGTTTGAGCATTGCCGCTCAACGAGGCCATCGCCCTCCAATTTGCAATCAGGGCTTCGCTATCGAGCCTGAGCCGAAGCGGTGCTGCGAAACTCAATCGAGATCCTTATCCTTGCTTTCCGGAAGCCAGATCAGACTGACAATGAATGCCATTGCTACAACGCCTACTCCGTACCAGAGGCCGTTAAAGGCACCGCCGGTTCTGACTACGATATATTGCGAAATCAGCGGCAGGAAACCGCCGAAATAGCCGGTTCCGATATGGTATGGAATGGACATCGAGGTGTAACGGATTTTGGCAGGAAACATCTCCACCAAAATCGCTGCTACTTGGCCGTACGTCATCGCCGACAAGGCCACTAACGCTGCAACCATGGCGATAATCAGCAGGCCATTGCGCTCTTTCGGATCCGATTCATTGGGGTATCCGGCTTCTTCCAACGCTGCGACATAGGCTTTCTCGTCAAACCCCTTCACGTCAGAATTGCCAACCTTCAGGACGGTCTCGGTGCCCATTGACTTTGTATAGCTGATCCCGCGTTTCGAAAGGAAGTTATACGCTTTGGCGCAATCGGTTTCATGCTTGCTCGCAAAAACATTGAAATCACAATCAGGAGCGACCAGCGTTACTGGGTTTGTTGCCGTTGCCTTTGAAAGAGCCGGATTAGCCGCATCCGCCATCGTCCAGAACAGCGGAAAGGTTAGCAGCATCGACAAGGCATATCCGGTCAGAAGGATTTTCTTGCGACCGAAATGATCGGACATCCATCCAGCCGCGACATAAAGCGGAGCGGCAATCGCAGCGCCGACGGCCATGTAGAGAAGCGCATCGGTTTCCGGCACGCGCGCTGTACCCGTCAGGAAGTAGAGCGTGTAGAATTGTGAAGTGTAGTAAATAACTGTCAGGCCTGCAGCGACGCCGAACATTGCCACGAAAATGCGTTTCACATTTCCGGGATAACGGAAGCTTTCAGTAAACGGGTTTTTGGATACCGTGCCTGCCTCTTTCATCGCAGCGAAAACCGGACTTTCAGAGAGTTTCAATCGTATCCAAAGCGAGATAGCGAGCAGTAGAATCGAAATCAGAAATGGCACGCGCCATCCCCAGGCTTCGAAATCTTCAGTGGACATGGCCGTACGCGTGGCCAGCACCACGATTACAGCGAGAAGGAAGCCGCCGGCGACCGAAGCCTGGATCCAGCTCGTATACTGGCCGCGCTTGCCCTTTGGTGCGTGCTCGGCGACATAGATCGCGGCCCCACCATATTCCCCGCCCAAGGCAAGACCCTGCAAGCAGCGCATCAATAACAACAGCGCTGCGGCCCAAATCCCTGCTTGAGCAAATGTCGGCAAGAAACCGATTGCCGCAGTGGCGCCGCCCATCAGCGTTATGGTCACAAGGAACGTGTATTTCCGACCGATCTTATCGCCGAAATAGCCAAACAGGATTGCTCCTAATGGCCGAACACCAAAACCGGCGCCGAAAACAGCTAGGCTGGCAAGAGTCGCCGCTGTCGGATTGTCGGAAGGGAAAAACAGCTTCCCGATCAGAGCGCCCAAAATACCGTAGACGAAGAAGTCGTACCATTCGAACACTGTGCCCAGTGACGACGCCGTGATCACCAGCCTATCGCGCTTTGGATCAATCGTTACCTCGCCTGCGCCTGTAGTGTTCGCCATGGCTTCCCCTTCCCTGTCTAGCCTTTCGCTCTCTCTTAGTTGCAATGCCACATCGTTCAAGCCTTGTTGCGTTTGTTTAATCGAGCGATTAACAACTTGCAGGAGAGAGTTGAGGAGAGAGAGATGCTGACCAAAGGCGATGAATACCCGATCCACCAGACGGCTGAGCCAATTGCCTTTTCAGGCACCGACCGCAACTTTTACGACCGCTTCTTTTTCTGCGGCTATCGCCCTGATGGGTCGGGCTATTTCGGTGCAGCCTTTGGCGTATATCCGCACTTGAATATCGCCGATGCGCATTTCTCGATCATCAAGGATGGTACGCAACACTGCATCCATGCCTCTCGCATATTGGGTTTCGAACGGATGGACATGCATTGCGGGCCGATCCGCATAGAGGTTGTCGAGCCGCTCAAGACGGTGCGTCTCATTGTTGACAATCATGAGGGCATTTCAGCGGATTTGACCTTCGAAGTCCGCTCTGCGCCGATTCAGGAGCCGCGATTCACCCGCCGCAACGGTTCGCGGATGATGATGGATCTCACCCGTTTCACCGTGAACTGCCATGTTTCGGGCTGGGTCGAAGTCGATGGCAAGCGCGAAGCCTATGAAGGGGCCTTTGGCACGCGCGACCGGAGCTGGGGCGTGCGTCCGATCGGTGCAGCCGACCCGCAACCAACCATCCCCGCGACGATGCCGCAATTTTACTGGCTTTGGGCACCTACCAACTTCCCCAACCTGTCGCTCTACGCCCATGTAAACGAGGATGAAAAGGGAGAAGCCTGGAACCGCCGCGCAACACTGATGATGGACGGAGCCAATCAGGAAGGCGGAATGCATTTCCATGACGACCGCTTCACAATGAATTGGGCGGCGGGCAAACGCCATGCGACATCCGCAAGACTCGACGTTCGTGATGATGGCGGGCGCAATCATGTTGTAACTTGGGAGCCAATCGATACCTTCATGATGAAGGGTATCGGCTATGGCCATAGCGAATGGGTACATGGTGGTTTCAAGGGAGAACTGGCGGTTGAACGTGAAGACTTCCGCCCTGCCGATCTCGATCCGCTGCTCATGCCACACCTCCATATCCAGCACGTCGCCATCGCGCGGCATGAAGGCGGTGGCGCGAGTTCGGAAGGTATTGGCATTGTCGAGCAACTGGTTTTCGGTCCGCACGGCCCAAGCGGTTTCAAAGGGCTGAACGATGGGGCGGGCGCATGAGCCTGCCGGTCCTGTCGCGTGACGAGATTACTGCAGAGTGGCTGACAGCCATGCTGCGTGGCAAAGGCCATGATGTAGCGATCGCATCGATCGAAGCCAAGGCCATCGGCACTGGTCAGGTAGGTGCCACCTATCGCATCGCCTTGAACTTTGATGCAAATCCCGACGGTTTTCCGCCAACAATCGTCGCCAAGCTGCCGTCCAATGATGAGTTGAGCCGGACGACGGGCAAATCACACCTGACCTATCTACGCGAGAGCCGGTTCTACCAGACATTTGCAGGCAAAAAGCCGATGGCAGTGCCCGACCATCTATACATCGCCTTCGATGAAGACAGCCATGCTTTCACGCTGATCATGCATGATCTGCCCAATCATGTGCAGGGCAACCAGTTGGGCGAACCGAGTCGCGAGGAAGCTTTGCTTGCAGTCGATGCCGCAGCCAGCATCCATGCGGCATGGTGGGGCGATCCAATGCTCGATACGCTCGACTGGCCTAACGGTACCAAGGCGGTGCCGCCGCAACTCGACAGCGATGTCCTATTCGGCATGTTCTGGCCAGCATTTTGCGACCGCTATGGCGATCGCGTAAATGCAAACATGCGCACAGTTGGCGAGGCCTTTCTCGGCAAGCTCAACGCCAATTACGACACCCGCCAAAGCCCGCGCTGCCTGACCCATAACGATTTCAGGCCAGACAATATGCTTTTCAATGTCGGTGATCCGGTTAAACCAATCGTGATCGTTGACTGGCAAACAACCGGCGTGGGCATCGGTGTCGGAGATATTGCCTATTACACCGGCACCGCCTTCGATGCGGGGCATCGTCGTGACATAGAAGAGGAATTGCTCGCTCGCTACAAAGCGCAGCTGATTTCACGCGGCGTGCCGGAGCCCGACCTCGAACATATTCACGACGATTATTGCCGTTCTGCAGTAGCGGGCTTCCTGATGGGGGTAACCGCGGCGATGGTGGTTGAACGCACTGATCGTGGCGACGACATGTTCCTCGCCATGGCCCGCCGTTCGGCGGCGATGGTGCTTGACCATGGCGCCAAGGCGCTGCCGCAATGACGCGATTTGTCGATCTTTCGATACCGATTACCAATGATGTGGTTTCGGACCCCCCGGTCATGCGTCCTCAGATAACCTATATGACCCATGAGAATACATGGGAGCAGATCGCGATGTTTTTCCCGGGCCTGACGCGGGAAGACCTCCCCGATGGTGAAGGCTGGGCGGTCGAAAGCCTGACGCTGAGCACGCACAACGGCACGCATATGGATGCGCCTTGGCATTTCCATTCGACCACCGACAGCGGCGCCTCCCCTGCCCCGTCTATTGACGAAGCACCACTCGACCTGTTCTTCCGCCCCGGCGTAAAGCTCGACTTTTCGAACAAGCCGCACGGCCATGTGGTGAGCGCCACCGAAGTCGAGGAGGAATTGGCGCGCATTGGCTATGAGCTGCAACCGCTCGATATCGTGCTGGTCCAGTCGGGCGCGGTCTACGGCACCGACAATTTCACCGATCAAGGCTGCGGCATGGGTGCTGAAGCGACGCTGTACTTGACCGAGCGCGGCGTGCAGGTGGTTGGAACCGACGCCTGGAGCTGGGACGCCCCGTTCAGCCACACCGCCAGACGCTGGGCCGAAACGCGTGATCCGTCCATCATCTGGGAAGGCCATAAGGCCGGACGCATTCGGCCATATTACCAGATCGAAAAGCTGACCAACTTAGCCTCGCTCCCGCCTTTCGGTTGGAAATTGAGCTGCTTTCCAGTCAAGATCGAACGCGCAAGCGCCGGTTGGATTAGGGCTGTCGCGCTGATTGACTAGAGATTTTGCGTAACAAGCAAATAAAGCGTCCACCCGCTCAGTGCAGCCAGCGTCAGCCATGTAATGATGACGCCCAGCGAGCGGGGCAGCGGCGGCTTAGTGCTCGCGGGTAAATACAGACCCCAAATGTGCATGACCCGGCCAAAGAGGAACAGCGCGCCGATCCCCATCAGGCCTAAATGCCAGGCGTGCGCGAGTTCGAGGAACGCGAGCAACAGGATGACTATCGGCGCATGTTCGGCGAGATTGCCGTGGCTGCGGCTGGCACTGATAAGCTTGGCATCGCCCCCATCGCCGAATGCCGCCTGAGCACGGATACGTTGGCGGACTGTATCGATTGCGGTGAGCAGAAGGAGCAGCGCACAAATGGCTGCAACAAAAGCGGTAACCGGAACTGGCATGTAATTCTCTCCCCCTGATGTACGGCGCAGCTTAACCGCTAATGCCGCCAACGCCAATCATCGAAATTTACTGGCAAACGCCTGACGAAACGATATGGCGGGGGAAAGAATATTACTCGGGGGAGTTACAGAATGACCATTGCCGAAGCGACGCCCGAAATTGATCTGATCGACAAATCTGATCGTGCCTTTCTCGGTCATCCCAAGGGGTTGGGCTATCTGGCCTTTGTCGAGGGCTGCGAGCGGTTTTCCTATTATTCGATGCAGACCTTACTCGTACTCTACATGGTCAAATATCTGCTGCTGCCGGAAAATGCTGCGGGGGTAATCGGTCTCGACTGGATGAAGAGTTGGTACGGCCTTGACGGTCAGCCTTTGGCGTCCAAGCTGTTCGGTGATTACACTTCGCTGGTCTATCTGACGCCCATAGCCGGCGGCCTGATTGCCGACCGCTGGCTGGGCCGGCGCACGACGCTGATCCTCGGCGGGCTGTTCATGACGCTGGGCCATTTCCTGATGGCGTTTGAAAGCAGCTTCCTGTTCGCGCTGATGGCGCTGATCGTCGGTGTCGGCCTTTTCAAGGGTAATATCGCCAGCCAGGTCGGCGAATTGTACAAGCCTGAAGACCTGCGCCGCGCAATGGCGTTCCAGATTTTCTATATCGCGATCAATGTCAGTGTGATCGCTGCCCCCTTGGTGGCGGGCACATTGGGTGAACGCGTGGGCTGGCATTGGGGCTTTGGTACGGCGGGCATCGTGATGGTCATCGGCCTGATTTTATACATCATGGCCGGGCCATGGCTGCCCGCTGACAATCGCCCGGCAAAGAAAGACGCGTTGAGCACCGCCAAGGAACCGCTGACACGTCAGGATTGGCTGCGGATTGTTGCGGTGGTTGCGCTGGTGCCGGTATTGGCCGTGGCGCTGCTCACCAACCAGCAGATTTTCAACGCCTATCTAGTCTGGGCTGATACACAGTTCCAGCTTACCTTTTTTGGCCAGACGCTGCCCACCAGCTGGATGATCACCATCGATGCTATCGCCAGTTTCTCGATGCTGGCAGCGGTCGCAGCCTTTTATGTCTGGTACGGCAAGCACCGGCAGGAGCCCGATGAACTGGGCAAGATGATCATCGGCAGCTTCTTCACCATCGCGGGTGGGATGTGTCTCTATATGGCGGCAGCAACGCAGGGCGATGGCAAGATCGGGCTGTTCTGGCCGTTGTTATTCCACATCTTCAACAGCATCGGTTTCGCGCACATCCTGCCGGTAAGTCTGGCGTTCTTCACCAAGCTGGCACCGCGCGCGCTCAACGCGACGATCATCGGCATCTATTATCTGTCTTTCTTCGCCGCAAACAAGATCGTCGGCGAAGTGGGCACATGGTATGAAACAATGGCGACGCCGACTTTCTGGTTGTTCCATGTCGGAACGGCAGCGGTTGGCCTCGTCGCGTTTGTTATCTACAAATTGTTTCTGGCCAACCGCCTGCTGGGTTCAGCCCATTGAGCTGAACCCAGTCGTTGGTTACTCCATTTCTAGGATGATCGCGTCCACCGCCAGGCTGTCTCCAGCCTTGGCGTTGACCGATTTGACGACGCCGGCTTTTTCGGCACGCAGGATGTTCTCCATCTTCATCGCTTCAACAATCGCCAGCGGTTGACCTGCCTCCACCTTGTCGCCTGCCTCAACGTTCACGGCGGTGATCAGTCCGGGCATCGGGCAGATGAGATATTTGGAAAGATCGGGCGGAATCTTTTCGATCATGTGCTTCGAGAGCGGCGCGACATGCTCAGGTAGACATACCACGCTGTGGCTTGCGCCGCGTGTTGTCATCTTGAAGCCCGAACCCGATTTGGTGACCTTGACGGCAAGGCTTTCGCCATCGGCAACGGCATGCACCATACGCGCGCCAGGGACATAGTCGGTCTGCAGTTCCATCTTCTGACCGTCGACGGTGACCTGCCCGTTGTGGACGATGACGTCGTGCCGCTGCTTATCGACCGAAACCAGCCAGTTGCGGATCGCGGGCAGATTGTCGCCCAATTGTCCGTCAATGTGTCGCGCACGTTCCGAAGTACTGGTAGCGACTACGCCGGCAATCGCGCATAGCTTACGGATCAGGTCTTCCGATGCCGGAGCACCTGCAAAGCCATCGGGATACTCTTCCGCGATAAAGCCCGTCGTCAACTCGCCCGAGCGGAAGCGCGGGTGCTGCATGATTGCCGAGACGAAATCGATATTGTGGCCCAACCCTTCGAGCTCGAAACGGTCGAGCGCGGCAACCTGCTTGTCGGCGGCTTCGTCGCGGGTTTTGCCCCAGGTGATGAGCTTGGCGATCATCGGGTCGTAGAACATGCTGACTTCGCCACCATCGGCGACGCCATCGTCTACGCGCACGCCATCGACGCCGCGTATATCCCCTGCCCAACCCGGCACCGGTGGATTATAGCGCACGATGCGCCCGGTGGACGGCAGGAAGCCGCGATAGGGATCTTCGGCATAGACCCGGTTCTCGATTGCCCAGCCATCGATCTTGATGTCGTCCTGCGTCATGGCAAGCTTTTCGCCATAGGCGACGCGGATCATCTGTTCGACCAGGTCGATACCGGTGATGCACTCCGTGACCGGATGCTCCACCTGCAGGCGGGTGTTCATTTCGAGGAAGTAGAAGCTCTCGCCTGTCGGATCAGCACCGGAAACAATCAGTTCGACCGTTCCGGCAGAATAATAGCCCACCGCGCGCGCAAGCGCGACGCATTGCTCGCCCATCGCCTTGCGCATCTTCGGCGTGACAAAGGGCGATGGCGCTTCCTCGACCACCTTCTGGTGGCGGCGCTGGATGCTGCATTCGCGTTCGTTGAGATAGAGAATATTGCCATGCTTATCGCCCAAAATCTGGATCTCGATATGGCGCGGATTGAGAATGAATTTCTCGATGAACACGCGATCGTCGCCGAATGAGTTCAGCCCTTCGCGCTTTACGGCGTCAAAGCCCTCGCGCACATCCTTCTCGTCATAGGCAAGCCGCATGCCCTTGCCACCGCCGCCAGCAGAGGCCTTCATCATCACCGGATAGCCGATCTCGTTCGAGATGCGCACCGCATGTTCGGTGTCCTCAATCTCGCCGACGAAACCGGGAACGACGTTTACGCCCGCTTCCATCGCCAATTTCTTGGATTCGATCTTGTCGCCCATCGCGGCAATCGCGTTCACCGGCGGGCCGATAAAGGCGATGCCCTCTGCGGCCAGCGCCTCGGCAAAGCTGGTGCGCTCTGAAAGGAAACCATAGCCCGGATGCACCGCTTCCGCGCCGGTTGCCTTGCACGCCTGAATGATCTTCTCGGCGATCAGGTAAGACTGCGCAGCAGGCGAAGGCCCGATATGCACCGCCTCATCGGCATCGAGCACAAAGGGCGCGCGCGCATCGGCATCCGAATAGACCGCAACCGTCTGGATACCCATGCGACGAGCGGTTTTGATAACCCGGCGTGCGATTTCACCACGGTTGGCTATGAGGATTTTCTTGAACATGCTTGTTCCTATTCAGCTGCTTCCAGAACCTTGCACGCACGCAAAGGTTCCTCAGATTCCATTGGTTTAAGGCCGAGCTTCGCCATCAACGCCGCATCCTTGTCATCACCGGCATTCGCGGCTGTCAGCAGCTTGTCGCCGGTGAAAATGCTGTTCGCGCCCGCCATGAAGCACAAGGCCTGCGTCGCCTCGCTCATGCTCTCGCGGCCTGCGCTCAGGCGGACCATGCTCATCGGCATCGTGATCCGCGCGACGGCGATGGTGCGGACGAACTCGATGTCGTCGATCTTGGCCAGCGGCGTATCGGCAAGCATATCGCCCAGCACGGTGCCCTTTACTGGCACCAGAGCGTTTACCGGCACGCTTTCGGGATGCTGTTCCAACGTCGCCAGCGTGTGGATGAAGCCCACGCGGTCTGCGCGCGTTTCACCCATGCCGACTATCCCCCCGCTGCACACATTTATGCCCGCCTTGCGGACATGATCGAGTGTGTCGAGCCGATCCTGCATCGTGCGCGTGGTGATGATCTCGTTATAGCGTTCGGGCGAAGTATCGATATTGTGGTTGTAATAATCGAGGCCCGCCTCGGCGAGCATTTCGGCCTGTTTGGGCGTCAGCATGCCCAGCGTCATGCAGGTTTCCATACCCATGGCGCGGACCGATTTCACAATCTCGACAATCGCCGGCATGTCGCGATCCTTGGGGTTGCGCCAGGCGGCACCCATGCAGAACCGTTTGCTGCCCGCATCGGCGGCCTGCGCGGCCTTTTGCAGCACCTGCTGCACTTCCATCAGCTTGGTTGCCTCGACGCCGCTATCGGCCTTCACCGACTGGCTGCAATAGCCGCAATCTTCCGGGCACCCGCCGGTCTTGATCGAAAGCAAGGTACAAAGCTGGATCTGCCCCACGGCATGATGCGCGCGGTGCACGGTCGCGGCCTGAAAGACCAGCTCGTCAAATGGCAGGTCGAACAGCGCAGCGATCTCTTCGCGCGTCCAATCGGTGCGAACGGTCACGCAGCTTCTCCCAATGGCGGCATGTTATGGCCGAGGAGGGTCAGTACGTCGGCAGCACATTCAACGACATTGCTGCCCGGGCCGTAAATGCCCTGCACGCCTGCATCGCGCAGGAAATCATAATCCTGCGGCGGGATAACGCCGCCCGCGATCACCTTGATATCGCTCCGCCCATTTTCACGCAGGCGGTTGATCAGTTCGGGGATCAGCGTCTTGTGCCCAGCGGCAAGGCTCGATGCGCCGACGATGTCGACATTTTCGCTCAGCGCCAGCACCACGGTTTCTTCGGGTGTCTGGAACAGCGGGCCGGAGACGACGTCAAAACCCATATCGGCAAAGGCCGAGGCGATGACATTCGCCCCGCGATCGTGACCGTCCTGCCCCATTTTCGCAACGAGCAGTTTGGGTTTGCGGCCAAGGCGGCGCTCTACGGCGACAACACCCTCCAGCACCTGATTGTAGCGAGCATCGCCATCATAGGCCGCGCCATAGACGCCCTTTACCGGCGTTGGCGTTGTTCCATAGCGTCCAAAGGCCGCTTCCATGGCATCGGAAATCTCACCAAGCGAAGCGCGATGGCGTGCGGCCTCGACCGCCAGTTCAAGGAGGTTCCCCTTGCCCTTCGCACCTTCGGCCAACGCTGCGAGCGCAGCGCGACATTTCGCCTCGTCACGCGTCTCGCGCATCTTTTTCAGGCGGGCAATCTGGCCTTCGCGAACCGCGTGGTTATCCACCTCCAGCGTTTCGAGTTGGTCTTCGCTGGCAAGCCGGTATTTGTTGACGCCGACGATGACGTCTTCGCCCCGGTCGACGCGAGCCTGACGGGCAGCAGCCGCCTCCTCAATCATCGCCTTGGGCCAGCCAGCGGCAACCGCCTTCGCCATGCCGCCTTCGTTTTCGACGCGCTCGATAATCTCCCAAGCCTTGTCGACCAGTTCCTGCGTCAGCGCCTCGATATAATAGCTGCCACCCAGCGGATCGACGACATTGCACATTCCCGTCTCTTCCTGGATCACGATCTGCGTGTTGCGCGCGATGCGGGCGGAGAAATCGGTGGGCAGCGCAATCGCTTCGTCCAGCGCGTTGGTGTGCAGCGACTGGGTGCCGCCGAGCATCGCGGCCATCGCCTCGATCGTGGTACGGATGACGTTGTTGTAGGGGTCCTGCTCCTGCAGCGACACGCCCGACGTCTGGCAGTGGGTGCGCAGCATTTTGGAGCGCTCATCCTGCGCACCAAGCTTGGTCATCACGCGGTGCCAAAGCACACGGGCAGCGCGCAGCTTGGCTACTTCCATGAAGAAATTCATGCCGATGGCGAAGAAGAAGCTCAAGCGCCCAGCGAACTTGTCGATATCGAGGCCGCTGGCGACGCCATATTTCACATATTCCATGCCGTCGGCGATGGTGAAGGCGAGTTCCTGAACCTGCGTCGCCCCGGCCTCCTGCATGTGATAGCCGGAAATCGAGATTGAGTTGAACTTGGGCATATTTGCCGAGGTGTAGGCAAAAATGTCCGAGATGATCCGCATGCTTGGTTCGGGCGGATAAATGTAGGTGTTGCGGACCATGAACTCTTTGAGGATGTCGTTCTGGATGGTGCCGTCGAGCTGTTCGGTCGGAACGCCCTGCTCCTGCCCGGCAACGATGAAGAAGGCGAGGATCGGGATGACCGCGCCGTTCATCGTCATCGACACCGACATCTGGTCGAGCGGGATGCCGTCGAAGAGGATTTTCATATCCTCGACACTGTCGATCGCCACACCCGCCTTGCCGACATCGCCGACCACCCGCGGATGATCGCTGTCATAGCCGCGGTGGGTCGCGAGGTCGAAGGCGACCGACAGGCCCTTCTGCCCTGCCGCAAGGTTGCGACGGTAGAATGCGTTAGATTCCTCTGCGGTTGAAAAGCCTGCATATTGGCGGATCGTCCATGGGCGACCGGCATACATTGACGCGCGGACGCCGCGAGTGAATGGCGCGAAACCAGGCAGGCCCGGATCAGCCGTCACATCTTCCGCGGTATAGAGCGGCTTGACGTCAATGCCTTCGGGCGTGTGCCAGGTCAGGCCCTTGCCCTTCACCTCTTTTGCGGCGGCGGTCTGCCAATCGGATAGGCTGTTCTTACTCATCTCTACACCATTCAAGCTGCGGCGCTGGGCCGGGCGGATACGCGCGCATACCATGCACGCAGGGAAACTAGGTCGTCCGACATGGCAATACCAACGAACCCGGCGAAATCGACGGTGGTCAGCAGCAATATGTCGGCAATCGTATATTGGTCAGCGGCCAGAAACTCGCGGCCATGCAGCGCGCTATCGAAGAAGCGCAGTGCTTCGTCCACGCGCGGGCGGTTGGATTCACCCCATTCCGCATTGCGGCCCGGCAGCCGTGCGGTGAACGGATGGGTATGCACCCAGACTGCGCCGACCGGAGGCATCAGGATCATTTCGACCCGGCGGCTCCACATTTCGATCAGGGCCTGCTCGCGCGGATCGCGCCCGAACAAGGGGAGCTCCGGATGCAGTCCTTCCAGGTAGCGGCAGATGGCGACGCTTTCGGAAATCACCGTGCCGTCGTCCAATTGCAGAGCAGGGGTTTGCCCACGCGGGTTCAACGCCAGAAATTCGTCCGACTTATGCTCGCGATCAGGAATAGAGAGATCACGCGTCGGTAGCGTGATCCCCTTTTCCGCCGCGAAGATGCGGACCCGGCGCGGATTAGGTGCCGGATTCGGGCTGTTGAAAAACAGCATTACTTGCCCTTGAACTCGGGCTTACGCTTTTGCAGGAAAGCGAGGCCGCCTTCCGCTGCATCCTCACTGCTGCCTGCAATCCGCTGCCCTTCTGCTTCGGCAAGAAGCTGTTCGGCGTAGCTGTTTTCCATTGCTGTCAGGATGTTCTTGCGCATCACAGCATAGGAAACGGTCGGTCCATTGGCGAGCCGTGTTGCCAGAGCTCGGGCTTCGGTCAACAGGTCCGCGTCCTCGACGCATTTATAGATCATGCCCCAATCTTCGGCCTTCTCGGCGCTGATTTTTTCGCCAAGCATCATCATTTCGGTCGCACGCGCCTTGCCGATCATGCGCGGCAGCATCCAAGACGCGCCGCCATCGGGGACGAGGCCGATATTTACGAACGCCTGAAGAAAATAGCCCGATTTGCCCGCAATCACGAAATCTCCGCACAGACCAATCGAACAGCCCACGCCCGCAGCCGCGCCATTGACTGCCGTGATGATCGGCATGTTCAATCGCGCCAGATTGATCATCAGCGGGTTATAATGGCGGGTGAGTGCAATATAGCTTCCCTCGCCGCCGGAAATTGAGCTGCTACCACGTGCAGACAAGTCTGCCCCCGAGCAAAACCCACGACCAGCACCTGTGATAATCAGGCACCGCGCATCTCCCAAATCGGCCGACAATGCGTCGTTAATTTCCCCGGCCATAGCGAGGCTGCAAGCGTTCATCCGTTCCGGGCGGTTGAGGGTGATGGTTGCAATCTTGTCCGCCACTTCGACGGTGATGGTTTCGTAGGTCATATTCTCTCCGTTTCCTCTCTCAAATTTCAATGCGCCTCTTTGGGCGTCTCCATAATCTCGGTCAGCACCCCACCCATGTCGCGCGGATGCACAAAGAAGATCAGCGTGCCGTGCGCGCCAATGCGCGGCTCGCCGAGCACGCGCTTGCCCATCGCCTCAAACTCGGCCTTGGCGGCGTGGATATCGGGCACTTCGTAGCACATATGATGCTGCCCGCCCTGCGGGTTCTTTTCAAGGAAGCCCGCGATGCTGGTGTTGCCCGGCAGCGGCTCGATCAGCTCGATCTGCGTGCCGTTGAGCGCACCATCCGCACCCGGTGTATCGACAAAGCAGACCTTCACACCTTGATCGGGTAGGTCGAAAGGATCATGGATTTTTGTCGCACCCATGACGTCGCGGTAGAACACGATGCTGTCCGCTATTGAAGGCGTTGCGACGCCAATGTGGTTTAGACGGCCTAGTTTCATAATTGCATTCCCATTAGCTGCAAGATGGCCGAAAGAACACATAAGCCAGCAAAGAGCCAAGCAACGACTCCCATTGCTTTCTTCCATGCGATAGCAGCACCAAAGCCCAGCTCATCTCTCAAAACTGGCTTCGGCTCTTTAGCTTCGACCCAATCTTTCGGAATTTCGCCGCGCTGTTTCCACTGCTCTCCCTGTCGCCAAAGGCCAAGCCCAAGAAGACCAAACAAAACAGCTCCACAGATCGCAACAATGACCACAGTTTTGTCCTACAACGGAATATTGTCATGCTTCTTCCACGGGTTCTCCAACTGCTTGTTGCGCAGTTTGCGAAGGCCCAGCGCGATCCGGCGCCGCGTGGAATGCGGGTGGATCACCTCGTCGATAAAGCCCTTGCTCGCCGCAACGAAGGGGTTGGCGAAGCGGTCTTCATATTCTTTGGTGCGCTCGGCAATCTTTTCGGGATCGCCAATGTCGCTGCGGAAGATGATTTCCACCGCGCCCTTCGCGCCCATCACCGCGATTTCGGCGGTCGGCCAGGCATAGTTTAGATCACCGCGCAGATGCTTTGACGCCATCACGTCGTAAGCGCCGCCATAGGCCTTGCGGGTGATAACGGTGATTTTGGGCACAGTCGCTTCGGCATAGGCGAAGAGCAGCTTCGCGCCATGCTTGATGATGCCATTATATTCCTGCGCAGTGCCGGGCAGGAAACCGGGAACATCGACAAAGGTGATGATCGGAATTTCGAATGCATCGCAGAAGCGGACGAAACGCCCAGCCTTGCGGCTGCTGTTGATGTCCAGAACGCCCGCCAGCACCATAGGCTGATTGGCGACAATGCCGACAGTGCAGCCTTCGACGCGGCCAAAGCCGATCACGATATTGCCCGCATGCCCCGGCTGCACTTCGAAGAACTCGCCTTCATCGACCACCTTGGCGATCAGTTCCTTCATATCATAAGGCTGGTTCGCATTGGGCGGGATCAGCGTGTCGAGGCTGTTTTCGATGCGATCCCATGGATCATTGGTGGGCCGTTCAGGAACGCCGCTGCGGTTATTCTCGGGCAGATAGTCAAAGAAATCTCGCACCGCGAGCAGCGCCTCGATGTCATTTTCAAACGCATTGTCGGCAACGCCTGATTTGGTGGTGTGCGTTGTGGCCCCGCCCAGCTCTTCTTGCGTGACAACTTCGTTGGTCACCGTCTTCACCACATCAGGACCGGTGACGAACATGTAGCTGCTGTCTTTGACCATGAAGATGAAGTCGGTCATCGCAGGGCTGTACACCGCACCGCCCGCGCACGGCCCCATGATCAGGCTGATCTGCGGGATGACGCCCGAGGCGAGCGTATTGCGCTGGAACACCTCGGCATATCCGCCGAGCGAAGCCACGCCTTCCTGGATACGTGCGCCGCCGCTGTCGTTGAGGCCGATGACAGGCGCACCCACCTTCATCGCCATATCCATCACCTTGCACATTTTCTGCGCAAAGCGTTCGGAGAGCGAGCCGCCGAAAACGGTGAAATCCTGGCTGAAGACATAGACGAGGCGACCGTTGATCGTGCCGCTTCCGGTGACCACGCCGTCGCCAGGGATCTTCTGTTCCTCCATCCCGAAATCGGTACAGTTATGTTCGACATACATGTCGATCTCTTCAAAACTGCCTTCGTCGAGCAAAATATCCAACCGCTCGCGCGCTGTCAGACGACCCTTGGCGTGCTGCGCATCAATGCGCTTCTGCCCACCACCCAACATGGCCTGCGCGCGGCGCTTCTCCATTTCGGCGATATTTGCGGACATATGTTCCCCCGAAAATTCAGCAAAGATGTTGCACAACCCGAAATTAGCGGGCTTGTCCAATGTGAAATTGCAAAGTTGCAAAGTCACACTTTGCAAAGTAGTAAAGCGCCTGCAATCTGGAGATCAGCCATGTCCAAGCGCAGGATTTTTGCGGGTGATAAACTGAAGACGTTGCGCGCCGAACGCGGTCTTAGACAAGCGGAAATGGCCGAACGGCTTGGGATTTCCGTATCCTATCTATCGCAAATCGAACATGACGACCGCCCGCTGACCCCTGCCTTGCTCGAAACGCTGGCGCGCGACTTCCCGCTCGACTGGGATGTCGATGAGGACGATGCTGCTACGCGCCGATTTGCAGCCTTGCGCGAGGCAGCGGCGGATCCGCTATTTCCCAACCCGCTTTCGCCGGACCAGTTGGCCCGTATTGCCGAGCAGCAACCGGCACTGGCGGACCAGTTTGTGGCCTTACATCAAGCCTATCTCCACGCAGGGCAGAGGCTGCAAATCGTCGACGAGGCGCTATCGAGCGACAATGCCGGTGGCTCACGCCTGCCATGGGAAGAAGTGCGCGACTGGTTCCACAATTCGGGCAATTATGTCGACATCCTCGACCGCGCGGCGGAAGCACTGGGGGACAAGTTGCGTGGCGCTCAGCTGACGCCGGCGATCGAGGGTCTCGAACTTTATCTGCGGAACGCTCTGTCGATCTCCTTGCTCTATTCACACAATGCTGGCCTTCGCGATTTTGACCCGCAGATGGGGCATCTAGTGATAGATCAAAGCCAACCCGCCGAAAGCCGCCGTTTCCAGTTGGCACACCAATTGGCCGCGATGGCTCTACGTGATGAAATCAGCCAGGTTGTGGAAGGCGCAAAGCTCCGCACCCCCGCCTCGCGCCAATTGCTCTCCATCGGCCTTGCCAATTATGCCGCAGGGGCGATCCTCATGCCCTATCGGCGCTTCCGTGAAGAGGCGCGCGCGGTACGGCACGACATCGATCGGCTCTGCCAGGCCTTCAGTGTCAGTTTCGAACAGGCCTGCCACCGGCTGTCCACGCTCCAGCGCCCCAATGCGCGCGGCGTGCCCTTCTTCTTTTGCCGTGTCGACATGGCGGGAAATATCACCAAGCGGCACAGCGCCACGCGCTTGCAGTTCGCGCGCTTTGGCGGCGCCTGCCCTTTGTGGATTGTGCACGAAGCCGTCGCCATCCCCGACCGCATTCTAGTCCAGCTAGCGGAGACCCCCGATGGTGTGCGCTATGTCTCAATGGCCAAGGGACTGGTCAAGCCGTCTGGCAGTTATGACCGCGCACCTCGCCGCTATGCCGTCGCGCTGGGTTGCGAAATCGATCATGCGCGTGAGTTCATTTATGCGGATGGCCTCGACCTCACCGGACGCAACGCCACCCAGATCGGCATCAGTTGCCGCCTCTGCCCCCGCCCCGATTGCGATCAACGCGCCTTCCCGCCGAGCGACCGCGAAATCATCGTCGATCCAGACCGGCGGAGTGTCGTGCCTTACAGCATTCAATGACACCGTAGCCCTGAGCTTGTCGAAGGGCGCCTTTCAGTCAGCCGTGCTTCGACAGGCTCAGCACTACGGTGTTAGAACTCGATTGCGTCAGCTCTTTACCAAGCCAAGCCTGATAATGTCGCGCGCAGTATCGAGGATGCTCGCTTTGGGGTCGCGTGTCTGCCAGCCCAGCACGTCCTTCGCATGCTGTGCCGATGTATCGCGGACATTATCCAGTTCGCCCACAATCTGTCGAATCAACGGATCGAACAAAGCTGATATTCGAACAAGGAAATTGGGCAGTCGGCGCGTGGGCACTTTCTTGCCATCTGGCCCCAGCCCTTCTTTCAAAATAGCTGCCACCTCACGCATCCACAGAAATGGGCCTGCGGCAACAAAGCGTTCGCCCGCCATATTCGCGGCGGTCAGGCAGCGGACATGCAAGTCCGCCACGTCGCGCACATCGACGACCGAGAAGCCGAGATTAGGCAGGCCCGGAAGCGACCCATCGAGCAATTTCTTGATAGCCTCCAGCGAGGTCGAGAAATCGGCAGCAAATAATGGGCCGAGCACCAGCGACGGGTTGACCGTCACATATTCCATGTCCGGCGCATTCGCCGCAACCCAATCGCGCGCGGCGCGCTCCGCAATGGTCTTGGATTTCACATAGGCATAGGCGTCGGGGCTGTTGACGTCTGTCCAGTCAGCCTCGGTAAAATGCTGTTTGGCCTTGCCATGCCCGTAAGCGATCGCTGCAACCGACGATGTCATGACAAAGCGCTTTATGCCCGCTGCGTGCGCAAAACGCAGCGCGCGCAATGCCCCTTCACGCGCGGGAACGATCAGTTCGTCGTCGCTCTTGGGTTTATTCGCTGGAAGTGGTGAGGCGACATGTGCGACGTGGGTGCAACCGGCCATGGCTTCGGCCCAGCCCTCATCGCTCATCAGGTCTGCGGCAAAGAATTTGAGCTTGCTGTTATCAACATTCAGCCAGCCCCGCACCTCGGCTTCGCGGTCCAGATTGCGGATACTGGTGTTGACTGACCAGCCCTCTGCAATCAGCTGACGGATAAGGAAGCCAGCGATATAACCGCTGCCGCCTGATACAAATACCTGTCCTGCCATGCCTATTCTCCTCTTTGCGGAGAATTAGCAGTAAGGTTGCAATTCGCAACCAGTCTTATTTCATCAGGACCAGCTCTTCGGCCATGCTCGGGTGCAAAGCGACAGTATCATCAAAGGCCTGCTTGGTGAGGCCTGCCTTTACGGCGATTGCCGCCGCCTGCAGGATTTCGGCGCTATCCGGCCCAATCAGATGCAGGCCCACCACCTTGTCTGTCGCACCATCGACGATCATCTTGTAGAGCGCGCGCTCATTACGATCGGCAAGGACGTTTTTCATCGCGCGGAAATCGCTCTTGTACACCCTGACGTCGCTAAGCTGCGCCCGCGCCTCTTCTTCTGTCATGCCAACTCCAGCAATCGGCGGATTGGAGAACACCGCGGTCGGAATGGCGCCATAATCGATGGTGCGCGGATTGTTTCCGAAAACCGTATCGGCAAAGGCATGGCCTTCGCGGATGGCGACCGGTGTCAACTGCACTCGATTTGTGACATCGCCGACCGCATAGATGCCGGACACATTGGTGCGGTTATATTCGTCGACGATCACCGCGCCATCCTTATCGAGCTCCACGCCGACGGCTTCAAGCCCCAGATTCATGGTCTTGGGTATACGCCCGATCGCGAAAAGCACCACATCTGCTTCGACATCGCTTCCGTCCCCGCTTTCGACCAACAGCGACCCATCTGTTTGCTTGCGGATCGCGGGGCATTTGAAGTTGAACCGGATATCGATGCCCTTTTCGCGGCTGATACCCACAAGCTTATCGACAATTTCCTGATCGTAACTGCGCAGCATCTTGTCGCCGCGCGTCACCAGAGTGACTTCCACGCCCAGTTCATTGAAGATGCCGGCAAATTCATTGGCGATATATCCTGCCCCGGCAATCACCGCGCGTTTTGGAAGCTTGTCGAGGTGGAACACTTCGTTCGAAGTGATGCCATATTCCGCACCCGGTATATCCGGGATTGAGGGCCACGCGCCGGTCGCGATCAGAATATTGGCCGCGCTGACTTCGGTTCCATCTGCCAGGCGGATCAAGTTGGGCCCAGCAATTACCGCGCGCTGGCGGAATATCTCCACCTTCGCATTGCCCAGCGTTTGTCCGTACAGCCCTTCAAGCCGGTCGACCTCAGACGCGACATTATCGCGCAAGGTCGGCCAATCGAAGGTTGCGCCTTTGGTGTTCCAGCCAAAACGTTTTGCATCTGCCAAATCCTCGGCAAAATGAGAGCCATAGACCAGCAGCTTCTTGGGCACACATCCGCGGATTACACAAGTTCCGCCGACGCGATACTCCTCCGCCACCGCCACACGTGCACCATGCGACGAAGCAATTCGGGCCGCACGGACGCCGCCTGAGCCAGCGCCGATGACAAACAGGTCAAAATCAAATGCCATATCTCATTCCTTTGCCCGCCAGATGGCGATGCCTTGGCCGAAATGCCAATCGAAAATGCTGTTCATTGATAAAGCGCAGATTGTTACAAACCGGCCGCCGCGATCAACGCGCTGGTCGATGGATCAAAACCGGCTGGTCCGTTTTCAGATATGCCGCGGGCGATTTCCTTGCCCAATTCCACCCCGAACTGGTCGAACGGATTGATACCCAGCAGCACCGCATTGGCAAAGGTACGATGCTCATAAAAGGCAATCAGTGCGCCTACCGTAGACGGCGTGACGTCATCCATCAGGATCGTTGTCGAAGGCCGGTTGCCGACATAGCTGCGCGCCTTGTCTGCACTGTCACGCCCGCGCATCAACGCGGCACCTTGGGCGAAGCAGTTGATCAGTAATGTTTCGTGGTGCGCCGGATCGAAATCATGTCCCGGTGTCTTGCTCGCGATAAATTCGACCGGAATTGTGTGCGTGCCCTGATGCAGCAACTGGAACACTGCATGCTGGGCATCTGTCCCCACCCCGCCCCAGGTCACCGGTGCGCTTTCGCGCCCGAGTGGCTGGCCATCAGCGGTAACCGACTTGCCGTTGGATTCCATCTCAAGCTGCTGCAGATAATCCGGCAACAAGCGTAAGCGCTCGTCATAAGCAAACACCGCACGCGTCTGGCATTTGCGAACCTGCGCATAAAAGAGATCGGCGAAGGCAGCCAATATCGGCGCATTTTGAGCGAGTGTCGCTGTGCGGAAGTGGCGATCCATTTCCGCCGCACCTTCCAGAAGCTCTTCGAAAGCCGACCAACCCAACGCAGCAGCAACCGGAAAGCCGATCGAGCACCACAGCGAATATCGCCCACCCACGCTTTCGGCGAAGGGCAGGATGCGACTCTGGTCAACACCCCATTCCATCGCCTTGTCGGGTGCCGCGGTCAGCGCGATTACTTGTCCATAGGGGTCTTCAACCCCGCCATCGCGCAGCCATTCGAGCGCGCTTTCGGCGTTCATCAGTGTCTCGGTTGTTGTGAAGGTTTTGGAGGCGACAGCAACCAATGTCGCTTTCGGGTCCATATCCTTGACGGCTTCGGCCAATGCGGTCGCATCAACGTTGGAAACGACCTTGGTGTCAAACCGCAATCCATCGCGACCCAGAGCGTCGATCAATAATTTAGGCCCCAGCGCCGAACCGCCAATGCCAATGTGGAGGATGTGCTTGATCTCGCCAAACGCCCCAGCCTCGATCACGTCGATCAAGCCGCGCATCCGGTTTTGCAATGCCTTTGCCTGCGCAACATCGTCTACCGAACCACTGCCACGCTCGGCTATGTGGGTTGCAGCTCGTCCTTCCGTAAGGTTGACGACGGCGCCTGAAAACAGACGGTCGCGTGCACCATCCAGGTCCATCGTTGCTGCCAGTTCAGAAAATGCCGCGATCAAGCCCGCGTCGAGGTGCGTTTTGGAAAAATCAAACCGCAAACCTGACTGCGAAATCGTCATTCCATCGACGCGCTGCGCATCCTCATCGAACAAAGCTTCCAGCTGCTTCAATAAGATGTTTTCGATTGCGGCCCAGTTGTTGGCGGTCATGGCATTTCCTTGGCAGGGAGAATCTCGGCACTGGCCAATAGCGCGGACGCTCATTAGAAGGCCAGAGCCGTATGGCGCCAAAACCATGAAATCGAATGTCGGGGCATCGCAATTGACTGAAACCACCCAAACCGAAACGGCAGGTGTTGAGAAAAACAGCGCTTCCGAATGGCGCGAATATGGATTGTTCCTGCTGAAATTGGCGGCAATCGTATTGATATTCCGCAGTTTCATCTTTGCGCCGTTTAATATTCCTTCGGAATCTATGCACCCGCGACTGCTGATAGGTGACTATCTGCTGGTCTCGAAATGGCCCTATGGCATTTCGCGATACAGTTTCCCGCTGTCACTTCCGTTATTCGAAGGCCGGATTTTCGGCAGCCTGCCCGAACGCGGCGACGTCGTAGTGGTGCACGCACCGGGCGATGCCAATGTCGATTATATCAAGCGGGTGATCGGCCTGCCGGGCGATGTTGTGCAAATGCGCGCCGGAACGCTGGAGATCAACGGCAAGCCCGCAAAGAAAGTCCGCGTCGGCGATTTTGTGACGCCCGTGACGCAGGGCATGCGCGATGCGGCTGCACTGGAAGGGACTGAATTTCCATGCTGGAAACCGCAATATGAAGAGTCCGCCAAGGGCGGCGGCACGCAATGCCGCTATCCGCAATATCGCGAAACATTGCCCGAAGGAAAAAGTTACCTCTCGCTCGATATCGAACCTTATCAAAAAGGCGACGACACCGAAGCCAAGATGGTACCAGAAGGCCAATTGTTACTGATGGGCGACAATCGTGACCGTAGCGCCGATAGCCGCTATCCGGCTGATGGCGTTTGGATCGGGCTGGTTCCGACCGAAAATCTGGTCGGACGTGCGCAGTTCGTCGTCTTCTCGACCGATGGTTCAGCCCGTTGGCTGCTGCCCTGGACCTGGTTTTCGGCCGCCCGCTGGGATCGCATCGGTGAGGGTTTCTGACTTTGTCCGATGTTTCAAAATGGCTTGAAGAGGTTATCGGCGCAGCGCCGACCGACCCGAAACTGTTCGAACAAGCCCTGACGCATGGTAGCACCGGCGAAGCGCATTACCAGCGACTTGAATTTCTGGGCGACCGCGTTCTCGGATTGGTGGCGGCTTCGATGCTGTTCCAACGCTTCCCCGAAGAACCGGAAGGGCGGCTTTCGCATCGGCTGAATGCGCTGGTGTCAGGAGCCACCTGCGCCGAAGTTGCGCGCGAAATCGGCTTGCAGGCGCATATGCGGCTTGGCAAGCAAGCGCGCGACGATGGCGCCAAGGAAAGCGACTATGTTCTGGGCGACATGGTCGAGGCGCTGATTGGGGCTATCTATCTCGACCTGGGTCTTGATCGGGCACGCAGCTTTATCGAACGCTATTGGCGGCCGCTGCTTGAATCCGCAAAAGCCGCCCCGAAGCATCCCAAATCTGCGCTGCAGGAATGGAGTGCGGCCCATAACCGTAAAGTACCGGTTTATGAGGTGACTTCGAAGGAAGGTCCTCCGCACGCAATGCGTTTCGAAGTGACCGTGACGGTAAAAGGCTTCGAACCAGTTTCGGCAACCGCAAACAGCAAACAGGCGGCCGAAACTGCGGCCGCAAAGGCATTTCTGGAGAAAAACACATGACGAAGCGCTGCGGCCATGTCGCCGTCATCGGCGCGCCCAATGCGGGTAAATCGACTTTGGTCAACGCATTGGTCGGCCAGAAGGTGGCCATTGTCAGTCCCAAGGCTCAGACCACGCGTACGCGCCTTATGGGTATTGCTATCGAGGGGGATGCGCAGATCATCCTGGTCGACACCCCTGGAATTTTCGCACCCAACCGTCGGCTCGACCGTGCAATGGTTGCCGCTGCGTGGGAAGGCGCATCCGATGCTGACTTGATTTTGGCTGTTGTCGATGGACGGGCTGGTGCAGGCCCCAAGGTCGAGAAGATCATCGAGGGACTGGTCAACCGGCCAGAACGCAAATGGCTTATCCTCAACAAGGTCGACATTGCAGCCAAGGAAAAGCTGTTGGCATTGACCGAAAAACTGCTGAAACTCTGCGCTTTCGAGCAGATTTACTACATAAGTGCAGCTACGGCGGACGGCTTGGCGGAACTGAAAGCCGCGATTGGCGCAGCAATGCCCGAAAGCGACTGGCATTTCCCCGAAGACCAGGTTTCGGACGCGTCCGAACGCATGGCTGCGGCCGAAATCACCCGCGAGCAGCTGTACCTGCAACTGCATGACGAACTGCCTTATGCGAGCACAGTTGAAACCGAAAAATATTCGGAGCGTCCCGATGGCAGCGTCGAAATTTACCAACAAATCTTCGTCGAACGCGAAAGCCAGCGCGCAATTGTGCTCGGCAAGGGCGGTAGCCGGATCAAGGCGATCGGTGCCGCCGCGCGTAAGGAGATTTCAGACCTGATGGGCGTGCCCGTCCACCTCTACCTCCACATAAAAGTGAAGGCCGGGTGGGACGAAGATCGCTCGGTTTACCGCGACATGGGGCTGGATTGGGTGGAATAGCCCCGCGACGCCCCGGCACAGGCTGGGGCAGAAGCAGGCTTACTTGGCTTTCTTTTTAGGTGCAGCCTTTTTGGCAGGGGCTTTCTTTGCGGGCGCCTTCTTCTTCGCCTTGCCCTTCGCCGGCCCCTTGGCCGCACGTTCGTCAATCAACTGCGCGGCTTCCTCCAGCGTTAGCTGGTCGGGCGCAATTGTCTTGGGGAGCGTTGCATTTGTTGTGCCATCAGTGACATAATTGCCGTAGCGGCCTTCCATCAGCTTGATCTCGGCCTCTGTGCGCGGATGATTACCCAATGTTTTCAGAGGTTCGCGAGAACCGCCATTGCGTGATCGGCCATTGCCATTGGCTGCCTCTGCCAGTTTGACGACAGCGGCGTTCATACCGGTTTCGAAAACTTCGGCGGTCGACTGCAGACGAGCATATTTGCCCTGATGCGCGAGATAGGGGCCATAGCGCCCAATGCTCGCCGTCACGGGTTCGCCGCTTTCCGGGTGCGTGCCGATTGTGCGCGGCAGCGACAGCAGTTTGACGGCCCAATCGAGCCCGAAGTCGTCAGATGGAATATCCTTGGGGATGGATGCACGCGCGGCTTCCTTGCCCTCGCCCATCTCGACATAGGGGCCAAAACGTCCGGACTTGCGGCTAATGTCCTCGCCAGTTTCCGGATGTTTTCCAAGCACTTCGGGTCCATCTGACGTCATGCCGTCGGCGCCGCCGGGTTGGGCAAATTTGCGGGTGAATTTGCACTCGGGGTAGTTTGAACAGGCAACGAAGGCGCCGAAACGCCCGCCGCGTAGCGCAAGCTTCCCGGTACCGCATTTCGGGCAAATGCGCGGATCGGTTCCATCTTCCCGCTCGGGGAAGAGATAGGGCGCCAGGAACTTGTCCAACTCAGCCGTTATGTCCGAAGGCTTCTGCTCCATGACTTCGGCAGTTTTCGGTTTGAAATCGCGCCAGAAGGCCTCGAGCACGCGCTGCCAATTGGCATCGCCCGCGCTGATCTCGTCGAGCTGATCTTCCAGACCTGCCGTGAAATCATATGCAACGTAGCGCTCGAAAAAACGTTCGAGAAATGCTGTTAATAATCGCCCCGATTCCTCTGCAAAGAAACGGTTTTTTTCCACACGTACATAGGACCGATCTTTCAGTACCTGAATCGTCGAGGCATAGGTTGACGGACGGCCGATCCCCAGTTCTTCCAGCCGCTTGACAAGGCTGGCCTCCGAATAACGCGGAGGGGGCTGGGTGAAATGCTGCATTTTCTCGACCGATTTCTTAGCGGGCACATCACCCTTGTCCATCGCCGGCAGCAAGGCGCCGTTTTCATCGTCCTTGTCGTCGATGCCTTCTTCGTAAAGTGCGAGGAATCCCGGGAATTTCACGACCTGACCGGTAGCACGCAACCCGATCTGGCCGGTGCCGTCGAGCAAATCGACGGTCGTCCGCTCCATCCGAGCTGACGCCATCTGGCTGGCGAGCGCGCGTTTGTAGATCAGGTCATAGAGCTTGGCATGATCGCCAGAGCCCACCTTGTCCTTGCCAAAATCGGTCGGACGGATGGCTTCATGCGCTTCCTGCGCATTTTTTGCCTTGGTCTGGTAGACCCGCGGTTTGTCGGGCAGATAGCCTGCATCATAGCGGTTGGCGATCGCGCCACGTGCGGCAGAAATTGCGCTATGATCCATCTGCACGCCATCGGTACGCATATAAGTGATTGCGCCATCTTCGTAGAGATTTTGCGCGATCCGCATCGTGTGGCTGGCCGAAAAGCCCAGCTTGCGTGCGGCTTCCTGTTGCAGGGTTGAAGTGGTGAAGGGCGGTTGCGGATTGCGTGTGACCGGTTTGGTTTCGACGCTGTCGACGCTGAAATGCCCGGCTTCGACCGCGGCGCGAGCTTCCTCGGCGCTACCCTCCATACCGAGCGCCATTTTGTCGAGCTTTTCGCCGTTGTAGCGCACAAGGCGGGCGTCGAAGCCCTGCCCCTTATGTTCCATTTTGGCGGTGACCGACCAATATTCTTGGGCGCGAAACGCTTCGATTTCGCGATCACGTTCGACAATCAGCCGCAGTGCCACCGATTGCACGCGCCCAGCCGATTTCGCACCGGGAAGCTTGCGCCACAACACCGGTGACAGCGTGAAACCCACCAGATAATCAAGCGCACGCCTGGCACGATAGGCATCGATCAGGTCATGATCGAGCTCGCGCGGATGCGCCATCGCATCGGTAACTGCTTGCTTGGTGATGGCGTTGAAAGTGACCCGGGATACATTTTTGGGAAGCGCTTTCTTATTCGCCAGCACTTCCTGCACATGCCAGCTAATCGCCTCGCCTTCGCGATCAGGGTCAGTTGCGAGGATCAGGCCGTCCGCCTTCTTCGCCTCATCGGCGATTGCTTTCAGTTGCTTGGCCTTGTCCGGATAATTGTCCCACAGCATGGCAAAGCCGTTATCGGGATCGACCGAACCGTCCTTGGGCGGCAGGTCGCGGACATGGCCATAGGATGCGAGAACCTTATATCCGCTCCCCAGATATTTCTCGATGGTCTTGGCTTTTGCGGGTGATTCGACGACGACTAACTTCATGGATTTTCGATCTTTTCTCACACTCTCACGTACGCGCATAGATTGGCGGGGGGATTTTGGGGTCGTCAAGCTGCAAAAATCAGGCGGTCAGGCGCACCCTTGCCCCTGCCCCGCGTTCGAGGCGGCCAGCCAGTTCAAGTTCGAGCAACACCATCTGTACCTGCGCCGATGGCATGCCGGACAGGCGCACCAGTTCATCAACGGCTGCAAAATTGGGGCTGAGCAATTCGAAAATGGCATTCCGTTCGCCATCGCCAGCCTCTGCGATGAAATCGAAATGCGGCTGTGCCGATGGCTTGGATCTCACGCGCTGATCGAGCGGTGCGATCAGCTCTGCGATTTCACCCGCATCCTGAACCAGCGTCGCGCCTTCGCGGATAAGCTGGTTGCAGCCGCGCGAACGCGGATCGAGTGGTGAGCCGGGAATAGCCATCACTTCCCTGCCCGCCTCACCTGCCAGCCTAGCCGTAATCAGCGAGCCGGATTTGGGAATAGCCTCGACCACGACGGTACCTGCTGACAGTCCTGCGATGATACGATTGCGGTAAGGGAAGTGGCGCGCTCTGGGTTCGGTGCCCGGTGGCATTTCGGCAAGCAGCAGACCTTCGGCAGCAACCCGCTCCTGCAACTCGGTATGTTCGGGCGGATAAACGGCGTCTATGCCACCCGCGATAACGGCGATGGTCCCGGTTGCGAGAGCCCCCTGATGCGCCGCTGCATCGATCCCACGCGCCAAACCCGACGTCACGACAATGTCCCGCTGCCCCAACTCTTGCGCGATATTGCGCGCCATACGGCATCCCGCAGCCGAGGCGTTACGTGCACCGACCATCGCGACATTGATCTGGGTGGCCAGCGCGATGTTGCCTTTGTAGGTCAAAACCGGCGGTGCATTTTCCAACTCGCCGAGCAATGCGGGATAATCGGCATCGTTGATAAACAAATAATGCCCGCCTACCCGGGCCAGATATTCGATTTCTCGATGGATTGCTTCCGGCCCTGCTGCCGTCAGCTTGCGACCACCTACCCGAGCGGCGAGATCAGGCAGTGCTTCAAGCGCCGCACTTGCCGTTCCGAACCGCGCGATCAACTGACGATAACTGATTGGCCCGACATTGGGCGAACGGATTAGTCGCAACCGGTCAAATATGTCGATATCGCTGACCGCCATCGAGGATTATTTCTGCCCTATGCGCGGTTCCGTCCCCGCCATTAACCGCTGGATATTCTCCCGGTGCTTCCAGAAAATAATCAGGCTGCAGGCGATAAGGGGGATGACAATTTCGACCAGTCCCAGAAACGCAGCGGCCAATGGCGCAACTGCGGCGGCCACAAGACCGCCCAAGGACGAAATTCTCGAAGCAAGCAACACGCCTATCCACGCAGCGCCGTAAATCAGTCCTAAAGGCCAGTGCAGACCAAAGAGGATTCCGGCATAGGTTGCCACGCCCTTGCCGCCCTTGAAACCCAGCCAAATCGGATAGAGATGTCCGAAAAAGGCGGCGACGGCAGCTATCACTTCACTTCCGGGCATCAATTGCCGTGCTAGCAGAACTGCCGCCACACCCTTCAGCAGATCAAGGAGCAGCGTAAGTGCCGCCAGCCCCTTGCGTCCCGTGCGCAACACATTGGTCGCGCCGATATTGCCCGAGCCGATTTCGCGAATATCGCCCGCGCCGCCAAATCGGGCGAGTAGCAAGCCGAAGGGTATCGACCCCAGCAAATAGCCCAGCAAGGCCGCACTTCCGATTTCCATCCAGACTGTTGGCATCTCCGACTCCCTCTGCTGCCAGATGGTTATCGACATCCGGGGATACACTCAAGGCCGGTTGCCTCTGCTTCGACCCTTGTCTATCTGCGCGGCATGATTTCACCCGAAGCTCCGATACTGGTTTTTGATTCCGGCATAGGTGGGCTGTCGGTTCTGGCGAAAATCCTTAAAGTCCTGCCACAGGCACCAATCGTTTATTCCGCGGATTATGCTGGGCTGCCTTATGGTGAGAAAAGCGAGATAGAAGTGGCCACGCGTGTCTGCGCATTCCTTGGCCGTCTGTCGGAGCGGTATCGCCCCAGACTGGTTGTTATCGCCTGCAATACCGCTTCAACGATAGCATTGGCGCATGCCCGGGCCGTGTTAGGCGTGCCGATTGTCGGCACCGTCCCCGCGATTAAACCGGCTGCCGAACAGACACAAAGTGGTGTGATCGGCCTGCTCGGTACGAAGGCAACGATCCGGCAAGCCTATGTCGATAAGCTTGAGGCCGAACATGCCGGGGGAAAGACTTTGCTGCGCCATGCATCGCCGGATCTTGTCGCAGCCGCCGAAGCCAAGTTGCGCGGAGAAACACCTGATCCAGCGATTTTCGCAGCTGCCATTGCGGGGCTTGCCAGCCAGCCACAGGGTGACCGGATCGACGAAATCATTCTTGGCTGCACCCACTTTCCGCTGGTCCAGGAAGAGTTGGCCATGGCATCCAAAGTGGCTGGATTGGACGAAAATCTGGGCTTTGTCGACGGTTCGGACGGGATTGCGCGTAGGGTTTTTTATTTGACCGAAGGACAGCCTTGGCCGGATAGTCCGGCTGCAGGGATATTCGTCTCAACCGGGCCGGTCGAGCAGATCGAACCCTATCGTTCGGCGCTGGAACGGTACAATTTGACCCAGATCATGTCACTCTAATCGGTTTATTGCGAATAGTTCGCGCTGGATTTCCGTTTTGACCCGCATTATTGGGCGGGCAACCAACAGGGCTTAGCTTGCCATGAACTACGACGAAATTTTCGACAAGGCTATCGATCGGCTCCACGCAGAGGGCCGCTACCGCGTGTTTATCGATATCCTGCGCAACAAGGGCAAATTCCCCAATGCGCGCTGCTTTGCGGGCCATAATGGGCCAAAGCCAATCACCGTCTGGTGCTCGAATGACTATCTGTGCATGGGTCAGCATCCCAAGGTGATTGCCGCCATGGAAGAGGCGCTGCACGATGTCGGCGCGGGTTCGGGCGGCACGCGCAATATTGGCGGCAATACGCATTACCATGTTGAACTGGAGTCTGAACTCGCCAGCCTGCATGGAAAGGGCGCGGCTCTACTCTTCACCTCGGGCTATGTCTCGAACGAAGCGACGCTCGCCACGCTCGCCAAGATTTTGCCGGGTTGCATCATCTATTCGGACGAGCTGAACCATGCCTCGATGATTGCAGGCATCCGCAATTCAGGCTGCGAAAAGCGCGTCTGGCGGCACAATGATCTGGCACATCTCGAAGAACTTCTCGCCAATGACGATCCGGCGCTGCCCAAGCTGATCGCGTTTGAAAGCGTCTATTCGATGGATGGCGATATCGCGCCGATCGCTGCAATCTGCGATCTGGCCGACAAATATAACGCTATCACCTATTGCGACGAAGTGCATGCAGTTGGCATGTATGGCGAGCATGGTGGTGGTATCACCGAACGTGATGAGGTTGCCGACCGGGTAACGATCATCGAAGGCACGCTGGGCAAGGCGTTCGGCGTGATGGGTGGCTATATCGCGGCCGACCAGAAGATTGTCGACGTCATCCGCAGCTATGCGCCGGGCTTCATCTTCACGACCTCGCTGTCACCGGTGCTGGTCGCGGGCGTGCTCGCTTCGGTGAAGCACCTCAAGCAGTCAGGTGAAGAACGGGCCGCGCAGCAAGCCAATGCCGCCCGCCTCAAGGAATTATTTGCAGAAGCCGGGCTACCGGTAATGCAGAGCGTGACGCATATTGTTCCGCTGATGGTGGGCGATCCGGTGAAGGCAAAAAAAATCAGCGACACTTTGCTCGCCGAATATGGCGCCTATGTGCAGCCGATCAACTTCCCCACCGTCCCTAGGGGCACGGAGCGGCTGCGCTTCACCCCCGGCCCGCAGCATGATGAAGAGATGATGCAGGATCTGACCAACGCACTGGTTGAGATCTGGGGTAGGATGGAATTGAAGGTCGCGCAGGCTGCTTGACCGCTTCACTCATCACTCCTAGATAAGTTGCAAAATGCAACTAGGAGTTTGAGATGAACCTCGCCGACTTTACGCTGACTTCGTTCGAGCAGATGCTCGGCACCTTCGATCATTTACTTGCAAAGGCGGAAGCCGACCCCCGCGGCGAAACCTTGCTGGGTGAAAAATTGACCGACGACATGCTGCCGCTGGCGACTCAGGTGCGCTTTGCAACGCAGCAGGTGGTCAATACATTGAATCGATTGACGGGTACTTCGCTACCGACGGCTGACACGGATCATGGCAGCCTTGCGGAAGCTCGGGCCCATTTGTCAGACATGCGTGAACTCGTCCGCTCTACAAAGCCGGATGCTTTTGTTGCCGATGACACAGTGGTTTCTTTCGACCTCCCGAACGGAATGGCATTTGAAATGTCCGCAGCGGAATATGTCCGTGACTGGTCGCTGCCCCAATTTTATTTCCACATCATGACCGCCTATGCAATTCTGCGTAAAGCCCGAATTCCCTTGGGTAAGGCGGATTATGTCGGTTATATTGCGCGGTACGCCAAGCGGCCTGACTGACCCTTCGCAAGCTTGTTTACTAACCTATGGTGATAATGCGGCTGTAATCACGGTACAGCGTTTCACATCTGAAATCCTGCTGCAAAGTGCGCGCCAGCGCATCCGCATATTCCGCCATATCGCCCCTTGGCGCTACATGGAAAATCTCCAGCCAGCGAAAAAGCAGGGCGCGGAACGCCTTTGGCATATCCTCCTGCATACCGAAATCAACGATGTGTAAGCTTCCTTGCGGTGCAAGCAGCGTGAGCGCCCAGCGTACCGCCGCTTGCCATTCCGGTATCATTGAAAGTGAATAGCTGCACACGATGCGGTCGAAACGGCGGCGACCAAAAAGTTCGTAGGAGTCAAATCCGGTAGCATCACCTTGCGCCACCTGGATGCGCTCCTCCATTGCGAAGTGGTGGATATTTGCGTGTGCCGATTTGAGCATCTCGGTGGAGATATCGAGGCCATAAAGGCGGCATTCGGGCCAGTGCCGAGCAATTTTGATCAAATTGCGTCCGGTTCCGCAGCCTATTTCAAGCACTGTTCCACCATGCGGCACATCCAGCCCATCGATCAGCCGGTCACGCCCCAAAAGATAATATTTGCGGGTTGCGTCATAGATATGACGCTGCCCGCGATAGATATTGTCCATCAGGCCTGCATGATCGTTCCCTAATGTCGTTGCCATATTCAGTCCTTGAGGATGTAGAGATGTACACCGCCGTAAATTGCTGAACGGTCCCTTAGGGTGAAGTCCAGAGATTGCTCCGCGCGATACTCCCAGAGATCGAGAAGCGGGTCCGATACACGACCAGGCAAGAGGCTCGGCTCGGCAGCCGTCCGGAACAAAACGCGCGCTCCGGGTCGAGCGGTCCGGGTTATTTCCGACCATAGATGGTTCAGTTGGACGTCATCCATCCAGTCCTGCGCGTCGAGCAGGACATAACGATCAAAACTTTCAGCCTCTGATTGCGCCAGCATCTCGACAAAATTGGCGTGACGGATATCGATGCGTCCTGCCCGCTGCTTTATTTGGTTATAGTTGCAGTGCTGCAGATAGGGCGGCAGCGGCGCATTGCTCTGTTTGCCATAACCACGGCCAAATGCCTGCCAAGCGAAATAATTGTCCTCGAGATCGAAACCGCAGGCCAATTTTTGCAGCCGTTCCTTAAGGACATCGGCCATCCGCTTGTCACCAGCCAGGACATCAAACTGGGCTGGCGGAATACCGAGGCCGAAGAGCGATGCGGGCTGGTCGGTCAGCCAGCGGACAAATTTTCGGTCAAAAATCGGCGCAAATTTTTTGTCGAATATCCGCCGCTGTTCTTCAATGGAAGTCGCCTGCAAGAGAATTGCCGGATCGACACGATGAAGCTTTGCGACCGCATGTGCGAGACCAATAAAGCTACCCAGCAGGCCCTTTCGATAGAGGCCTTTGGTAAAGCCGCCTATACGCTGTCTGCCGATAAGGTCCCGCCCTTCCCAATAGCGCCGGCTGGTATCGTCCAAATGATCGCGAATATGCGCCTTATAGGTGCGCAAATTGGTTGGCGTATCGGCATCGGCAAAGAAGCGGCGGAAATGCGCATAATCCGGCAATCGCTGAAGGGCTGCAACCTTGAGCCGGTTGAGCGCGATATGCGCGGTATTCAGATCGACCGCTACGATTTCACCAGGGTCAGTGGTCAGGTAGGAAAGAACGTTGCATCCGCCACTGGCAATTGTCGCGACACGGCTTCCGGGCCGGATATCGAGCGCCGCCATATCGACCACCGGGTCTTCCCAGATTTGCGCATAGACCAAACCACGAAAGGCAAAGGCGAAGGCGCGGTCGAGCAGCTTCTGCTTTTGCGGGGCGGCATCGCGGATAACCGCTGCTTCGATCTTGGCGCTACGCGAAATAGACATGCGATTCTCCCGAAACGTCAGGATTGCTTAGCGCACGCATGTGACGCAACGATGCCGCTTTGGTTACAGTTTCAGGACTGTTCTGCGTAGCTCAGATTGAAGACGGCTGCCGCATCATCCCCCAAAAATGGGGACCGCCTTTGGGCACATCCCACTCGCAAGTGATGGCAAAGCCGAGCCTCTGATACAGCGGAACATTTTCGGGGGTTGCCGTTTCAAGCCAGCTGGGCAGACCTTCTGTGTCGGCTCTAGCTAGTCCCTCACGTATGATGCGCCCGCCCCAGCCCTTGCCCTGGAATTCAGGGCGTACGCCGACGAAGTGGAGATACCAGAAATCGCCTTTGGGCCGGTGGCAATCAATACCCTCTACCACCCGTTGCGCGCGCGGCAGGGCGAAGCCGAAAATCTTCATCATCGACCATAATTCGCGCAACATCGGACCGGGCTCGCTTTCAGCTTTTCCCGGTGCCCGCCAAAGTGCAGCGGCTTCATAGCCGGTCGAGTGCACTACTCGTCCCGACTGGGCATCATCGTCGACCAGCAGGTCAAACAGCCTCGGAAGGCGTGTCCTTCGCAGCGCTTCGTCGTTTAGGATATAGGACAATGCAGGGTCGGTCTGGAAAGCCAGCGACAATGTGTGATTAACCTCGGCAAAGCCGTGTGTTTCAGCGTCGAAAAAATCGGTCATGCGGTGCCTCCAACCATGGCATGATAGGTGTCCCAATCGACATTGCCGCCCGACAGCGTGATCACGGGTGTAGCTTTCAGTTCAACCTTGCCTGCAAGCACCGCCGCCAATGCTGCAGCGCCGCCCGGTTCGACGACAAGATGCAATTTTTCAAAAGCCAGTCGCATTGCTGCAGCAATCTCAACGGGTTTGACAACCGCACTGCTCGCCACCCGCAGTTTGAGAATATCAAAGTTGATCGGATAGGTGCGTGGCGTCTGGAGCGCATCGCAAGGCGTTGGATGGTGCTGATCCGTCACAGACACAATTTCGCCTGCCGCCAGCGAGCGGATGACATCATCCCAGCCTTCGGGTTCTGCAATCGAAAGCGTGGCTTCCGGGCAGGCCAAAGCCAGCCCGCCCGATAGCCCGCCTCCGCCGCAACAGGCTATGATATGAATTGGGCCATCCAGGCCGCGAGCCTTCAATTGCGCCTCTGCCTCCAGCCCAAGCGTCCCCTGCCCCTCGATTACCCAAGGATCGCCAAAGGCATGCACCAACGTTCCACCTGTCCGTTCGACCAATTCGGCGGCAATTGCATCACGATCCTGCCCTGGTCGTTTGTAAAGCACGACTTCAGCACCCAGCGCCTGTGTCGCCTGTATCTTCGCTTTGGGGGCATTTTCCGGCATTACGATAATGGCCGGAATACCGAGCCGTTTTGCTGCCCAGGCGACGCCTTGTGCATGGTTGCCGCTGGAAACACCCACAACGCCGCGTTGACGCTCTTCATCGCTGAGATCCGAAATCCGATGCCACGCGCCGCGTATCTTGAACGCGCCAATCGGCTGCAGCATTTCGGCCTTGCACCACAGCGTTCGTCCATCAACCTCCAGCGGCAATAGCGGCGTTGGCGGCAAAATCTCGGCGACTTTGGACATCGCACGAAGCACGCCTTCGCGACTGGGCTTGCGTTTGGGATCGCGCAATTCTTGTTCTGTCATCAAAGCCCTCTATATGCCTTCGCCATAACGAATCTTTGTCGAAGGGCGTAACAGATGAGCAGGGTTTTGGTAATCGGTGCCGGTGGTGTCGGCTCGGTCGCGGTGCACAAGATGGCGATGAATGCCGATATTTTCACACATATCAGCCTCGCAAGCCGCACAAAAAGCAAGTGCGACGCGATTGCCGCGTCGGTCAAGGAACGCACCGGCGTCGTAGTGGACACCTATGAAATCGATGCCGAAGAGGTCCCGGCCCTCACCCGTCTGATCGAAAAGGTACAGCCTGCGCTCGTCGTCAATCTGGCGCTACCCTATCAGGATCTCGCCATCATGGATGCCTGCCTTGCTGCTGGCGTGCATTATATGGATACGGCGAATTATGAGCCCAAGGACGAGGCCAAGTTCGAATATCACTGGCAATGGGCCTATCAGGACCGCTTCAAGGATGCAGGGCTGATGGCGCTGCTCGGGTCCGGTTTTGACCCCGGCGTGACCAGCGTATTCACCACCTACCTCAAAAAGCATCATTTCGAACGGATCGACACGCTCGACATCCTTGACTGCAATGGTGGCGACCACGGCCAGGCATTCGCGACTAACTTCAACCCCGAAATCAACATCCGTGAAGTCACTGCGGTTGCGCGCCATTGGGAAAATGGGGACTGGGTGGAAACCCCGCCCATGTCGGTAAAGCAGAGTTTCGACTTTGAGGCTGTTGGCCCCAAGAATATGTACCTCATGTATCATGAGGAAATCGAGAGCCTCAAAACCCACCTGCCCGAAATCAAGCGCATCCGGTTCTGGATGACCTTCGGCGATGAATATATCAAGCACCTGACTGTGCTGCAGAATGTCGGTATGACTCGCATTGATCCGGTCAAATATCAGGGCGTCGAAATCATTCCGTTGCAGTTCCTGAAGGCCGTTTTGCCCGAACCCGCGTCGCTTGGCCCCACGACCAAGGGCAAGACCAATATCGGCTGCATTGCGACCGGTATCGGCAAGGACGGCAAGGAAAAGACCCTCTACATCTACAACATCTGCGACCATGAAGACGCCTATGCCGAAACCGGCAATCAGGCAGTCAGCTACACCACCGGTGTGCCTGCAATGATCGGCGCTGCTTTGATCGTAAAGGGTCTGTGGCGCGGACATGGGGTGTATAATATGGAACAATTCAACCCGGATCCTTTCATGGAAATGCTAAACCAGCACGGCCTGCCCTGGCAGGTGAAGGAACTGGATGGGCCGCTGGATTTCTGATGGAAACCAGAGCCGGCGATCCCGGGGCCTTTGCCCGATTTGACCTGAACCGCGTTCCTACACCTGCCTTTGTCGTGGATGAAGTTGCGGTGCGGCGGAACCTAGCGATCCTCGCTGATGTGAAGGCGCGGTCAGGTGCTAAAGTGCTGTCGGCGCTTAAAGCCTTTTCGATGTGGTCGCTGGCCGATGTCGTGGGCGAATATCTAGATGGCGTGTGCACCAGCGGGCTGTGGGAGGCGCGGCTTGCGCGTGACCACTATAAGGGTGAGATCGCAACTTATTGCGCAGGCTATAAGGCGGCTGATATGGCGGAGATTGTGGCGATATCCGACCATGTCATCTTCAACTCGCCGATGCAGCATGCGCGATTTGCCAGCTATTTGGATGCCAGCACGGACGTAGGCCTGCGCATCAACCCCGAACATGCCGAGGGCGAGGTGGCAAAATATGACCCCTGCTCGCCACATTCGCGCTTGGGCTTTCCGGTCAGCCAGTTAAAAGTAGAGCATCTGGAAGGCGTATCTGGTTTGCATTTCCACACGCTGTGCGAGCAGGATTTTGAACCGCTGAAAAGGACATGGGAGAGCCTGAAACCCAAGATCGCGCCCTATTTCGGCCAGCTCAAATGGCTCAATTTCGGTGGCGGCCACCATATCACCCGCGCCGATTACCAGCGCGACGATTTGGTCGAATTCATCAAGTCCGTTCGGGCCGAAACCGGGTGTGACGTCTATCTAGAGCCCGGCGAAGCGATCGCACTTGATGCTGGAATATTGGTTGGCGAACTGCTCGATGTTTTCGACAATGGCATGCCTATCGGCATCACCGACATCAGCGCCACCTGCCACATGCCCGACGTGATCGAAGCCCCCTACCGCCCGGCTATGCTCGGTGAACGCACCGAAGGCCCAGCAATACGCCTCGGCGGCCCCAGTTGTCTTGCAGGAGACATTATCGGCGACTATCGCCTGCCCGTCCCAGCCGAACCCAGCCACCGCTTCGCCTTCCTTGATCAGGCGCATTATTCTATGGTCAAAACCACCACCTTCAACGGCGTCCCCCTGCCCTCCATTTGGCTTTGGAACAGCGAGAGTGACGAATTGCGCTGTGTGCGTGAATTCGGTTGGGAAGAGTTCCGGGATCGTCTCAGTTAACGCCCAACGTCCGGGTTATTAAATTGACCGACTGACTGCAGCCGTGGTAATTGTAAAATAAGGGTCGTATCGAGAAGGGGAGTAGCTCGATGCCTTATCGTCACGCGCCTTATTTCGTCGGCTTTGTGTTGCTGGTCATCCTGACAGGCTTTTGGGCCAGCTATTGGTCGACTATCGGCAACATGCCGTTGGCATTTCATCTCCATGCGATAAGTTCGTCGACCTGGCTGTTGCTGCTGATCGTCCAGAGCGTGGCAATCCAACGCCGATTGAACGGATTTCACAAACAAATGGGTCAGGCTAGTTTCGTTCTTTTTCCCTTCCTCATTCTCGGTTTCATGATGATCATCGACGTTTCGGCGCAGCGTTATGCATCAGCCGACAACCCGTTCATCCTCCACAATGGGCCCTCATTCGGTTTTGGGATGGCAATCGCGATTGCCGCATACCTCACGCTCTACTATCAAGCGCTCAAGACACGCCGCAATGTAAAACTGCATGCCGGATATATGCTGGCTACACCGCTTATCCTGTTTGAATCACCTTTTTCGCGGGTGATTGAACAGTTTTTGCCGTGGATGAACTTTATCGGAAGCGAGGGCCCGCAGGCTGTGCAGGACACCATCGCGATTAGCGACGGCATGGGCATATTTTTTGCAATGACGCTGTACTTCTTGGACCGGAAGCATGGCGCACCTTGGTTGGTCGCTTCATTCTTCATGGGATTGCAGGCGATCGTCATGTGGTATGCCCCATATATTCCGGAATTGGGGCCGATGTTTCTTGCATATGCTCAGATACCGCTTGCTGTATCGGCATCGGTAGGTGTTGGCGCAGGCGCGCTTGCTGCATGGTTGGGATGGCGCGCAAGCAGTCGCGCAAAACGTCCACAAACAAAGGTCGCCGTTTAAGCTCCGAAAACACGACTTGTGCTTTGATAATCGGCGCAACAGTCGCTTTGCCGTCATGAAAAAGTCACACCCATTTCGATGCAAAATGGGGTGCGTTTTTTCTTTACATCTACTCCCCCGAATCATATAGCGCCCTTCCGCTGCCCCAGGGGGACTTCCAATAACCGCAAGGCAGCCTTGTTGTTTACAGTTTATTTTTTGGGGGTCCCTTGAGTTGTACAGCTATCCTGACGCATCGTCCCTAGTCCGCGCGCTCCGCCCGGACGAACCGATTACGCTCCTTCGCCCGCATGCCGCGGAACGCGCAGCCCGCTTCTTTGTCGAGAAGTTTCCGGGCAAGTCGCTCTATGCGGTAAAGGCCAATCCTTCGCCCGCGCTGCTTGAAACGCTATGGGCGGCAGGCATTACCCATTATGACGTTGCTTCGCTCGGCGAAGTGCGGTTGGTGCACAAATTCCTGCCTGATGCGAAACTGTGCTTCATGCACCCGGTGAAGTCCGAGCGTGCAATCGCACAGGCCTATCACAACCATGGCGTGCGCACCTTCAGCCTCGACAGCCATGAAGAGCTCGAGAAGATCGTTCGTGCAACCGCGACTGACGGCACAGCCGCAGCTGATCTAGAACTCTGCGTACGCATCCGTGTGTCCTCGGATCATGCCAAGCTGAGCCTTGCCGCCAAATTCGGTGCCGAGCCTGCTGAAGTCGCGGACCTGCTGGTCGCGACCCGTCAGGCCGCCGATAGCCTTGGCATTGCTTTCCATGTCGGCAGCCAGGCGATGACGCCGCTGGCCTATGCCGAAGCGATGGAGAAAGTGCGTGCGGCAATCGTGGAAGCTTCGGTTACGGTCGATATCGTCGATGTCGGTGGTGGTTTTCCTTCGGTTTATCCCGGCATGGAGCCTCCGCCGCTCGAAGCCTATTTCGAAACAATCCACCGCACGTTCGAAGATTTGCCGATCAGCTACTCGGCAGAGCTTTGGTGCGAGCCGGGCCGTGCGCTGTGCGCCGAATATGCTTCCTTGCTGGTTAAGGTTGAAAAGCGCCGCGACAATGAGTTGTACATAAACGACGGAGCCTATGGCGCGCTTTTCGATGCAGCGCATGTTAGCTGGCGCTTCCCGGTCGAGTTGATGCGCGAAAGCGGCAGCGACGAGATAAGCGAGTTCGCTTTCTATGGCCCGACCTGCGACGATATGGATTATATGGCAGGCCCGTTCCTGCTGCCCGCCGACGTGAAGGCCGGCGACTATATCGAAATCGGCATGCTCGGCGCCTATGGCTGTGCGATGCGCACCGAGTTTAACGGCTTTGGCGAGACCGAGGATTTTACGGTCGAGGATGAACCGATGGCCAGCCTCTACACGCGCATTGCCGCCAATGATTTGGGCAACGTCCATCACATTGGCAAACGCTCTGCGCAATAAGTTGCATTTGACAATTTACACTGGCTGAAGCACCCTCCCCGTCATTGAAAACGGGGAGGGTTTTCTTATGGATACGACGATACTCGCACCGGCAGCCGTTCTGGTTGCTTGGTCTTTAATCATGCTCGTCTGGCTTGCGGTTGCGCGCTTTGGAACGCTTGCAAAGCTAGGCAGCAAAGAACCGCCTGCCCCCGGACTTCGAGGTCAGGACATTGACCCCATGCTCGGCACAGCTGCGTGGAAATCGCACAATTATACGCACCTTATGGAGCAACCGACGATCTTCTATGCCGCGGTCTTCATCCTGCACATTGCAGGTGCGGCTTCACCGTTGATGGTCAAGTTCGCATGGGCCTATGTGGCACTGCGCATCATCCATTCGGTCTATCAGGCGGTGGTCAACAAGGTGATGGTACGCTTTTCGATATTCATGCTGTCGAGCGTTTGCCTCATTGTCCTGTCGGTCAACGCTTTGATGGCGACGCTTTGATAACAATAAGGGAGGAGTAACTATGGAACATGCAGAAATTCTGAAACCGGTCGCGGTACTCGCGGGCTGGACGATGCTGATGTGGATATGGATGTACGCCACGCGCATCCCTGCGATCAACAAATTGCCCAAGGATGCCACACCGGGTGCTGATGTGGGTTGGACGGGCTCGAAACTGGAAGGTCTGCTTCCCGGCAACATCCAGTGGAAGGCACATAATTATAATCACCTGCACGAAGCGCCGACGGTGTTTTATGCGGTAGCCCTGTTGCTGGCCATGATTGGTCAGGGTGATGGCCTGAACGCCACTATCGCATGGGCCTATGTGGGCCTGCGCATCGCGCACAGCCTGTGGCAGTCGCTGGTCAACAAGGTCGCGGTTCGCTTCCTGTTGTTCGCCTTGTCGTCACTCGCGCTGATGGCGCTGGTGCTGCACGCCATATTGGCAGTATTTCATTGATTTGAAAGTCACTGGCGGGTGAATTCGCCCGCCAGTTCGACATGAGTTGACCAGCGAAATTGCCCGACAGGCCATATCCGCTGAAGCCTGAAGCCACCTGAAATTAGTGTCTTTGCATCGCGTGCAAAGCTGGATGGGTTGCAGCTTACATAGGCGATCTTCGACACATCCGATTTCGCAAGTTCGGCAACCTGTTCACGCGCACCAGCCCTTGGTGGGTCGAGGATAACGGCACCGAAACGATTAAGTTCTGCTGTCGTCAATGGCCGCCGGAATAGGTCACGGTGCTCTGCGAACAGCGACAGGCCAGCCTTGCTTGCCGCCGCCTTCATCGACAGCAGCGCCGCCCGTTCAGCTTCTGCAGCGAACACCTTGCGGCCCTGAACAACGGCAAAGGCAAAGGTTCCAAGTCCGGAAAACAGATCTGCCACCAGCTTGGCCTCGCCAACAATCGCTTGCACTGCCAAAGACAATGCCTGTTCGCCATCCAGAGTGGCCTGCAGGAAGCCATAAGGCGGATAGGCCACAGCAATGCCACCCAATGTGACTGTAGCTGGTTCAGGCTCCCAATAGGTCGTCGGGCCGTAGCCATCGTCGGTTGAAAGCCGTGCCAGATTGTTTGCAGTTGCAAAGTCGGTCAGCGCTTCGTGCGTTTCCAGACCTTCGGGCGACCATTGTTCGATCAGGACATCGACGCCCTGATCAACCAGTGCCAGCTTGATCTCGACATTTCGCTTGGGCCCGATGCGCGGCGCAAGAAAGGCTCTCAGCGGTTCGAGCACCGCGAAAAGCTCCCGTGCCATGATGTCGCATTGCTTGAGGTCCACGATACGGTGGCTCTTTTCCGAACTGAAGCCTAATTGGAATTGCTTGCCAGCCCATGCAGACCGCACTGCAACACGTCGTCGGCTATGTGGAGGAGAGATATGCACCGGCATGAATTCGGGGAGCGCCAGATCCTGCGCCGATAGCGCATGGACGATGCGGTCCTGCACAAAAGTCTTGAGAACCTCTTCGTCCAAATGCTGCAACTGGCACCCACCGCATAGCTGGAAATGCGGACATGGCGGGTCAATATGGTGCGGGCCGTGGATCAGCCCGCCGCCCGGATTCAGGCTATCGCCCGGCGCTGCAAAGGGCACATGCCTACCGTCGGCGGTCACACCATCACCACGTGAGGCTATGCGGATGATTTCGTCAATATTGTTCACAACAGCGCCTTGCCCGTGCGGGCCAAGCTAAGCAAGCCCGCTGGGCTATTTCTGCGACGATGCTTTGATGTCCGCAGGCAGGCGATATTTGTCATCGCCTGACCTGACTTCGATCATCCCGCCACCGATCAGATTGATGGTCGTTTCGTCAAATCCATCAGCCGGGGAGAGCCCGCGGCCATCGGTGAGAATGTTGAAACGACGAAATCCGCCATTGGGATGGCGAATAACGAGCATCTTGCCATTCTCGCCCGGCATGGTTTCGGTCGAGCATTCGCGCGCAAATGCACTTTTGCCGGCGAGCGCGCATTCAACTTTATTTGCTGTAGAGGCTGCGCCACCCGATTGTTCTGCTGACTCTCCACCGCAGGCCGCAAGTGCGGCGCTGCCTGCAAAAGCGAAAGCAAGACGATAGAATAAAGGCTTCATGCGCCATCTATAACGGCTTCAGCATTCAGCCTCTAGCGCATTAACCCTGCTTTTGGTCGGCTATCCGCGCGGTTTGCTGACAAGTTGGGATACGTCGCGGATCGCGCCGCGCGCCGCACTGGTCGTCATCGCTGCATAAGCCTGCAATGCGACCGAAACCTTGCGCGGACGTTCCTTCGCCGGTCGCCAGCCCTTGGCATCCTGCGCCACCCTGCGACGGGCAAGCTCGTCTTCGCTGACTGCCAGATGGATTGAGCGGTTGGGGATGTCGATTTCGATAATATCGCCATTTTCAACCAGCCCGATTGTGCCACCTTCCGCCGCTTCAGGGGAAACATGGCCAATAGAAAGCCCCGAGGTACCGCCCGAAAAGCGACCATCGGTGAGGAGTGCGCAAGCTGCACCCAGGCCCTTGGATTTAAGGTAGCTTGTCGGGTAAAGCATTTCCTGCATTCCCGGCCCGCCTTTCGGCCCTTCATAGCGGATGACCACGACATCGCCAGCCTCAACCTGGCCGGTCAAAATCGCGGTTACCGCCGCGTCCTGGCTTTCATAGACCTTGGCGGGGCCCGTAAACTTCAGGATACTCTCATCCACGCCTGCCGTTTTCACGATGCAGCCATCAAGTGCGATATTGCCGTTCAACACAGCCAAACCACCATCTTTCGAAAAGGCATGTTCTGCAGATCGGATAACGCCCTTCTCGCGGTCGAGATCCAGATCCGTCCACCGACGCGATTGGCTAAAGGCGGTTTGTGTTGGAACGCCACCTGGTGCTGCCTTGAAGAAATTCTGCACATCCGGGTCGCTTGTGCGCGAAATATCCCACTTATCGAGTGCTTCCCCCATCGTCCGGCTATGGACCGTGGGAAGATGCCGGTGAATCAGGCCCGCACGGTCAAGCTGACCGAGAATTGCCATTATCCCGCCAGCGCGATGGACATCTTCCATATGCACATCGCTTTTTGCAGGGGCCACTTTTGAAAGGCATGGCACTTTTCGCGACAGCCGATCAATATCCGACATGGTGAAATTGATTCCACCTTCATAGGCAGCAGCCAGCAGGTGCAGCACCGTATTGGTCGAACCGCCCATCGCGATATCCAGGCTCATGGCATTTTCGAAAGCTTCAAAGCTGGCTATGTTGCGCGGCAGGACGCTCTCGTCTTCTTGCTCATAATAGCGGCGGCACAGTTCGACTGAAAGTCGGCCTGCCTCCAGAAAGAGTTGCTTACGATCAGCGTGGGTCGCAAGTGTCGAACCATTGCCGGGGAGCGAAAGCCCCAGCGCCTCGGTCAGGCAGTTCATCGAATTGGCGGTAAACATGCCTGAACAGGAACCGCAGGTCGGGCAAGCCGAGCGCTCAATGGTTGCAACTTCCTCGTCACTATATTTTTCGTCGGCAGCGGCAACCATCGCATCGACAAGATCGAGCGCGACTTCCTTGCCTTTCAGGATGACCTTGCCCGCCTCCATTGGCCCGCCGGAAACGAAAACTACGGGAATGTTGATACGCAGCGCCGCCATCAACATACCGGGCGTGATCTTGTCGCAGTTCGAAATGCAGACCATAGCGTCGGCGCAATGCGCGTTGACCATATATTCGACACTGTCGGCAATCAGGTCGCGGCTGGGCAGAGAATAAAGCATCCCGTCATGCCCCATCGCGATGCCATCATCGACGGCGATGGTGTTGAATTCCTTGGCAACGCCTCCCGCAGCCTCGATCTCGCGCGCAACCATCTGGCCGAGATCCTTCAAATGGACGTGCCCCGGCACAAACTGGGTAAAGCTGTTGACCACCGCAACAATCGGCTTGCCGAAGTCGCTATCCTTCATGCCCGTTGCGCGCCAAAGGCCGCGGGCACCTGCCATATTGCGGCCATGGGTAGAGGTGCGCGAACGAAGGGCGGGCATGAGGGAGACTCCTGTAATATTATTTCACCAAAATGGCGTTTGCAGGCGCCTTACAGCGCTAAGCCCGCAGTTTCAACGCCACTTCGTTGCAAATCCGCACAAGGCGTTCTGCCCATACAGACTGCCCCATTGTGTCTCGTATCTGGTCCTGCCGGATTTCGATACCCAGATAGGGCCTACCATGAGCTTCGCAATGGCGGTTCATCGTCGCGTTGAGCAGTTTGCCTGAATAGGGTTGCTGGTCGCCAACGCACAGGCCCTCTGCCTTAAGCAGCGGAATTGCGATCCGTGCTGCGCCGTCATCCTCGTTATACAAAACGCCAACCTGCCAAGGTCGTTGCTTCTCTGGATGACTTTCCAATTGCGGAGTGAAGCTGTGCAGCGAGAGTGTCAGCACAGGCCGATGCTGTTCCAGCAATTCGGCGAGTTTTGAATGATAAGGCCTGAAAAAGCGATGGAGGCGCGCCTCATACGCTTCATGGTCGAGGGCGTTTCCCGGTATCGCATGTCCATCGCTGGCGATCGGAATCGCCGCAGGTTGATGTTCCTCCCGGTTGAAATCGCAAACCAGACGGCTGACATTGCCGAGAAACGCCGCATAGCCTGCACTTTCTGACATGATTTCGGCCAGGCCTGCCACGCCTATGTCGATGGCAATGTGCTGCTGCAGCAAGGTCGGATCGATGCCCAGATCGATATCATCCGGAACGCGGTTAGACGCATGATCGCTGACAACCAGGATGCCACCTGCCTTGGGTTCACCGATCAGTTTCCAAGCGTCATTCATCGCAGCACCGTTGGCAGCAACCACCAGTCCGGCCTCGTTGCTGATATGGCTTGTGCGGCTCCATCCCTTTGGTCCAACGAATCGAAAAGCGCAAAGCAAGTCGCACCGGAACCTGACATACGCACGAACGTGACGCCCGGTTGCACCTGAAGCTGAGCAATCACCTCAGCGATTTCCGGAACTAACCCGATCGCCGGCGCTTCCAGATCATTGCGGGCATGCCGCCAGTCCTGCACTTCTAGCGCCCCCCAATCAACCCTGTCCCACGCTTTGAAGACCGGACCGGTCGGACATGGCTTCAAAGGATTGACGAGCAGGATCGGTGTGCCAGCGATGTCGTGGACAATCAATGCGGTAAGCTTTTCACCAACGCCGCTGCCGAAAACGGTCTGCGACTGCAGGCATGCCGGAATATCTGCGCCAAGATCGATCGCGATTTCGTGCATCATTGCATCGGGAATAGCGACTTCCCACAGTCGCGTCAGAAGGCGTAATGCGGCTGCGGCGTCAGCCGAACCACCGCCAATTCCCGCGGCTACAGGCAGGCGCTTGTCGAGCTTGATTGTCGCCCCTTGCCTCGTCCCACTGGCCACCTGAAGCGCCTTTGCAGCGCGCAAAACCAGATTGGAGTCATCTGCCTCCAAACCCTCGGCAAACGGCCCGGTGATCGAAAGTGAAAGCGTATCTGCCGGCTCCGCTGTCAAAAGGTCACCATCTTTCGCAAAAGCAAAAAGCGTTTCCAGTTCGTGATAGCTATCCTCGCGCCGTCGCCGGACATGCAGCGCAAGGTTGATTTTGGCGTAGGCAGTTTCGCTGAACAGCATCGGCTTAGGGTGCGGCCGTCTCTTTGGTCCAGCCAAAGTCGATTTTTCGGGTCAAACGCACTGCCACATCACCTTCAGCTGCCAGCGCCGCAGCCTTCCAGGCGAAACGTGCTTCAGATTTGCGACCTACTGACCAGTAAGCGTCCCCCAAATGCTCATTGATTGCGACATCGCCTATTGCCGACTTTACGGCTGCTTCGAGTAATGGAATGGCAATGTCGAATTCACCCTTTAGAAAGTGCGCCCAACCGAGGGAATCGGTAATTGCTGCCGATTGCGGCGCAAGTTCATAAGCTTTCGACACCAGTTCAAAACCACGCTTCACATCGATGCGCCGCTCCAGCAACGAATAGCCCAGATAGTTCAAGACTTGAGCGTTCCTTGGCGCGAGCAAGAGGGCCTCCTCAAGGGCTTTTTGTGCACCATTCCAGTCACCACCGGCATCCAGAGCGGATGCCAGCAGCAATAGGTGCATCGCGCGGATCGAACCGCCACCTTCCGTAGCGTTCAAGTCAAGCAAGCTACGATAAACAGGAATGGCTTGTTCGCGCTGTCCTGCTTGTTCCAAACGTTGGGCGTATAGCAATTTTAGTTGTGCTGATTTTGGCTGTGCATCAAGTGCGGTTTTGGCAACTGCCACAGCCATATCCGGGGTATCCGCCAACTGCGTTTGATTAACTACTGATTGAAACCAGAATGGTGAATTGGGAGCGATGGTTTTCAGTATGGCCGACGACTTTTGGTTGAGGCCCTGACGCTGAAGAAGCTCCGCCAGTGACAGTTTCGCCGCATCGCTTGTTGGCGCAATCCACTGGCCAAGACGCGCAAAATACAAAGCATTTTGTGGTTGCTTCTGTTCGTCCAACGCAATCGCAAGACGGGCGAACATCATCGCAAGGCCGATATCAGCTGTTACTTTCGAAGTAACGTAATTGCCCTGCTCCAAGCCAATTTGACGGCCAAGGGCAGAGGCAAATTCCTGATCTCCTGAACGCGCGAATTCGCCCATTGCATGGCCTGCAAGGAAGCGACCATGGGGTTCGTCATACCCCCTGAAATTGCGCAGCCGGAGTTTACCTTGGGCGATATTCCCTTCCGCGAGATCGAAATACACCAACTGGTCGTCGCCATAATATGCTGTGAGCCCGCCTGTCATCAATTGGGACGCAGAAAAACCCGATGCGCGCCCTTGGGCTACGTTCAGCCAGCCATTCAGCATGGGTGCCATGAAAGCAAAATCGCGCTTTGCTTCGAGTTCGGCAACCGCCGCACTCGCCTCGCCCCATTTTTTCCGGCGAAACGCATCGACAAACCCCAGCAAGGGAGCATCGCTATCGGTCGTTTGCGCCTTCTGCCCAAAGCGTATGGCGGTCAGCGCATCGGCGAAGTTGCCTTCGCGCACTGCTGCGGCCAAAAGGTTGCTGGCCGCCGCCTCACTATCGGGGCTGCGCGCCAGCAATTTTGCATAGCTTTTCAACGCTGCGTCGCCCTGGCCCGCAAGTTCGAGGCGCTGCGCATCCCAATACAGGTCACTTGGCTCTGGTGCCGCCAACGATGGTGCGGAACACAGCAGCAATATTGCCAGCGAATAGCGCCTACATGTTCGGATAATTGGGGCCACCTCCGCCCTCGGGCGTCACCCAGTTGATATTCTGCGTCGGGTCCTTGATGTCGCAAGTTTTGCAGTGGACGCAGTTTTGCGCATTTATCTGAAGGCGCGGTTGCCCTTCATCCTTACCGACGATTTCATAAACACCTGCCGGGCAATAGCGCGTTTCCGGTGCATCATAGAGCGCGAGGTTAACCGTGATGGGCACCTCGGGGTCTTTGAGCTGCAAATGGCAGGGCTGGTCTTCCTCATGATTGGTGTTTGAAAGAAACACCGATGAAAGCCGGTCAAAGCTGATCACACCATCGGGTTTTGGATAATTAACGGGCTGATACAGGTCCTTGCGTCCAAGTGCTTCATTGTCAGCATGATGCTTCATCTCGATCGGCAGGCCGATCTTCAACGTCCGCATCCACATATCGACACCTGCGAAGATGGTGCCGTAGGTTTCACCATATTTGGCGATTGCAGGCTGGGCATTTTTCACCAGCTTGAGCTCAGTCGCGATCCAGCTTTCGTTGAGATTGGCTTGATAATCCGACAACTCGTCATGCTCGCGACTCGCCGACAGCGCAGCCGAGATGCTTTCTGCGGCCAGCATGCCTGATTTCATCGCGGTATGACTGCCTTTGATACGGGGAACATTGACGAAACCAGCAGAGCAACCAATCAGCGCGCCCCCCGGAAAAGCGAGCTTCGGTACCGATTGCCATCCGCCTTCGTTGATTGCGCGAGCGCCATAAGAGACGCGCTTTCCGCCTTCCAGTATTTTGCGGATTTCCGGGTGCTGCTTCCAGCGCTGGAATTCCTCGAATGGGAAGACGTGTGGGTTTGTGTAATCCAGCGCAACCACGAAACCGAGCGCCACCTGACCGTTCGCCTGGTGATAGAGGAAGCCCCCGCCCCAGCTTTCTGTTTGAGAAAGTGGCCAGCCTTGCGTATGGATTACCCTGCCCGGTTTGTGTTTTTCGGGCTCAATATCCCACAATTCCTTCATGCCAATACCGTAAACCTGCGGTTGGCAATCACGCTCAAGATCATATTTTGACTTCAGCTGCTTTGTGAGATGTCCGCGCGCACCCTCTGCAAAAAGGGTATATTTTGCGTGCAGTTCCATGCCGGGCATATAATCGGGCTTATGGCTGCCATCACGCGCTACGCCCATATCGCCAGTTGCGACACCCTTTACCGAACCATCGTCATTGTACAGGATCTCGGCGGCCGGGAAGCCTGGGAAGATTTCGACTCCGAGATTTTCAGCTTGGGTTCCTAACCAGCGGCACAAATTGCCGAGCGAACCGGTGTAGGTACCTTTGTTATGCATCCAGCCCGGGGTGAACAAATGCGGGATCGCCATATGGCCGCCGCGCGATAATACCCAGTGGTGGTTCTCGGTGACCGGAACCTCTGCCATTGGGCAGCCTTGCTCTTTCCAATCAGGCAAAAGTTCGTCAATCGCCTTGGGGTCAAATACCGCGCCAGACAGGATATGTGCGCCGATTTCCGATCCTTTTTCGAGGATGCAGACTGTGGTTTCGGGGTTAATCTGTTTCAGGCGGATTGCCGCCGAAAGGCCTGCAGGTCCACCGCCGACGATCACCACGTCATATGGCATCGACTCCCTTTCACTCATCTCCACTCATCCTTCCTCGGCCCGGTTTATCGGACCGTCTTGATTTTCCCTCAACTGACAGGATTCGCCATGCCAAGCAATTGACCTGCGCGTCAACCGGTGACTGTTGCGAAACATGCAGGTCGCACCGCAGGACAGGGGAAAAATACTCGCAGACTCGATCCACAGCTGGTGGCGCGATGCCGGTGTTGATTATCTGTGCCAGGCTGAACCGACTAATTGGCTTGCAGATGCAGATGAACCTCGTTCGATGCCCAAGGTCCCTGCAGCCGAAATTCTGCGGTCTCCGCTGTCTACTCCTTTAGTGGCGTCAAACCCAGTTTGGCCGGATGAATTTGCTTCATTTCAGAAAGCGATTGCAACTGATCCTTCAATGCCAGGCAACGGATATGGGCCAGCGCGTGCTGTTCCTGTTGGAATTGCGCAAGCCGATTTGATGATTTTAACCGATTTTCCCGAATCTGAGGACATAATAGCTGGAGAATTGGGGCACGGCGCCGTCGGTAAACTGTTGCAGGCCATGCTGTCTGCTTGTGGTTATTCGATCGGAGAAGTCCATTTGGCGGCTTTGGCGCACAGTCGTCCTGCTAGCGGGGCTTTGCCAAAACAGGATGCAAATTTGCTGGCTGACTTTGCCCGACACCAAATCAAAATCGTGCAACCCAAACGGATGCTATTGCTCGGCACTGCAGTTTCGGAAATCCTTTTAGGCAAGGAACTGATGGAGGCACGCTCAAATTTACCGGAATTTAACCAAGATGGCCGCAATTTGACGGCTGTAGCAACTTTTCATCCGCGAACTCTTTTGGCCCGTCCGATTTTGAAAGCACAGGCCTGGAAAGATTTACAGCGGATCGTGAAGAGAGATATTGTGTGATCAAGCGCTTGTTTATCCGCTCTCCCCTATCGTTAATGGTAACATCGGTCGTTGTCTTGGCGTCGCCTGCTTGGGCCGGAACTGCCGACACTGTTCGTCAAGCTGTAGCGCCGGATGCGTTGGAGCAGATTGGCGGGCAACCCAGCGCCAAGGATAAGCAGTCGTTTTCCGCTATTTTCGCCGCGATAGATGGAAAAAGCTGGTCAGAAGCGAGCAAGCTGATTGATGCTGCACCAAAAGGTCCGTTGGCGCACATCGCACGCGCCGAACTTTATTTGGCGGCCGGTAGCCCCAAAGTAGAAGCGAGCCAGCTGCAGTCATTGTTAAATGACGCCCCGTGGTTGCCGCAGGCTGAAAGGCTTGAGAAAATGGCGTCGAAGCGTGGTGCAAGCGACCTGCCAATACGACCCGGTACAAAGCGCTTTTCCTTCCTGGGTAGTGCGCCAAAGCGCGACTTACCGGATGCAAGCCCTGCCGCTGCGACGCTGCGTGACAAGTTGCAGGTCGAAATCAAGGCAGACAATCCGTCCGGTGCCGAATCTCTGCTCGAAGCACAAGCCAGCAGTCTGGACATCCGTGCGCTCACCGAGCTTCGCTATCGTGTTGCTTGGTCCTATTATATCGAAAATGATGATGCCAATGCCCGCCGGGTAGCTGGTGTGGCCCGCGCCGCTGGCGGGGAATGGGGAACGCAGGCGGAATGGGTGCACGCGCTCGCGGACTGGCGATTGGGTGACCACAAAGAAGCTTTTGCTTCATTTGACCGCGTTTCTCGTGCCACCGACAATGAAGAATTGAAAGCTGCTGCCCTGTTCTGGAGCAGCCGTGCAGCAGTTGCGGCGCGCCAGCCGCAGCAGGTTCAGCCACGTTTGCAAGCGGCGGCCCGTATGCAGGAAACGTTTTACGGTCTGTTGGCGGCCGAAGCACTTGGCATGGAACCCGTGGCATCAAAAACCGTACGCCGCACAGCGCCCGATTGGAAACAGGTTACTGGAACGGACAATGTGCGGGCAGCCATTGCGTTATCCGCCATTGGAAAAAACGAACTGGCGGATGAAGCCCTGCGTCATCAGGCGCGTATCGGGGACGAACGCCAACATGCGGCGCTCGCCCGATTGGCTGGAGCATTGAACCTGCCTGCCACCCAATTGTGGATGGGGCACTACGGGCCACGTGGTGAAAATTTGGATCCGATGGCGCGCTATCCCTTACCAAGTTGGCAACCTAGCGGTGGTTGGCGCATTGATCCGGCACTGGTGTACGCACATACCTTGCAGGAATCGGCCTTCCGCACCTCGGTTATCAGCGGTGCTGGCGCTCGAGGCCTAATGCAGGTCAAACCGACAACCGCTCAGGAAATGGCCCGTGCACGCGGAGCGTACCTTTCCGCAAGTGATCTCGACCGGCCGGCGGTAAATCTTGAATATGGCCAAAGCTATATTGAAAAACTGCGCGATTTGAACGCGACGGGGGGGCTACTGCCTAAAGTCATCGCCGCCTACAACGCTGGACCTGCGCCGGTCACCCGCTGGAACAATGAAATCCGCGACAATGGCGATCCATTGTTGTTCATTGAATCCATCCCCTATTGGGAAACGCGAGGTTATGTTGCAATTATCCTGCGTAATTACTGGATGTACGAAATCCAGAGCGGTAAAAATGGCGGCAGCATGAAGGGGCTGGCACAGTATCTATGGCCAACAGTGCCCAATCAAGGACGTGTCTCAACGGTCCGCATGGTTCGCACCTCAAGCCATGGAGGAAGCATTGCCGCTCGATGAAACCAAGACGTTCAAACCCGTCAATATCGCTTTGATTACGGTATCCGACACGCGCACTTATGAAAATGACACGAGCGGAGATTTGCTCGCTGAATTTATCGTCGACGCCGGACATCAATTGGTTGATCGGGTTATCGAACGCGATGATGTGTCAAAACTAGTCGCGCGGCTGCACGGCTTTATCGACACCGAATATGTTGACTGCGTTATCTTGACCGGCGGTACCGGTCTTACCGGACGCGACATCACGCCCGAGGCGCTCGACCGCGTAAAGAGCAAAGACATACCTGGATTTGGCGAGCTTTTCCGTATGCTAAGCTATGAAACCATCGGCACTTCCACCATCCAGAGCCGCGCCTGTGCGGTGCTGGCTCGCGGTACCTATATCTTTGCCCTGCCTGGTTCGAACGGTGCGGTGAAAGATGGCTGGACCAAGATTCTGGTCCACCAGCTCGACAGCCGTCATAAGCCGTGCAACTTCGTTGAACTGATGCCTCGGCTGCGCGAACAATAATTGTTCTTTATTTGTTCCATGCTTGATGTTACCCTTTCCGGGTGCCGAAAAGCTGTTACCCGGATTTTGTGGCGGGACGAGGCGCGCCTGCCAACACCTCCCCTTCGCGTTTCAATCTGAATTCGCGGGAGGCGGATGGCGATTGGCTGGATGAACGCGAAGAGATTGACGGAGGCACTGCCCCACTGAGAACGCAAGTGACGTCGGAACGTCCAAAATCCATCCTTGCCCGTAATACATCTCCTGACATCCCATTCGACAAATCGGTCAACCCCTATCGTGGCTGCGAACATGGATGCATCTATTGCTATGCCCGGCCTACCCATGCCTATCATGACATGTCGCCAGGGCTTGATTTTGAAAGCCGCCTGTTCGCCAAACCCGATGCAGCGAGCTTGCTGCGTAAGGAAATCGGGCGCAAGGGGCATGTACCGACACCCATTGCCTTTGGCACGAACACAGACGCCTATCAGCCCATTGAACGCGAATGGAGAATCATGCGCCAATGCCTCGAAGTACTGGCAGAGGCCAATCATCCGCTAACTATCACGACAAAGTCTGACCGTATCCTGCGGGATATCGATTTACTGGCACCCATGGCGACGAAGGGGTTGGTGGCTGTAGCAATTTCGGTGACCATGCTCGATCCGGCTTTGCACCGGATTTTAGAACCGCGCGCACCTCGCCCGGAGAAGCGATTGGCGGCAATTAAAGAGCTGGCGACCGCAGGCATCCCCACTCACGTCAATGTCGCACCTATCATTCCCGCGATAAACGACCATGAAATCGACTCTATCATAGAGCGAGCGGCAGACGCTGGCGCGAAAACCGCAAGCTGGATTCCGCTTCGCTTGCCACATGAAGTCGCACCTTTATTTCAGGATTGGCTGCAAGTGCATTTTCCCGACCGAGCAGGCAAGGTTATGTCGATTGTTCGCTCAATCCGTGAAGGCAGAGACAACGATCCGAACTTTTTCCAGCGCATGCGCGGGTCGGGACCTTGGGCTGATTTGATCAGGAACCGTTTTAGAATCGCTGCGCGAAAGGCCGGACTAAACCAGACAAGGATAGAATTGCGCAGCGACCTGTTCATTCCGCCCCGCTGCGACGGACAACTGGCGCTGTTCTGACACCCTATACTCGCAGTCTGCCTAATGTTACGCTTCCCGCTGGGGAGAAGTAAAATGCACAGATTTGTGTTATGTTTGCTAGCAATCACTTTTGTGACAGGCTGCAGCCCTCAAAAGCAGCAAGCTATCCGTTTCGACAACCAATCACACAGCGAGGCAGCGCACGGCCGACGTATTGCCGGTGTTCTTGGATGCACGGGTTGTCATGATTCAAATCTGGCGGGCAAAGATTGGAGTGCACCCGGTTTTGCAATCGTTTGGACGTCAAATCTGTCGGTAGAGATGAAAATATATGACGACGCGGCTTTCCGCCGAACCCTTCAAAAAGGCTATCGTTACGATGGAAACGAATTGTGGGATATGCCCTCCTTCCTGTTCTCAGAATTGTCCGAAACCGATCTGGTCGCACTGACCACATATCTAAGAGGTGTACCGCCCACGGGAAAAAGTCACCCGAGGCCTATATTGCTCGAAGGAGCGTTGAAAGAGATCAAGCAAGGCATCTACAGATCAAGTGCGGCCGAGGCAAAATTGAGAGCTGGCACTTTTCCGCCAGATGCAGGCCCGCAGCACAGACTGGGCCGCTACATCGCACGCGCAACTTGCGCGGAATGTCATGGCATGGATCTGCGCGGCGGAACTCCCTATCCTGGCGCGCCTCCGCGCCCTGATATCCGCATGGTTGCTGCCTATGACAAAGCCGATTTCGTCAAACTCATGAAAACCGGCAAGGCTGCGGGTAATCGGGAATTGCAATTGATGAGCGGCGTCGCGCGCGGCCGATACAGCCAGTTCACGCCGCGAGAGGTAGACGCGCTTTATGAATATCTGAAAGCCGTGTCGGTGACGAATCCTTAGGTTGCAGTTTCAGCTGAAGCTGCCGGAATCGCCTTCCATCGGTGCGAAACGAATAAGTCGGCTCGTTTGCACCGCAGCTTGGCGATTGACCACAGCCAGGCGATAATCGGGGTCGGTGACCATCTCCAGAAACGCTCCGGCGTTGGGATATTGCGCGATGAAAGCTGCGTCCCAATGCTCGTCGGCAGGACCAGTCAGTACGGTCTGAAAGGCGCCGCGCCAAAGGACGCTTCCCCCCACGCGCTGGAAGATAGGTCCGCTGGTTTTACCATATTCCTGATAGGCGCGCTCGCCTGTCCAGCCCTTGGCGGCATTTTCGTGACCTTCCGGATAGGCGGCAAGATCGCGATAACGGATCAGGTTGAGCATCTGGATCGGCACATCGCGCGGCAACGCTTTGAAGGCGTTGAATGCCTCACGCGTCGGATCGACATGCGCCTCGGCAGACATCAGCCGAGGCTCCGCAGTTTGTAATCCTTGTATTGCTTGCGCAGTTCCGCCTTCTGGATTTTGCCCGTGCCCGTGATCGGCATGCTGTCGACGAAATGCACCTCATCCGGCAGCCACCATTTGGCGATACGTTCCTTGAGGTAATCTATCACATCGGTTTCGGTCAGCGTCTCCGCCTCGGGCTTTTTCACCGCAACAATGATTGGCCGCTCATCCCACTTGGGGTGATAGACACCGATGGCTGCGGCCTGCGCTACACCAGGGCAGCCCACAGCTGCATTTTCCAGTTCAACCGAACTGATCCATTCGCCGCCCGACTTGATGACGTCCTTGACGCGATCGGTAATCTGCATCGTGCCATTCGGATGGATGACCGAGACGTCACCAGTATCGAACCATTGCTCCCCATCGACGGCATCGGTCTCGGCCTTGAAATAGCGCTTAATCACCCATGGCCCGCGAATTTGAAGCGCGCCTTCGGTGGTGCCATCGCGCGGAGCGACATTGCCGTCCTTATCGATAACGCGCAGTTCGACACCGAATGGGATTTTGCCCTGTTTTGAAACAACGTCGATCTGCTGGTCGAGCGTCATTTCATCCCAGCCCGGGATGGGTGCACCCATCGTGCCGATCGGAGAGGTTTCCGTCATGCCCCAAGCGTGAGCAACACGCACACCTTGTGTCATCAGCCGCTCGATCATCATGCGGGGAGCCGCCGTGCCTCCAATGGTCACCAATTGTAATTTGCCAAGGTCATAGCGGCGCCCTGCAGCCTTTTCAGCATCGAGGTGCTGGAACATCGCAAGCCACACCGTGGGTACGCCAGCGCTGTGGGTGACGCCTTCGTCGAGCATCAGTTTATGCAGTACGGCTGCTTCGTTTGTGGTGGAAAAAACGAACTTCACGCCAGCCATCGCACCCGCAAAAGGCAGGCCCCAGCTCGCAGCATGGAACATTGGGACGATCGGCAATAAAGCCGCAGTCATCGAAAGGTTGAAGATGGTCGGCGCTACCTCCGCCATGGCGTGCAGCATGGTTGAGCGATGCTGGTATAATACACCCTTCGGATTGCCGGTCGTGCCGCTCGTATAGCAGAGCATGCACGGGTCGCGCTCGTCACCCCAGACCCAGTCGAAATTGCCGTCCTGCGCGCCGAGCCATTCTTCATACTGCGCACTGTCGAAGACGATATAATGCTCCACTGTCTTCAAATGCGGCTTCAGCCGGTCAATGACGGGCTGGAACTGCGCATCATAGAGCAGCACCTTATCCTCGGCATGGTTCATGATGTAGATAAGGTCTTCATCAAACAACCGGACGTTCACAGTGTGGATCACACCGCCGCAGCCAATCGCACCATACCAGGCGGCAAGATGACGGTGGTGGTTCATTGCAAAGGTTGCGACACGATCTGCCGGTTTCAGTCCCATGCCTACAAAAGCCTGCGCCATCTTGCGCGCTTCAGACGCGACATTGGCCCAGTTGGTGCGTTCGATGCTGCCATCGGCCCAGCGCGTCACAATTTCGCGGGTGCCATGTTCGCGTTCGGCATAGTCAATCAGATGTGTGACCCTCAGGTCCCAATCCTGCATTCCACCCAGCATTTTTCTCTCCCCTGCCCGCTATATTGTCAGCGGACGCTCATCAGATGCGGTTTGACCGGCGCGAGTTCCACATTCTCGACGCCTTGTATTTCTTTGACCTTCTCGACCAGCTCCACGTCAAGCCTGAATTTGCGTCCTAGTACGATATCGGCGGTCTTGCCATTGGCAGTGCGGGTGCGCGCTACGACCTCGCCACGTCCGCCCCCGAGCGGAAGGATCAAGTCTTGCAGTCTAATAAAGGCATCGGCGCTGCCGATATCGAGCAGCATCTTGAACTGGGTATTGGACACCAGCCCAGCGAGCGGTTTTGCGCTACGTATGGCAATGCGCGGGATCTCCTCACCCGGCGGCAGATCCATTTCCACGTTGAGTAATAAGCATTCAGCGCTTTTCACCCATTCGGCGAGGCTGGCACAGACGCCCTCGTCAAAGCAGCTCGCCTGAAACTGGCCGCTGCTGTCCGAAAACTCGGCTTGAACGAAGCGGTTGCCCCGACGGGATTCGCGCCATTTCACAGACTGCACCATTGCCGCCATCGTGCCCGATTTGCGGCTACCTTCCGGAATTGGTCCGCAGTCTATGGTTTCTAGAAAGCTGCGCGCGCCATGGCTTGCCGCTATCTGGGTAAATTGCGAAATTGGGTGGGCAGAGAAATAGAAACCGAATGCTTCGCGCTCATGCTCCATCGTTTCGGCAACTGACCACTTCTCTGCATTGGGAAGGCGCATCTGGCCGACACCTGCATCAGCTTCGCCTCCAAACAACCCGCCCTGACCGCTTTCACGCTGCTCGCGTGCCGACTGGGCTGTGGCAAGTATGGTTTCGATCCCGCCGAATACTGATGCCCGATTGCCGACAAATTCGTCAAACGCCCCGGCAGATGCCAGATTTTCAAGGCTACGCCGGTTGATTTGGGCCGGATCGGCGCGATTGGCGAAATCATCCAGATCCTTGAACGGCCCATTGGCCTCGCGCTCGATAACCAGCGCTTCCATCGCCTTCTCACCGACATTTTTTATGCCTGCCAAGGCGTAACGCACTGCCAGACCCTGATCGCATTCTTCAACGCTATATTCGGCGTCACTGTGGTTAATTGAGGGCGGCAGGCAGTGTGTGCCCATGCGCCGCATGTCATCGACAAAAATTGCAAGCTTGTCGGTCTGATGCATGTCAAAGCACATAGACGCTGCGTAAAAGGCTTCGGGATGATGTCGTTTCAGCCAGCCTGTGTGGTATGACAAGAGCGCATAGGCCGCCGCGTGCGACTTGTTGAAGCCATAGCCTGCAAATTTATCGATCAAATCGAACAGTTCATTGGCCTTCGCCGCGTCGATATTATTGTGCTCGGCACAGCCTGCGACGAAAATCGCACGCTGCTCATCCATCTCCGATTGGATCTTCTTACCCATCGCGCGGCGTAACAAGTCTGCTCCGCCAAGCGAATAACCCGCAAGTATTTGCGCGGCCTGCATGACTTGTTCCTGATAAACGAAAATCCCATATGTTTCGGCGAGAATTCCTTCCAGCAGCGGGTGCGGATACTCAATCTTCTCTTCGCCATTTTTACGGCGGCCGAACATCGGGATGTTATCCATCGGACCAGGACGGTAGAGCGAGACCAGCGCAATAATGTCACCGAAATTGGTCGGCCGCACCGCAGCAAGAGTGCGGCGCATGCCTTCGGACTCCAGCTGGAACACGCCTACTGTGTCGCCCGACTGCAGCAGTTCATAAGTTGCCGGATCGTCGAGTGTCAGCTTGTCGAACTCAACTATGATCCCACGCTTGGCCAGCATTTGCGCCGCCTTTTGTAGCACCGAAAGCGTCTTCAAGCCGAGGAAGTCGAACTTGACCAGCCCCGCCGCCTCGACAAATTTCATGTCGAACTGCGTTACGGGAACGTCCGAACGCGGATCGCGATAGAGCGGTACCAGTTCGGATAGCGGCCGATCGCCGATTACTACGCCCGCAGCATGCGTCGAACTGTGACGGGGTAAACCTTCCAGTTTCATGGCAAGATCGAACAGACGTTTAACCTGTTCGTCGCGACGGTATTCCTCACGCAATTCGGGAACACCGCCCAGGGCACGTTCCAGGTCCCAAGGGTCGGTGGGATGGTTGGGCACCAGCTTGCACAGCCGGTCAACCTGACCATAGCTCATCTGCAGCACGCGACCGGTGTCGCGAAGCACAGCGCGCGCCTTTAGCTTACCAAATGTGATTATCTGCGCGACTTGATCGCGGCCGTATTTTTCCTGCACATAACGGATCACTTCACCGCGGCGGGTTTCGCAGAAGTCGATATCGAAGTCCGGCATCGAAACGCGTTCGGGATTGAGGAAGCGTTCGAAAAGGAGGCCGAGCTGCAGCGGGTCAAGATCTGTGATCGTTAGCGCCCAAGCAACCACCGAACCTGCACCCGAACCACGGCCCGGCCCTACCGCGATATCATGCGACTTGGCCCATTTGATAAAGTCGGCAACAATCAGGAAGTAGCCGGGAAAACCCATCGAACAGATGACGTCGCATTCGAATTCAAGGCGTTCAAAATAGGGTTTGCGGAATTCTTCGTCGATGATGCCGGCCTGCTCAAGCCGGGCAACCAGGCCTTCGCGCGCATCGTCGCGAAGCTGCTGTTCCTCCGCATCCCTGTTGCCCGCAAGGCTCGGCAGGATCGGCTTGCGCTTCGGTGCGCCGACCCCGCAACGCTGGGCAACGACAAGTGTGTTGGCCAGTGCTTCCGGCACATCGGAAAACAATTCTGACATTTGTTGCCAGGTCTTGATCCATGCATGCGGGCTGCTTTTCCGCCGATCGTCATTTTCGACATATTCGCCATCCGAAATGCAGAGCATCGCATCATGCGCCGGATAGAAATCGGGTTCGGCAAAACAGGCAGGGTTGGTCGCAACCAGCGGCAGGTCGCGTTCATAAGCGAGCGCAATCAGCGCTTCTTCCGCGGCCTCTTCGGTCGGATCCCCGCGCCGGGCGAGTTCGACATATAGGCGGTCAGGGAAAAGGGCCTGCAAACGAGTGCAATATTCGGCAGCGCTATCGAACTGTCCGTCGGCGAACAACCGTGTAACACCGCCTTCTCCGGCAGCGGTCAATGCTATCAGACCTTCGGTGCGACCCTCGAGTTGTGCGAGCGTCACCTGCGCTTCACTATCGTCAGGATGCTCGAGATGCGCCATCGAAGTCAGGCGGCAGAGATTCTCATACCCCTTCTCATCCTGCGCATAGAGCGCGAGCCAATCGCGGACCGGCTGACCACCCGAAAATTCCGGTGAACGCTGCAATCCAAGCATCAGTCCCATGACCGGTTGCACCCCGACCGCGCGGCAGCCATCCTCGAACGGCATCACGCCATAAAGACCGTTACGATCGCTTATAGCGATGGCTGGAAAGCCAAGTCCTTTGGCATATTTGCCTATCGCTTTAGGCTCAATTGCTCCCTCGAGCATCGTATAAGCGGAGAAAACCCGCAAAGGGACAAAGGGTGCAATGGCCATGCAATTACGGTGCGGTAATCGCACCGATTCTGCAAATGAAAGCGCGGGCTATTTTGTGGACAAATCCGACCGACTGCGCGGCTATTAAGCCAGCAGTTTCTCGATGTCCTTTTCGAGCGAACCGGGGGCCACTTGCGGTCCATAGCGACCAACCACTTTGCCATCGCGGTCGACGAGGAATTTTGTGAAGTTCCATTTGATCGCACGGCTGCCGAGCAGGCCTGCTTGCTGGTCTTTAAGATGCTTCCATAGCGGATCGGCATTGTCCCCATTGACATCGATCTTTTTTGCCAGCGGGAAGGTGACATCATAGGTCAACGAACAGAAATTCTTGATCTCCTCCTCGTCACCCGGCTCCTGCGCGCCAAACTGGTTGCAGGGAAAAGCCATGACCACCAGACCCTTGTCCGCATATTTTTCGTTCAGTTGCTCAAGACCCTTATATTGCGGTGTAAAGCCGCATTTCGAAGCCGTATTCACCAGCAGCAGCACTTTGCCTTTGAATTCGGACATGTCTTGCTTGCCGCCGCCAGGCATGTCGACGGTGAAATCATGTACGTTCATGAGTTTTTCTCCTCCAATATCCCGTCATGCAGGCGGACCACGCGATCCATTTTTGCCGCAAGACGTTCGTTATGCGTTGCAACTAGCGCAGCAGATCCTTGGCCCCGCACCAGCGCCATGAATTCCGACAGCACGATGTCGGCCGTCTTTTCATCGAGATTTCCGGTGGGCTCGTCCGCGAGCACAAGGCGCGGCTTATTGGCCAGAGCACGGGCGACGGCTACACGCTGTTGCTCTCCGCCTGATAGCTTCGCCGGGCGATGTTCGAGACGTTCGCCGAGGCCAAGTGTTGACAGCAAATCTGTCGCCCGCTGCTTTGCTTCCTCTGGTTGGGTTCCGGCGATAAGTTGTGGCAATGTTACATTTTCAAGAGCGTCGAAATCGGGCAACAAATGATGAAACTGGTAAACGAAACCCAGCTTTTCTCTCCGCACCACGGTTGCACGGTCCGGTCCGGCATCGCGCATTTCCTCGCCATCGATCAGGATCGAGCCAGTAAAGCCACCCTCGAGCAAACCGAGCGCCTGAAGCAGCGTTGACTTGCCCGTCCCCGAAGGTCCGAGCAACGCCACAAGTTCACCTTCGCGAATCGAGAGGTTCACACCCCGCAATACATCGATGGTGACATCGCCCTGCGTAAAGCTGCGCCGGACATCACGCATTTCGGCGACGATCTTATTCATAGCGAAGCACCTGAACCGGATCTGTCCCCGCCGCTTTGAAGGCCGGATAGAGCGTCGCGAGGAAACTGAAGAACAATGCCAATGTACAAATCGCAAGCACCTCGAATGGATCGGTGCGAGAGGGTAATTCGGTCAGGAAGCGGATCGAGGGATCCCAAAGTTCGAGCCCGGTCAAAAACTGTATGGCAGTTACAATCGACTGGCGGAAAAAGAGGAAAACAAAACCGAGGATCAGCCCTGCCACGGTACCTGCTGCGCCAATCAGCAATCCAACCGTGACGAAAATCTTGAGTAGCGATTGTCGCGAAGCGCCCATGGTCCGCAAAATTGCGATATCGCGCGTTTTGGCGCGCACCAGCATGATCAGCGACGACAGAATATTGAACACCGCGACCAGCACGATGATCGATAGCACGATGAACATCGCCACCCGCTCAATCGCCAGCGCCTCGAACAACGACGCGTTCATGCTCTTCCAATCGACAATCACCGCCTTGTCAGCAATTTTGGGCTGTAGGGGTGCCAGAATATCATTGACCTTGTCCGGATCAGTAGTGGTCAACTCTATCATCCCGATCTGATCGCCCATAAGCATCAGGATTTGGGCATCTTCGATCGGCATGATGACGAAAGCCTTGTCATAATCATAAACGCCGACCTCAAAGATCGCTGCGATTTCATAGGAAATCTCGCGCGGTACAGTGCCAAAGGGCGTGGTCCGGCCAGCAGGATTAATGATGGTCAAGCGTTGTCCCAGGCGCGCACCCAAATTTTGCGCAAGGCGCGAACCGATGGCAACGCGCTCACTGCCCGGGCTAAGCAACTTCATATCACCTGCCAAAGTCTTACCCTTTAGCGTGGGGTTTTCGAGAATATCTCGCACTTCCATGCCGCGAGCCAAGATCGCTTCGACGCGTCCCTCATGTGTCGCGAGTAGTGGCTGCTCGATCAATGGTGAAGCTTCAGTGACCCCCGGCGTCGCGCGCACATCTTTGAGCACCTCGCGCCAGTCGGCCAATCGCCCACCATAACCCTGCACCACCGCATGGCCATTCAAACCGACAATCTTGTCGAACAGTTCGGCGCGAAAACCGTTCATCACGCTCATCACGATGATGAGCGCCGCGACTCCGAGTGCGACGGCGACCAGACTGATCGTGGCGACGAGGAAAATGAAACCCTCGCCTTTGCCCGGCAGCACATAGCGCCTGGCGATCATGCGTTCGTATCGATTGAGGATCATGTCGGGCAGTGTTCCGGCATAGTGTTGCAAGACAAGCCTTTAGGCGGCGCTATCGGTACGCGCAAGCCAAAGCCTCTATTACAATATTGTTGCAGCGATGACACACTCAGCAAAAAAGCGTTCGACCGAGCCAGAGAATCGTTGCGATAGAGCCGATTTAGGTCATTTTGCAGATGCTGAATAAGGTTCATCGCTGAATGGCCGTGGTTCAGGGGGATTTGGTCCCACGCGATTTCGCGAAAAGCGAAACGGTGAGACCCTGACGAATTTTCGTCAATCAGGCCGTCCAATTTTTATTGGGCGGCCTTGATTTTTGCCTTTCTCATTCCATCTAATCCGTGAGGGAGCCGGAGACGGTCCCTCAACCGAAAAGAAAGCGCCGTGCATGCGGGCTTTCACCCAAACCAAATTGCTCAACAGGAGAATTTGACATGAACCGTTTTGATTTCACCCCCTATCGCCGCAATACTGTCGGCTTTGATCGTCTTTTTGATATGCTGGAAAATGCTCGCGGAGTCACCCAGGGCGACAACTATCCCCCGTTCAACATCGAACGCACTTCCGAAACGGAATATCTGGTAACGATTGCGGTCGCAGGTTTTAAGCCCGACGAAATCGACATTACGGCGCAGCAGAATCAGTTGGTGGTTGCCGGCCAGAAAAAGGTCGATGGCAATGACAACCGCGATTTCCTGCATCTTGGCATTGCCAACCGTAATTTCGAACGCCGCTTCCAGCTTGCAGACCATGTGTTCGTCCGCGGTGCCGACCTTGCTGATGGTTTGTTGATCATTCATCTTGAGCGTCAGGTCCCTGAAGAGCTGAAACCGCGCAAAATCCTGATCGGTGGCACGACGCCGACCATCATTGAACATAGCGATGAGAAGAAAAAGGGCGGCAAGGCTGCTTAAACAAGGGTCGTCGTTCCTGCGCAGGCAGGGACCGCTGGAGTTTCTTCGATAAGCTTCGCTTCAACTTTCAGCGGCCCCGGCCTTCGCCGGGGCGACGCCCAGCTAAACCAAACGGCTCTGCTCAACTGCAGCTTCGATGAAGCTCGCAAACAAGGGATGCGGGTCAAAAGGTTTGGACTTAAGCTCGGGGTGGAACTGCACCCCGATGAACCACGGATGGTCGGGCCGCTCGACGATTTCGGGTAGCAATCCATCAGGTGACATACCGGAGAACATCAGGCCGCCTTTTTCCAACGGTTCTTTGTATGCGCCGTTGACTTCATAGCGATGGCGGTGCCGTTCCGAGATAACAGTCGAGCCATAGATGCCAGACACATGGCTGTTACCGGCTAGCCGCGCTTCATACGCGCCGAGCCGCATCGTTCCGCCCAGATCGCCGCCCGCTTCACGGGTCTGCAACCCTTCCTCGGTCATCCATTCGGTGATGATCCCAACGACCGGTTCATCGGTCGGACCAAATTCGGTACTGGATGCGTCAGCGATGCCAGCCGTGTTCCGTGCACCTTCGATGCAAGCCATCTGCATGCCCAAACAAATACCAAAAAACGGAACCTTCCGCTCGCGGGCGAAACGGACTGCTGCGATTTTGCCTTCGGACCCGCGCTCACCAAAGCCGCCGGGAACGAGGATCGCGTGCATCGGCTCCAGCGCAGCTGCGATATCGCTATCGCCCTTCTCAAACAACTCGGCATCTATCCAGTTGATGTTGACCTTCACCCGGTTGGCAAAACCGCCGTGCGCCAGTGCTTCGTTCAATGACTTGTAAGCGTCTGCAAGGCCAACATATTTACCGACCACGCCGATCGTAACCTCGCCTTCGGGATTTTGCTGCCGGTCGAGAATATCTTCCCACCTACGCAGATCGGGGGCAACACCCGGTGTGATACCGAAGGCGCGCAGCACCTCATAGTCGAGACCTTCGGCATGATATTGCAGCGGCACGGCATAAATGGATTTCGCATCTAGCGCCGGAATAACGGCTTCCTTGCGCACGTTGCAGAAAGCCGCAATCTTCGCCTGCTCATTTTCAGGAAGCGGATGTTCGCAGCGGCAGAGTAAAATGTCAGGTTGCACACCGAGTGCGGTCAGTTCTTTGACGCTGTGCTGGGTCGGCTTGGTTTTCAACTCGCCTGCTGCCGCGATATAGGGAACCAACGTGACATGAACAAAAACCGTCTGATCACGCCCGAGCTCATTCCGCATCTGACGGATCGCTTCGATGAACGGCAGTGACTCAATATCGCCCACCGTGCCGCCAATTTCGCACAGCACGAAATCGAGGCCATCGACATCGGCCTGAGCAAACGCCTTGATCTCGTTCGTAACGTGCGGAATGACTTGCACCGTAGCGCCCAAATAGTCGCCACGCCGTTCCTTAGCGATGATGTCACGATAGATCCGACCAGAGGTTACATTGTCTGATTGCCGCGCCGAAACGCCGGTGAAGCGCTCATAATGCCCTAGGTCGAGGTCGGTCTCCGCTCCGTCGTCGGTAACATAGACTTCGCCATGCTGATAGGGCGACATAGTGCCCGGATCGACATTGAGATAGGGATCGAACTTACGAATGCGGACCTTGTAGCCGCGCGCCTGCAAAAGGGCTGCCAGAGAAGCTGCCATAAGACCTTTGCCAAGCGAGGAGACCACGCCGCCGGTGATGAAAATGTACCGCGCCATGGGAGGAAAGGCCTAAGACGAGTTTAGGGGATTCGGCAAGGGGCGGAATCGGCCCAACCGAAATAAATTTGTCGCTGACCGCCATCGAGGACGATGCAAAAAACTTATTTGTCGACGGGAACTTCGGTGGCCGGTGCAGTTGAGCCGCTTGCCGGCGCTGCTTGAGCGGGAGCCTGCGGTTGCTGGGCCGACGGATCAACTGGCTGTGTTGTAGGTGTCGCGCGCTCCAGCGTTTCATCAATACTGCCTGGCGTTCCGCGCTTTGCCGAAACAAAAGCCAGTGCAATTGCCAGAATGATGAACAGCGCGGCCAAGATTGCGGTTGTCCGCGTAAGAAAATCCCCTGCCCCGCGTGCTGACATCAGACCCGATGGGCTTGCACCCATACCAAGACCACCACCTTCGGAGCGCTGCATCAGAATGACACCGACAAGTGCGGCTGCAACAACAGCGAAAACAACGAGGAGAAAGTGAAACAGGCCCATTTGTATGTCCGATAAATTTTGTGAGGCCAATAGGCCGAGTTACCGCCCACATAAGGACGGTGGCCGAGTTTTTCAAATGTTATCGCGGGGCAGACGCCGCAGCCTCGACAATCGGCAAAAATTTGTCTGCTTTCAGGCTCGCTCCGCCAATCAGGCCACCATCAACATTTGCGACTGCCAGTAAGCTTTTCGCATTGTCGCCATTCATTGAACCGCCATAAAGTATTCGAATAGCAGCGCCGTCCGTGCCAAAGCGCGAAGTCAAAGCGTTTCGAATTGCTCCGTGCATCGCCGCTACATCTTCAATCGAAGGAATACGGCCTGTGCCAATCGCCCAGACCGGTTCATAGGCTATCGAAACCCATTCACTTGTTGCTTCATCGGGTAAGGATCCGGCCAATTGGCCAAGAACCACAGCTTCGGCCTGCCCTGCATCGCGTTCCGCCTCCGTTTCACCTACGCAGACGATCGCCGATAAGTCGGCTGAGCGTGCCGCCAACGCTTTGGCACATACATCTGCATCACTTTCACCTTGCGCCGCACGACGCTCGCTATGGCCGACGATTGTCAGCCTTGCGCCAGCATCCGCGAGCATAATTGCAGAAATGCAGCCGGTGTGTGCGCCCGAGGATGCCATGTGACAATCTTGGCCGCCAATTGCCATTTCCGGAAATCTGCCCGCTGCCGGACGGATAAGCGTAGAGGGAATGCACAATGCCGTATCCACTTCAGGATAAATTGCTATCTTAGATGCAATCTCCTCGACATCATCCAATTGCGCAATCAATCCATTCATTTTCCAGTTTCCGGCGATCAGTTTGCGCATTTTCAGTCCTTCATTGGGAAGTGGTCAAAATTTGATTCGCGCGCTAGCAAAACTGGTTCAAAAACCAAACCTGCTTCATCGCTTGATAACGGCGCGCCTCCCGCCTAAAGCGCTCGCAGGCGGGCCTTTGGCCCATCAAAATTACCCGGGAACCACATGATCAGCTTTATTCGTAAATTGCTCGGCTCGCGTTTTGGTGCGTTTTTCGCACTCGTTTTTGTCGTTCTCGTTGGCTTCGCATTCGCTCTCGGTGATGTCACAGGTTCCGGTAGCTTTGGCGGCCTGGGCGGCGGTCATGTGGCGAAGGTGGGCAGTGAAAAGATCGGTCTCGGTGAATTTAACGACTCTCTCGACAATCAGTTGCGTGCCGAGCGGCGCGACAATCCGACCATCGACATGACCAAATTTGTCGAAAGCGGCGGTCTGGATTCGACTTTGGAGCGCATGATCGATCGCTACTCACTTGCGATTTTTGGCGAAGAATATGGCGTTGCGGTCGGTAAGCGACTTGTCGATTCGGAAATCCGCAAGCTTCCAAATGTTAATGGTCCCGATGGCCGCTTCAGCCAGCAAGCGTTCGATTCCTTTTTGCAGGGCCTTGGCCTTACCGAAGCGATGATTCGTGATGACTTCCGACAGAACCTTTTTGCCCAGCAAATTTTGCCCGTCGCAGGGGTTGGCGCTGAAGCTCCCGCTACTATGGTTCTTCCTTATGCATCATTGTTACTTGAACAACGCAGTGGCGCAGTGGCAATCGTACCTTCACAGGCTTTCCTGCCCAAGGTGGCACCCAGTGAAGCGCAACTGGCTGCTTTTTACCGCAGCAATGCGAGCCGCTTTGTCGTTCCGGAAAAGCGAGCCATCAACTATGCTATTTTCGATGCGTCCATTATCGGAAACAAGGCTACCCCGACAACGGATGAGATTGCCGCTTATTACAAGGCAAACGCAAAGCAATATGGTGCATCGCAGACGCGCAACATCAGTCAACTTGTTTTCCCGACCGAAGCGGCAGCCAAAGCCGCGGTTGCAAAAATTTCAGGCGGTCAATCATTCGATGCTGTCGCTCGCGAATTAGGTTTGAGTTCAACCAATAGCGATGCCGCAACGCGCGAAAGCTTAACGCAAGGCGCATCCAAAGCTGTCGCGGATGCCGTTTTTTCAGCTGCGTCTGGAACAATCGCTGCGCCAACGCGCGGCAGCCTTGGCTGGTATGTAGTAAAAGTGAACGGAGTGACACAAGTTGCCGCACGGCCTTTGGCAGTCGTAAGCGCAGAAATCGCGAAGACTTTGGCTGCGGAAAAGCGCATCGAAGTTCTGTCGGATCTGACCAGTGAAATCGAAGATGAATTTGCTGGCGGCTCGACGATCGCAGATGTAGCCAAATCGCAAGGCCTGAAGGTCGAAACAACGCCCAAACTGTTCGCCAATGGCCAGAACCCTGCAGCACCAACATACAAACCGATACCTGAAGTGGGTCAACTGTTGCAGGCTGCTTTCCAGATGGAAACTGACGGCGACGCTCAATTGATCGAACTGGTACCAGGTGAAAAATATGCGATGCTCTCTATCGCTGATTTTGACGAAGCTGCGCCACCGCCGTTGGGACAAGTTCGCAATGCCGTTACGCAGCAGTGGGCGATGTCCGAAGGTGGAAAGAAAGCAAAACAGGTTGCCGAGCAAATTCAAAAATCGGTGAATGCAGGCAAGAGCCTTGATGAAGCCTTGGCCGCCACAGGCGTATCGCTTCCTGCCGCGCAAACGGTTTCAGGTATGCGTAAGGATATGAACCAACCCGATCAGCCGATGCCGCCACCGCTCGCGATGATGTTTGCTATGAAGCAGGGAACGGCAAAAACACTCGATGCTGGTGCCGACCGAGGTTGGTTCGTGGTCAAATTGAACACAATCATCAAAGGTGACGCGAGCAAGGAAACCCAACTTCTAGCCGCACGTCGGCAAGAGCTATCAGGCCTGATGCAGCAGGAATTTGCCGCACAGTTGATTAACGCCGCACGCGCTGAAGTCGGCGTGACCAAGAACGAAAGCGCTATAAAGGATTTGCGCAATCGGCTCACCAATCGCGACGTAGCGCAATAAGGCATAGCGGACGGGTATGAACGACACCAGCTCGGCCCGTCCCGCAGATTTCGCTCGCGCGCAACTAGCCGCAGGCCAATCCGCCATCGTTTGGCGCGATCTGATCGCTGATACCGAAACCCCGGTTTCGGCGGCGCTTAAACTGTTTGAGACTGGACGTGGCGACTTCATACTTGAATCGGTTGAAGGCGGTGCTGTACGCGGGCGGTACAGTCTAATCGGTCTCGCTCCTGACGTTGTCTTCCGCGCTGAAGGCGATGCTGCCGAAATCAACCGCAGCTGGCAAACCGACCGTGAGGCTTTTTCGCCAACAGGTGAGGGAGCGCTCGCCAGCCTTCGCAAACTGGTTGAAACCTGTCGCATCGATATGCCACAGGGTCTTCCTGCTGCCTTTGCCTGCCTTGTTGGCCATTTTGGCTATGAGACAATTGGCTTGGTCGAAAAGCTGCCCAGGCCACCTGCAAATCCCATTGGTTTGCCTGACATGATGTTCGTGCGGCCAACGGTGGTGTTGGTGTTCGATCGTCTTGCCGATCGGCTCTACATCGCCGCACCTATATGGCCCGAGGGTGGAAATCCCGAAAGATTGATCGAAGCCGCATATGACCGGATTGATGCTGTAGCGGCCAAGCTTTCACAGCCCGTGCCTTTAGGGCACGCACGTGAAGACCTTGCTGCTTTGCCTGAACCAATACCTGCACTCGCGCCCGGCCAATATGAACAGATGGTGCTGACGGCGAAGGATTATATCGCAGCAGGCGACATCTTCCAGGTAGTGCTCGCGCAGCGTTTTTCGCTGCCCTTCACCTTGCCACCTGTAGATCTGTATCGCGCGTTACGACGTATAAACCCTTCGCCCTTCCTATATTTTCTCGACATGCCTGGCTTCGCTCTCATCGGCTCAAGCCCCGAAATCCTCGTTCGAGTGCGTGACGATGAAGTCACTATCCGACCGATCGCCGGTACAAGGCCAAGGGGCAAGACTGCAATTGAAGACGCCGAAAACCGCGACAGCCTGCTTGCCGATCCCAAGGAACGGGCAGAGCATCTGATGCTGCTCGATCTGGGCCGCAACGATGTCGGCCGCGTGACAGAAGGCGGCAGCGTAACAGTGACCGACAGCTATATGGTCGAATTTTACAGCCATGTAATGCACATCGTTTCCAACGTCGTTGGTCGTCTTGCCAAGGGCAAGGACGCCCTCGATGCGCTTTTCGCGGGATTCCCTGCGGGTACCGTCAGTGGCGCGCCCAAAGTCCGTGCATGCGAGATCATCGCCGAACTCGAACCCGAAACCCGCGGTGCCTATGCCGGCGGCGTCGGCTATTTCAGCCCGGATGGGAATATGGACAGCTGCATCGTGCTCCGCACCGGCATCGTCAAGGATGGCATGCTGCATGTACAGGCCGGCGCAGGCATCGTTGCTGACAGCAACCCTGATTATGAACAGCGCGAGTGCGAGGCTAAGGCAGGCGCCCTGATGGCCGCCGCCCGCGAAGCCGTGCGTGTCGCTGGAGAAGCAGGGTTTGGCCAATGAGCGATAACCGCATCCTTGTCATCGACAATTATGACAGTTTCACCTTCAACCTGGTGCATTATCTGCAGGAACTGGGTGCAGAGGTGGAGGTCGTCCGCAACGACGCGATTTCTGCTGGACAGGCATTGTCTAGCGGCGCGCAGGCATTTCTGCTCTCCCCCGGCCCCTGTACTCCCAATGAAGCAGGTATCTGTCTCGATATGGTCGCAGCCTGCGCAGAAGCGAAAAAGCCGCTGCTCGGCGTATGTCTGGGCCACCAGACCATCGGCCAGCATTTCGGCGGGAAAGTGGTGCGCGGCGGGTTGATGCATGGAAAGACCAGCCCTGTCAGCCATGATGGCAGCGGGTTGTTTTCGGGGCTCCCCTCCCCCTTCACCGCCACACGTTATCACTCGCTGATCGTCGAAGACATTCCTGTCGAGCTGATTGTCAATGCAACCAGCGATGACGGACATGTCATGGGCTTCCGCCACCGCGAGCTGCCGATCCACGGTGTGCAGTTCCACCCCGAAAGCATCGCGACCGAACATGGCCACGCCATGCTGGCAAACTTCATGCGGCTTGCGGGAATGACGCCAAAGGACCGGGTGTGAGTTTATCTCTCAAAGAATCCGAAGCCCTGTTCGGCAGGATGCTCGACGGTGACATGGGCGATGCCGAGATCAAGGCCACCCTGATCGAAATGGCCGAACGCGACGAAACCTCGGAAGAAATTGCAGGTGCCATCCGCGCGATGCGAGCGCGCATGGTCCGCGTTTCTGCTCCCGAAGGTGCCATAGACGTCTGCGGCACAGGCGGAGACGGCGCACACAGCCTGAACGTATCCACCGCGGTCGCCATCGTAGTGGCCGCCTGCGAAGTGCCGGTCGCCAAACACGGCAACCGAGCGGCATCCAGTAAGGCGGGCGGCGCGGATACGCTCGAGGCGTTAGGCCTCAATCTTGATCGTGCGGCAGAAACGGCAGAGCAAACTCTCGCCGACCTCGGCATCGCCTTTCTGTTTGCGCAGAAATATCATCCCGCTCTTGGCCGCCTTGCCCCGATCCGCAGGGAAATCGGACGGCGCACCATCTTCAACCTCTGCGGCCCGGCCTGCAATCCTGCTGGGGTCACACGTCAGCTCATTGGCGTTGCACGACCTGACTTCATGCCCGTTTATGCAGGTGCGCTTGAACTGCTTGTCTATGACGATGCAATGCTGGTGGCTGGCGACGAACCATTAGACGAATTGTCAATTTCGGGCCCAAGTAGTTTCATCCGCCTTGGTCAGCCGCCGGAACGCATTGCACCTGAGGATGCCGGCCTTCCCCGCCACCCCCCCGAAGCGCTAAAAGGCGGAGATGCGCACTATAATGCCGATGCGCTTCGTCGTCTGCTCTCCGGTACATTGTATACGGAACAGGACCGCGCCTATCGTGACGCCACACTTTTCAATGCCGCTGCAGCGTTGATTGTAGCGGGGCATTCTAAAAATTGGCGCGATGGCGTTGAAGAGGCTGGCGAAGCCATTGATAAGGGATTGGCGAAGGCGCTGCTCGAATGTTGGGTTCGTTTTTGAAGTCCGTTTTTACAAAACATATTTGCCTTCACGGTCCGGAAAGTACGGGCAAGTCGACCCTAGCAACTCGGTTGGCTGCGCATTTCGGGTGCGAGGTCGTCCCCGAATATGGCCGCGCTTATTGCGAGGCACATGGCACCAACATCGGAATGGCGGAACTGGTTCATATCGCCGAAGCACAGGATAGCATGAATAGGGCGGCGGCAGAGCGAGGAGCGGAATTGAGCGCGCCGTTGGTGCTGTTCGATACCGATCCATTGATTACTGAAGTCTGGGCGCAAATGATGTTTGAGCATAGCGATCCGTGGTTTGCCGGTTTCAATGGCTATGCCGATCTATACCTCCTGCTCGATATCGATCTGCCCTTTGTCAACGATGGTTTGCGCGTTTATGCGAAAATGGAGGAAAGGCAGCACTTCTTTGCATTGTGTAAATCTGAACTGGATGCGCGTGGTGTCCGCTATGCTTTGGTTCGCGGAATTGGCGATGCGCGCTTTGCTGCCGCGCTCGATGCAATTCAGAAAGTTCTGGCGAATTGAATGGATGACATTGCATCGCCTTGCATCAAGATTTGCACTATTGATCCGACTGGACAGTGGTGTCTCGGCTGCGGTCGGACATTGGTTGAAATTTCTGGCTGGCTACGCGCAGATCGCGCGCAGAGGCTGGAAATACTGGCGAAACTGCCGATCCGACTTATACGTCTGAACCAGAAACTGGCGGACTAGCCCAACGCTTCCAGAGCCTCGCTTGCGGATATCCAGCGTGCTTCTGCGGCCTCCTGTGCGGCTACAATCTTTCCGCGCCGCTGCGACAATTCGCCCATTGTCAGGTCTTTATATTCGCTCGAAGCGGATTGCGGATCGAACATCGCTTTATCAATCGCGGACAGCACGACTTCCAGCTTTGCCAGATCAGCCTCGGCATCGTTTACTTCGCGTTTCAGCTTTGCCTGCGCTTCACGCGCCGCTGCCGCGGTCTTCTTGTCTTCCTTCCGGTCAGCTTTTGAAAGCTTTTCCTTGGCGGGGCCTCTGCCTAGAATGAAGTCGGTATAATCCTCGATCGACCCGGAAAATTCCTTCGCCGTCCCACCGTCGACCAACACCAACCTGTCTGCCGTCAGCTCGAGCATGTGCCGGTCGTGACTGACCAGCACGACGGTACCAGCATATTCGTTCAAAGCTTGCACCAAAGCTTCACGCGCATCGACGTCCAAGTGGTTGGTCGGTTCGTCGAGGATAAGCATATGCGGCGCCTCACGGGTAATCAGAGCCAGCGCCAAACGGGCGCGTTCGCCTCCTGATAGCTTGCCGACCTGCGTGGTCGCCTTCGCGCCAGAAAAGCCGAAGCGCCCTAGTTGTGCGCGCACCGCACCGGGCGTCGCGCCTTTCATTTGGCGGGTCATATGCTCCAGTGGGGTATCGTCGCCATCCAATTCTTCGACTTGATATTGCGTGAAGTAACCGACGCGCATCTTGCCCGATGCGTTCATCGAACCCTCCATCGGCGTCAGTTGCGCCGCGAGCAAACGCGCCAATGTCGTCTTGCCGTTGCCATTGCGACCCAAAAGCGCAATCCGGTCGTCGGGGTCGATACGCAGGTTCAACCGCTGTAGCACCGGGTTGCCCGGGCTATAGCCGACACTGGCCAGATCGAGCGTGATCAGGGGCGGTTTCAATTCGTCAGGGCTGGGGAAATCGAAACTTAGCGTGGGATCGTCGACCATCGCTTGCACTGGCTGCATTTTTGCAAGCGCCTTGGCTCGGCTCTGTGCTTGCTTGGCGGTGGAGGCGCGGGCCGAGTTGCGAGCGATATAGTCCTGCAACTTGGCGCGTTGAGCATCCTGTGCCGCCTTGGCCGCCGCCAATTGTGCAGCCCGTTCGGCGCGCTGGCGCTCAAAACTGTCATAGCCGCCGCTATAAAGCGTCACCTGTCCGCCTTCGAGGTGCAGGATATGGTCGACGACATTGTTGAGTAGATCGCGCTCGTGGCTGATCACAACCATCATGGCAGGATAGTTTTTGAGGAAGTTTTCGAGCCACAAAGTCGCTTCCAGATCGAGGTGGTTTGACGGTTCGTCGAGCAGCAACAAATCAGGTTGCGAAAAGAGCAGCGAGGCCAGCGCAACACGCATCTTCCACCCACCCGAGAAACTATCCAGCGGTTGCCCTTGCATCTCTTCGTCAAAGCCGAGGCCAACCAATATGCGCGAGGCCCGTGCCGGTGCAGTATAAGCGTCGATGGCGATCAGCCGTTCGTGTACCTCAGCCATCCGGTCTGGATCGAGATCTTCCTGCTCACTTTCGAGCATAAGTGCAGCGCGCTCTGTGTCAGCGGCCAATACGGTTTCAAACGGCGTCGCGTTGCCCGCTGGCGCCTCCTGCGCGATGTATCCGATTCGCGTCCCTTTGGGCATTTCGAGGCTGCCATCGTCCGCCTCCAGCGAACCGATCATCACCTTCATCAAAGTCGACTTGCCGGCACCGTTGCGCCCGATCAAACCGATACGGCCATATGGCGGCAGCGCCGCGGTGGCGCGGTCGAGGATAGTGCGTCCGCCAAGGCGCACGGTGATGCCGTTCAGGTTGAGCATGATGGCGCGCGCCTAGCAGAGCCAATAGCAACTGTCATGCAGCGATTGCGCTGCCTTGTGGGGAATGTCCCGCGCTGCTAGAGGCGCGCGCATGACTGAATTGTCCCACATCCGCAACTTTAGCATTATCGCCCATATTGATCATGGCAAGTCGACCTTGGCGGACCGGCTAATCCAACATACCGGTGGCCTGTCCGAGCGCGAGATGTCGGCGCAAGTCCTTGATAATATGGACATTGAGAAGGAACGCGGGATCACCATCAAGGCGCAGACGGTGCGCCTCAACTACACCGCGAATGACGGCCAGCTGTATGAGCTGAACCTGATGGACACCCCCGGCCATGTCGACTTCGCCTATGAAGTCTCGCGCTCCCTCGCCGCCTGCGAAGGCGCGCTGCTCGTGGTTGATGCAGCCCAAGGGGTCGAGGCCCAAACCCTCGCCAATGTGTACCAGTCGATCGAGCATGACCATGAAATCGTCCCCGTCATCAACAAGATCGACCTGCCCGCCGCAGAGGTGGACAAGGTGAAGGCCGAAATCGAGGAAATCATCGGCCTCCCCGCCGATGACGCGGTCCTCACCAGCGCCAAATCCGGCATCGGCATCGCCGAGGTGCTTGAGGCGATCGTCACCCGCATCCCCCCGCCCAAGGGCGATCGCACTGCACCGTTGAAGGCCATGCTGGTCGATAGCTGGTATGACCCCTATCTGGGCGTCGTCATCCTGATCCGCGTGATCGACGGCGTGATCAAAAAAGGCCAGGAAATCCAGTTCATGGCCGCCGGCACCAAACATCTGGTCGACCGCGTCGGCTGCATGCGGCCCAAGCTGGAAATCCTCACCGAAATCGCCGCGGGCGAAGTCGGCATCATCACCGCACAGATCAAGGAAGTCGCGCAAACCCGCGTGGGTGATACGATCACAGACGCCAAGCGCCCCGCGGCAGAGCCCCTGCCCGGCTTCAAGGAAGTGCAGCCGGTGGTGTTCTGCGGCCTCTTCCCCACCGACGCCGCGGATTTCGAGAAGCTGCGCGAATCTATCTCCAAGCTGCGCCTCAACGACGCGTCGTTCAGTTTCGAAACCGAAAGCAGCGCCGCATTGGGCTTTGGCTTTCGTTGCGGCTTTCTGGGGCTGCTCCATCTGGAAATCATCCAGGAACGCCTATCCAGAGAGTTTGACCTAGATCTGATCACCACCGCGCCGTCGGTGGTTTACAAGCTGAAACTCAGCCGCAGCAAGACCGACGATGCGCGCGAGATGGAGCTGCACAACCCGGCGGACATGCCCGATGTGAACCGCATTGACGAGATTCAGGAACCCTGGATCGAGGCGACGATTTACTGCCCCGACGAATATCTGGGATCGATCCTGAAGCTATGCCAGGACAGGCGCGGCGTGCAGAAGCAGCTGACCTATGTCGGCGGCCGCGCCCAGCTCGTCTACGAACTGCCCTTGAACGAAGTGGTGTTCGATTTTTACGACCGGCTGAAGAGCATCTCCAGAGGCTATGCGAGCTTTGATTACCACCAGATCGGCCACCGCGAGGGCGACCTTGTCAAGATGAGCATCCTCGTCAATGGAGACCCGGTCGACGCGCTGAGCATGATCGTCCACCGCGGCACCGCGGAGGCGCGCGGGCGCGGCATGTGCGAGCGCCTGAAAGACCTGATCCCCCGCCACCTGTTCAAAATCCCCATTCAGGCGGCGATCGGCGGCAAGGTGATCGCACGCGAAACCATCGCCGCGATGCGCAAGGATGTGACCGCCAAATGCTATGGCGGCGATATTTCGCGCAAGAAGAAGCTGTTGGAAAAGCAGAAGAAGGGGAAGGCGCGGATGAGAGAGTATGGCAGCGTGTCGATCCCGCAGGAGGCGTTTATTGCTGCGCTTCGCATGGGCGAAGAGTAACCGCTTTTTCCGCTTGCGCTGCGTGATGCGCCTGTCAAAATATTGCGGGGTGGTTTGGCGAGACAGGGAGAATAGCCATGCACAAAATGGGATCATCGGTCCTGATCGGCGCAGTTGCAATTGTCATGGCCAGCGCGGCCCACGCACAATTTGATCTGGCCCGTGCGCAAAAATGCAGCGCCGTGGGGATGGATTGGGAAAAGGCGAACAAGGCGGGCTATCCCGGACGGCGAAAGGCGTTAAAGGCCGTAGTCGATGCGGCAAAGGCCGACCCTGTCATCGGTGCATGTTTCAGCGAGAAAATCCAGAAAGACCTTGGTATTGCGGCAATGAACAGCTCCGCCATTCAGGGCTGGGCCGCCGTGATCAAGACCAGCACAAACAATCTGACTGCCGCCCAAGAGCAAGCCGCCGCCGACCAATGCCCGGCCAGCACATTGGTGATCGCAGGATGGAACGCCTTTTACGCTGGGCGCAGGGACATCAGCACCGCCATCGACAAAAGCGCGCAGGATAAGCATAAAGCGTTGTGCGGGGCGTAGGCGGCGGAAGTCGATCGCTGCGCAAGGATGTGACCGCCAAATGCGGAGCCTGCCCCGGCGGAAGCGAAGCTGGCCGAAGGCCTACGCGGGGGCGGCGACATTTCGCGCAAGAAGAAGCTGTTGGAGAAGCAGAAGAAGGGGAAGGCGCGGATGAGGGAGTATGGCTCGGTCTCGATCCCTCAGGAAGCGTTTATTGCGGCGCTGAGGATGGGAGAGGAATAATGGGCAAGACGATCTTTGAGCGGCACAAGCAACCGTGGACCGCATCGGAGATCGACAAGCTCCACACTCTGGCGAAAAAAGGCATCGGTCTCAAAGCCGTCGCAAAGGCGCTAACCCGCAGTGAAGAGTCGGTCAGGGACCGCTCTAAGGCCGACGGCATTGTTTTGGCGAAGCTGCGGTAGGTCGAAGAGTGAATTGGCACTTTCACCTGTCCAGTTTCTCGCTAGCGGCTACCAAATATTAGGTAAAGCCGAAGCTACAGCTCTAAAGAGCGGAGGTGGAACAGCATTCCCGACCACCTGATATTTAAATTTTAATCCTGCCGTGTCTGGAAATTGAAGGTCTCGCTTAAATCCTTGTAGTCGTGCAGTTTCACGATAAGACAGCCGCCGCGCTGGACCGTCGTACTTGAATCTCCATTCATCGGTATGAACCCTTTCCAACGGGGGGCTTACTGGATGAAGTCCTACGTGTCGGCTATTTGCAACAACTGTTCGGGCTTGTTCGTTCCAGCCCCGCCAACGGTTCCGGGAAAGATAATACCAGTGAAAGGGCTGAGTATCATACTCTCCTTCGGGCCATAACGGCAAATCACCGATAGCATCACGTATCGTAGGGCAAGAGATCGTCCCGTCGACCAAGTTAATTGAGTGGGTAGGCTCGGGAAATTGGTATCGCTGTCCGAGATCGCTCCGAATGCCAACGAAAAACAAGCGTGTTCGCTCTTGCGGAACGCCATAGTCGATCGCGCTCAAAAGCTTGTGTTCGACCCGATAGCCTGCCGAACGAAACCGTATCAATTGATTTCGTAGTAAGTGTAGGTGCCCGCTTCGAGTCATTCCGGCTACGTTTTCGACGATAAAAGCCTTAGGGCGGACTTGACGAAGTGCTCTATCGAATTCTCTGTAAAGATAGTTGATTTTGCGGTTCGGGTCCCGGACGCCGCCCATACTGAAGCCTTGGCAGGGATAACAACCCACTAACAAGTCAGCTTTTGGAAATGCTTTCACTCCGGCGACATCACCAAGTACGTAATCAGTCTCTGGTAAATTAGCGTTGTAGAGGTCTTTAGCGTAGGACGTGATGTCGTTAGCCATCAACACATCGAAACCAGCGTCAATCAAACCTGAATCGCTTCCGCCACAACCGGTAAACAATGAAACCGCAGTGGGCATAGTTTTCTCCCCGAAGATTTCGTTTGGCCTGTAGCGTAAATAACGTTTCAATCCACAAATTTCGAAATCTGAAATTCGGGTTATCCGGCATCCTCCAGCTGCGGTAACACTAATTTTGATAGCTCATCCATCTGAGGGATCCGTTCGTTAAACTCTACTCTCCCGCAAGCTGCATCGGCAAGGATCGAAAGTCGCGCTCGGTCAAAAACTAATCCCGCTCTCCGGGATGCTTCACCGAGAAAGCCATCGGCGACATGATAGGGAGTGGCGAAGGCAAAAAGAGGTTCAATATAAGAGAGCGGGTTAAACCATTTCCTATACCGTTTTAGATCGGCATCGTTGAATTTTTCGGTCCAATCATCGCCGCAAGCACATTGACCGAGCACAAATGCGCTTCCTATGCGTTGATCCGGTGGTTTGGCCCAGACTATGAAGTCGACGCCTTCATCTCCTGTGTGGGTCACATCAGTCGGTAAGTCCGGGTCAGGGCTCCAAATAAACTCGCCTGTCATCAAATGAGCATCTCTCATTGCAGCGCCAAACTGAGAATGCCCATCAGGTTGTCGTGGAGAACCAACATGAAACGACTTTGCATAGGGACCAAAAAACTCTTGCACTAACAATGCGCACAGGCGCTCAAACAGCCTTGGAAAGCCTACGTTCGCGCCAGAAGTAATTTGTTCGGCGAGAGATGCCGCAAGACAAAACTCATAAAATCCGCTGTTACTTTTTGTATAAACCAGAGAACCGCCGTCTAGTTGGAACGGATAAGATGCGCCCATTATAGCAACACGGCGCTCAATTTCTTCTCGAGCCTGTCCGACCGCACTATCAAATGCGAGGTCATCTCGTTCCCATCTTTCGACATCTGCGTCAGCACCCACGTCGTAGTCATCCATCGCATCTGCGACACGGTCGTCATAAACGCCTTGGTCAACAATAGCGCTTGTACTGGCAATGGCAGCAAATTCGGCTTGATCGGCATTCTTAACTAGTTTTTGGAAGGCATGGCGCTGTGAATACACATCACCTCTCATTAGCTTTCCCCTCTCGCCGCTGCTTCGACACGCTTTGCAATATCTTCGGCGGTGCGTCTGTTAATGTTGGAAAGTCCGACGAGAGACTCCGCTAATTCCATTTCGAGCTGTTGTTCAGAAATTCCTGAAACAATTTCGCTTTGGAGTGAACGGACTTCAGACAATCCCTCTCGCAGCCGATCTTCGATTGGTTTTGTAAGGCGGGCGATTTCCGCAACAGATTTTCCATTTTCGAGAAGCGATATTTTATCTGGATCGGAAAAAACCGAGGCTAGATCACCCAATTCTCGCGAATCTTGGATCGCCGCACTGCGCCCCTTGGATGCATCTCCGAACATAGCTCTTGCAACGACACCCGCACGTCGAAGATTTGCTTCAGGAACTAAAAGTTTCTTAGGCTCACCATCATCTAAGCCAAGATATGATCGAGCAGCAGTGTAACCCAAAAATGTGTAAACCCAAGAAAACGGATATTCAGCGATGCTTCCTCGACCTCGCCTCAAACTGTCACTAGGTCTAAATTCGCCCGCTGCCTCGGCCTGTTTTACGAAATAAAAACCTTCCAACATTCGTTTAATAGTGTTGTGCTTGTCTCCGATCATCAAGGCTACATCCGCCAGTGGCAGTGAGTTTTCCTCGACAACTTGAGCTACCCATGCGGCTTTCGCATAGGAATCCCACCCCTGCGACGACGCGATATGACGAACGCCTAAATAAGATAACAACGACTTTTTCTGATCTTTACCTTCAAAAACGATAGCTGGTATCGGATCAATTGACTTTGACCCATGCGCAACCCATCGCTCATTGTACTCCAAGTGCCTAGCTCTGTGGCGAGATGCTCTCTCGTCTCCAGCAATTATCAGGCAGGCTGCAAGTCTGCGGTTGCCTTCCATAACAATCGCGTGGCGACTACCCGGCTCTCTTCGACAGACTATTGGCTCTGCTGGCATGTATCCATTAATCGATAGCGAACTCAACACATCGTCCACACCAAAGGTTTTTACAATATGATCGAGGACGTCCGCTTGTTCTAATTTCGGACTTGAGGCTCCTGCAAATCTTGGATTTTCCGCATCGAGTAATAGTTCTGAGAGTGCTATTGGTTCGCTCTTTTTCGAATCCAGAGTGTCTTCTGTCATCCGTTCCTCCAAGGTGTTGATGTTAGAGCGATGTTATAGCGCCAGCAATATTCAACCTTATGCTCAAGACTGCTGTTGTTTACAAGCAACCCTGACACTGACCTCACCCCTCCGGCAAATAGGTCTCCCCTTCCCCCGGGTCCTCGCTCTCCGTCCGTCGCCCCTCGCGCCACTCCTGTTCCTGTGCCAGCCTTTGCCGCCAATTCTGGTTGGCGGGCTTGGTCGCGGCGGTGCGGGCGGCTTGGTCGGCCTCTAAATCCGCCTCGGTGAGATAAAAGGGCAATGCGGGGCGGGTGTAGGGTTTGGGGGTGTCGTTTTCCTCCTCCGCTGAGGCTAGGGCGGACGAGCCCGCTTCTCCAAGGGCAAGGGCGTCGGCGCTTTCCTTTTCCCACGCCTCGTGCCGCACCGCCTCCATCGCGCGGCTGATATAGGTGCTCCACGGGCCGCCATGGCGGGCCTGATGGAAATGGTCTCGGATGATCTCCAGGCTCGCGCCGCCGACATCGAGCACAACCTCCAGCTGCGCCAATTGCCGCAGCGCGAAATCGGCGGCGATGGCGTTACCGGCCATGCGGAAATGATGTTCTTCGCGCACCTTGGCCGCATATTTTTTCAGGATGCGCTCGATCGTGGCGGCTGTGCTGTTCTGCTCGGCCGCCTCCTGCGCCTCGCGATCGGCGGCATTTTGGGCGGCTTCCTCCTCCCACTCCTTGCGCCATTCTTCCTTCAGCTTTTGCAGGCCGTGCGGCAGGCTGCTCGCCGGGCGGGCGGAGAGATTGAGGTTGCCGCCATAGAGTTCCGGAAAGCGTTGCTGGACGATCCACATCATGCTGCGCGTGTTGAACTTGCGCCGTTCGAGGATGACCTTGCCATCCTTCAGCAGCTTTTCCGGCGTGCCGTGGATGGCATGATCCATCAGCGTATCGAGCACGCGGCGCGCGCCCATCTCTATCGCTGTATCCCATGCGGCGGCAAAGCTTTCCGCGCCCTCCGCCCGTTTGAGGCTGTAGAGCGCGGTGTCGCTCGCGCCGATGGCGGTGGCCGACATCTCCACACTGCCATTGACCGACAGATAGGCGATGAAGGCGCGTTGCCGCATCGGGGTGAGCCCGTTGGAGCGCAGCTTCTTGCGCGGCACGGGGGTGAAGGCGAGCGTGGGGGGCAGGTCTTCGGGATCGATTTCGAAGCGTTCAGGTTCGGGTTCGTCTTCGGGGGGGAGTATCTCTTGAGCCATGGGCCTTTTCCTTGCTTCATGAAAAAGGCGGGGCATTTATCGCATGCCGGGGCGTGTAGGACAGCGGTTTTTATGGGGGAGCGGGTGGAGCGGGGAAAATTCTTTGCGCCGCCTGCCTAAAACTATTTGAACATCGCGTCGTGCGCGCTACCCGCTGCGCATGGCCAATAAATTGGATGAAATATGCGCCACCAAGCGCGACGAGGTTGCGGCGCGCAAGCTGAGCTATCCTTCGGGGCGGCGGCCAGACTGGGCTGACCCCTCCCCCGTCCGCGGCTTTGAGGCGGCGTTGCGCACAAAGGCGGAGGGCGGCTTTGCCCTGATTGCGGAGATCAAGAAGGCGAGTCCCTCCAAGGGCTTGATCCGCGCCGACTTTGATCCGGCGGCGCATGCGGCGGCCTATCAGGCAGGCGGGGCGGCGTGCCTTTCGGTGCTGACCGATGCGCCTTATTTTCAGGGGCATGAGGATTATCTGATCGCCGCGCGCGCGGCGTGCGCGTTGCCGGTGATCCGCAAGGACTTCATGGTCGACCCTTGGCAATGCGCCGAAGCGCGGGCGATGGGGGCTGACGCGATATTGATCATCGTTGCCGCACTTGAGGATGTAGCGATGGTTGAGATTGAGGCGGCGGCACGCGAGCACGACCTCGACGTGCTGGTCGAGGTGCATGATGAGGCCGAGATGGAGCGCGCGCTCACCCGGCTGCAGTCCAAGCTGATCGGGGTGAACAACCGCAATCTCAAGACCTTCGAGGTCGATCTCGCCACCACCGAGCGGTTGGCGGGCATGGTGCCTGAAGATGTGCTGTTGGTCTGCGAAAGCGGGATTTCCTCACACGCCGATTGCGTGCGGATGGCGCAAAGCGGGGTGCGGACTTTCCTGGTCGGGGAGAGCCTGATGCGGCAGGCGGATGTTGCTGCGGCGACGCATCTGCTATTGAACGGCGCATGAGCAAGCTCACCCATCTCGACGAAGCAGGCAATGCCGCGATGGTCGATATCTCCGCCAAGGCCGCGACCGTGCGGGAAGCCGTAGCCGAAGGGCGCATCGCCATGTCGGCGGAGGCGCTGACGGCGATCCGTGAGGGTGCAGTCAAGAAAGGCGATGTCCTCGCCACCGCACGCATCGCCGGCATCATGGCGGCGAAGAAGACCAGCGAACTAATCCCGCTCTGCCATCCATTGGCGCTTTCCAAGGTCGCGGTCGATTTCGAGTTTGAGGAGAAAGGCATCCGCGTCACCGCCCTCGCCCGCCTCACCGGGCAGACCGGGGTGGAGATGGAGGCAATGACGGCGGCTTCTGTCGCGCTGCTCACCATCTATGACATGGCCAAGGCGCTCGACAAGGGCATGGTGATTTCGGGCGTGCGCCTGCTTTCGAAAAGCGGGGGCAAGTCGGGCGACTGGCACGCGGAATGATTTCGGTTGAAGAAGCGCAGGCGCGGATATTGGCGCTGAAGGAGCCGGTTGAGACTGAACGCGTAGCTCTGGCCGAGGCTGCCGGGCGCTGGGCGGCGGAGGATGTCGTGGCGCTGCGCACCCAGCCTGCGCGCGATCTGTCGGCCATGGATGGCTATGCGATCCGCTTTGCCGATGCTGCGGGTCCGTGGACGGTCATTGGCGAAAGCGCAGCGGGCAAACAGTTTACAGACAATGTCAGTGCTGGTGAAGCGGTGCGCATCTTCACCGGTGCCGTCGTTCCCGAAGGCGCTGACACTATCATCATTCAAGAAAATGTCTCGCGTGAGGGCGACCTTGTCACGCTAACGGACGAAGCGCCCAAAAAGGCAGGGCAAAATGTGCGCTATGCCGGTGGCGATTTTGCAGAGGGCACGGTCGTCGTGCCAAAAGGCGCTGAGTTGCACGCCCGCCACGTCGCGCTGGCCGCCATGGCGGGGCATGGCGAACTGACCGTACACCGCAAATTGAAGGTCGCGCTGGTCTCGACGGGCAATGAGCTGGTAGCACCGGGTGCGCGCTGTGCCGAAGATCAGATACCGGCGTCGAACGGCGTGATGCTGGCCGCCATGCTGCGCGGACTGCCCGTCGAGCTAAGCGAGTTTCCCGCGGTCGAGGATAATCTGGAAGTACTTACACAGCAGTTCCGCGCGCTTGCCGACCATGACATCATCGTCACCACCGGCGGAGCATCTGTGGGCGATCACGACCTGATCGTACCCGCGCTGAAAGCGGCGGGTGGCGAGATTGTCTTCTGGAAAATCGCCATGCGCCCCGGCAAGCCGGTGATTGCAGGCCGATTGGGTGCAGCGGTCACACTCGGGTTGCCGGGCAATCCCGTGTCAGCCTTCGTCACTGCCATGCTCTATCTGCGCCCTCTGATCGCACATCTTTGTGGAGCAGCAGACCCGTTGCCACAGCGACTCACCGCGCCGACAGGCGTCGATCTGGCCGCCAATGGTCCGCGTACCGACCATCTGCGGGCAAAGCTGGTCGATGGCATGTTGGTCCCGGTTGGCGTCAATGACAGCGCCATGTTGGCCGCCCTGTCAGAGGCTAACGCATTGATAATACGCCCTGCCAATACCGGATTCACTGCGGCGGGCGAACGGGTTGACTATTACCCGCTGCAAATCTGAAAGCGGCGCTTTGTAACTCCGCTTGACAACACCCCTCTTTGTTTCCTAATCGTTCCACATCTGTTCAACCAGGCAGGAACAAACCATGTTGACCTCCAAACAGCACGCGCTTTTGATGTTCATCCACGAACGCCTTGAAACGTCCGGCGTTTCTCCATCTTTTGAGGAAATGAAAGAGGCGCTCGATCTCAAGAGCAAATCGGGCGTGCATCGGCTGATAGGCGCTTTGGAAGAGCGCGGTTTCCTCCGTCGCCTTCCCAATCGCGCCCGCGCATTGGAAGTGGTCAAAATGCCCGATGGTGGCAGCGCCCGTTCGCTTTCGCAAAATGAGGCGGTCAATGCCAAGGTCGCGAATATCGCCGATCATCGCCCTGCCCTAGCCAAGACATTGCCGGTGGCTGCGAACGACGTCATCGAAATCCCGCTGCATGGAAAGATCGCTGCCGGTGTTCCGATCGAAGCACTTGAAGGACAAAATTCGCTTTCGGTGCCAATGGCTTTGCTGGGTTCGGGTGAACATTATGCGCTCGAAGTATCCGGCGACTCGATGGTCGAGGCAGGCATTCTCGATGGCGACTATGCGCTGATCCGCAAAACCCAGACCGCGCGCGATGGCGAAATCGTGGTGGCATTGGTTCGTGGGGAAGAAGCGACGCTCAAATATCTTCGCCGTGAAAATGGCCGCATCCGGCTTGATCCGGCGAACAGCAGCTATGACCCGCAATATTATGATGCCAATGAGGTTGAGGTGCAGGGGCGGCTCGCTGGCCTGCTTCGCCGCTACCACTGAGGTTTCGGCACGACATTTTTCGAAAGCGGCGGGGCCTCCCTCGCCGCTTTTTCTTTTGCGCGCCGTTCAGCCCGAGCTTGCAGGCGGTGCGGCGCATAGGCCGACCAGGGATGGTGGGCGTTTTCCTCGGCCACACTGCTAATTCGCGCTTCAGCCAAATAGAATGCCAATCCGCCCGATCGTTCAAGTAATGCAGCATCGGCCTTTAACCAATGCGGCTTGCAGCTCCAGGGCAGCCGCCTGCTGCTGATGACAATATCGCTCCGCCGACACGCCGCCGCCAATTCCATCGACGGGATCATATAGCCTGAACGCAAGGCCAATATATGCCAGTGGCGTCCGCCTTTTTGCAGTGCAAATGCACATCCATCCGGATTGCAAACTGCACCGGGCATATCGTCCAGTGCCATAGCCTCTTCCCCGATTGCCGCTGTTTCTCCCAGGATGGAGCGGGTATATTCCCCTGCCCTTGGTCGAAGCAAAGCCAGTTGTCCGTCGCCATATATGACCGCCAGATGCTGGCCATCACCGGTCAACAACATATCGGGACGCGGGGCGCTGAGCATGGCTATGGATGCGAATAGCATCGGTCCCAGCGCCAACCATCGCCAGCGCGACCCGAATATCGCGATGGCCAAGCCGGACAGCATTGCCGTTCCAAATGCCCAAACCGGCATTTCGGGCAAAAGAGCAACTGCGCCTGGGGCCGCGCTCACCAAATGAGCAATCCATAAAATTGCTGTGATGCCCTGCTTTGCCACCCACCAAAAAGGTGTCCCCAACCCTGACCAAAGGAAATCGGCCAAAAGTCCCAGCAACTGCGCGGGCATGACCAGAAATGTTGTCAAGGGAATGGCCGCAATGTTCGCAAACGCACCATAAAGGCCGCTTTTGTGAAAATGAAACAAGGCAATCGGGGCCAGCACCAATTCAATGGCCAGGCCCGTTAGCAGCAATCCAAATAATTGCCGCGCCATGCGAGAGAATAATCCCTCTTCGCGCCGCTGCATCCAGTACCGCATCCAGGCGCTATCATGCAAAATGATGATGGTTCCAACCGCCGCAAAGCTCAGCTGAAAGCTTGGCCCTGCCAGCGCCTCTGACCAGAAAAGCAAGACAAAAGTGGCACCGGCGGCAAGCAGACGCAGGGACAACGCGTCTCGTCCCATTGCCAAAGCGACAAGAATGAGCAGAGCTGCGATACAGGCGCGAACGGTTGGCACCTCCGCCCCGGTCAACAAGGTATAAAGTATTGCGATGGTGGCTGCACAGGCGGCCGACGCCAGCGGCACCGATACCCGCAAAGCCAGCCAGGGCCATAGCGCCAGCAGACTTGCGACCAATATAAAGGTTCCGCCTACGACAGCGGTCACATGCAGCCCACTGACCGACAAAAGATGCGCCATTCCCGAATTGCGGAGTGCCTCCGCATCGGCTTCATCAATACTGCCGCGTGTGCCGACCAGCAAAGCGCTACCGACCGGGCCGGTTTCAGCGCCCATCGCAACCTGAATCCGCGTCGACAGTGCGTTGCGGGCGCTGTTCCAGAAATCCTGCCGGTCGAGCGGCGGAGACAGGATGCGAACAGGCCCCAATATCCTGCCGGTTGCACCTATTCCGCCAAACCATGCTGTCCGTGCGAAATCATAACTTCCCGGCAAGGCGGGCCCGGGTGGCGGCATCAATCGTACCTTGAACTTGATGACGCTTCCCGGATTGATTTCAGGTGAGGCAAGCTGCTTGTCAATATTCACCCGGATGATCGGAGGTAGTTCCGGATGCTGACCGACATATATTCGGTAACGGACAATATCGCGGGCCGACACATCCTCGATGCTTTCGACACGCCCGTGCAGCGTGCCAATCCATGGCCTTTCCAGCGCTGAAGCGCCGTACAGCCATGATTTCAATGTTATGGCGCCATAGCCCATTCCAACCAAAAAGGCACCGATGAGCATCAGCCCCTTCAACCGCGACGAAGGGCCAATCGACAGTCCGAGCAATGCTGCTCCAGCGCAGGCGCTGGCGACCAACCACCCCTGTTCCGCGCCAAAAACCTGCCAGATCGAAATTCCAAGACCCAACGCGACTGGAATCAATAGCGGAAGGCGTTCCTGTTCGGATTCCAGCCAGATATCGACGGTGGAAAGCCATTTGCTGCCCGAATGGTCGGCTGTGATCGATATGGGTTCATCGATAGCAAATTGCATGTTGCGGCCAGCCCTGAAACCAGTGCCCCACCACAAAGTCTGTTATGCTTGTGTTTCAACGAGAAACAAGCCGTTTTCGATACCCTTGACGCGCCGCACAAAACTGCGCAAGGAAGCCGCGACAAGGGGCATATTCCGACCTCGGTCTTGCTATGCCTGTATTTTCGTCTCCCGCCTCTTGTGAGGCTGCCAAAACTATAAAAACAACCGGATTTGGCGGTTTGACAGGAGTAAATGAAATCGGCTTTCCCCGGCCAAATGAGTGAATGGAACGCGCATGACAAACAAGGTTGCGACTCTCAACTTGGGTGACCAGCAGGTCGACCTGCCAGTGGTATCCGGGACAGTGGGTCCGGATGTTATCGACATTCGCAAGCTCTATGCCCAGACCGATTGCTTCACCTTTGACCCGGGCTTTACCTCAACCGCCAGCTGTGAATCGCAGTTGACCTATATCGATGGCGATGAAGGCGTGTTGTTGCACCGCGGCTATTCGATCGAGGAACTGTCAGAAGAGTCGAGCTTCATGGAAGTGTCCTACTTGTTGCTGAACGGCGAACTGCCGTCGAAGCAGGAACTGGACGATTTCAGTTACACCATTTCGCGGCACACGATGCTGCACGAGCAGTTGGCGACTTTCTACCGTGGGTTCCGTCGCGACGCGCACCCGATGGCGATCATGTGCGGCGTGGTTGGTGCGCTGTCGGCATTCTACCATGACTCGACCGACATTGCCGATCCGGTGCAGCGCAAGATTGCCAGCCACCGCCTGATTGCCAAAATGCCTACCATTGCGGCGATGGCCTATAAATATTCGGTCGGACAGCCCTTCATCTATCCCGACAACAAGCTGTCTTACACCGGCAACTTCCTGCGCATGACCTTTGGCGTTCCGGCTGAAGAATATGAAGTCATTCCGGCAGTCGAGCAGGCGCTGGATCGCATTTTCATCCTGCATGCAGACCATGAACAGAATGCGTCGACCTCCACCGTGCGCCTTGCCGGTTCGTCGGGTGCCAATCCCTTTGCCTGTATCGCAGCGGGCATTGCCTGCCTGTGGGGCCCGGCACATGGGGGTGCCAATGAAGCGGCGCTCAACATGCTGCGCGAAATTGGTACGCCCGACAAGATTCCGCACTATATCGAACGTGCGAAGGACAAGAATGATCCGTTCCGCCTGATGGGCTTTGGTCACCGCGTTTACAAAAATTATGACCCGCGTGCGACCGTCATGCAGAAAACGGTGCGCGAAGTGCTGACCGCGCTCAAGGTCAATGACCCCATTTTCGAAGTTGCGATGCAGCTTGAAGAAATGGCGCTCAACGACCCTTATTTCATCGAGAAAAAGCTGTTCCCGAATGTCGATTTCTATTCGGGTATCATATTGTCGGCGATCGGTTTCCCGACCACGATGTTTACCGTTCTCTTCGCCCTCGCCCGCACCGTGGGCTGGGTCGCGCAGTGGAATGAAATGATTTCCGATCCCGGCCAGAAAATCGGCCGTCCGCGTCAGTTGTACACTGGCCCGACTGCGCGTCCTTACGTGCCGGTCAGCAAGCGCTAAATCAGATTGGCTTTAGGAAGGCTGAGCGTAAACATCGCTCCGCCTTCCGGGCTTTCGCCGACTACCAATTCGCCGTGCATTGCGCGCGCCAACCGGCGTGAGATGTAGAGGCCCAAGCCACTGCCACCATCGCCGCTGCGGCCGAGGCGTTCGAACTTTTCGAAAACGCGCTGCCGGTCTTCGGCCTTGATGCCCTGCCCCTGGTCAGAGACGGAAAGCGACGACGATACGGGATCGATCGAGACGGTAACCAAACTGCCGTCGGGCGCATAGCGTATTGCGTTGCCGACCAGATTGAGGACGATCTGCAATATCCGGCGAAACTCGCCAATCACCGGCACTTTCAGGTCAGCGGACGGCAGCACAAGTTCGATGTGATGGTCGGCAGCTTTGAGCGCCAGCAATCCGCCAACCCTGCGCGCAATATCGCCCAGTTCGACCTCTTCGCTCGCGACGTTGAAGTCGGCCCGGTCGATGGCATCCAGATCCTCCAAGTCGCCGACCAGTTCGGCCAGGTGGCGCGCAGCCGTTGCAATATCCTGCGCATAGCCGGCATAGCTTTCATCAATATGTCCGTTCAGCCGCGAGCCAATCGTCTGCGCATTGGCCATGATCCGGCTGAGCGGTTGCCGCACCGCCGAGGCAAATTGGCGCCCAAAGCCAAGGCCGGATCCGCCCGATATCGCAGAAGGCTCCTGCTCGGCTTGTGACAGCATCGCGGCCTCGACAAAGCGGGCGTGAAATCCGACCAGTTTGCCATTCTCGTTGACCGCGGGGTCAGCCGAGAAAAGCAAGGCGGTTCCGTTGGGGGTGATGACGGGGAGCGGACCAATGGTCTCGCATTGGGCGAGCAAATCGCTCCACGACAATTCGGTCGACTTGAGCTGGAGCAAATCCTCAATCCGCCGGCCTTGCACGACACCGCCAAATAGTGAACGGATGCTCGCCGTCGCGCGAATTACCAGGCCATTGGGCGCAATCGACAAGGCCGTGCGCGTGGCCAGGCGATAGGGGCTCGCCGCTATGGTCGCCGCTTCGGCGGACGCATCTGGCCCCCAAAGATGTTCGTGCCAGCCCAAAATTGATAGGCGAATGCCCTCAACCGACGGCTGCGCCTCAACCCATAGGTCAAGATCATGCGTCCGGTCGGCAACGCGTACCAGGCGTTCGACACGCACGCCGGTCTTGGCACTCAATTGCACCAGCTCGAGCAGTTTAGGCACGGCCAATATGCCACTTTCAACCCCGCCGCTTTCGTCGTGCAGACGGCGCAATTGCGGATCAGCAGACAGCAGACGCCCGTCGGGATCGCACATCGCCTTGATCGGAATGACGAGAAAAGGGGGCCGAACCGGCATCAGCTATCGGCTCCGCCAAAACGCCACAGGCTGATTTGCCGACGCGCTTCTTGCGGCGAAAGCTGCGTAAAGCTGCGCACATATGCCGGAAGCTGGAAGTCGTCTTTCCGTTGCCCACGCAACAAAGTCAGCTGTTGGGAAGCAGCGTCAAAGTCGAGGTCCCGGGCGCGCAATATAGTCAAAATCGGTGCAGCGGAATTTTCATCGATCAGGCGGATGACGCGATCAAAATGCAGATCGAATTCCTGCACAATCGCGGCAACGAAAAGGGGTATCCCGGCGGTGGCCGGATCGAGCAGTTCGGCGCGCGCGGCATCAGACAGTGAAAAGGCCAGTTTGGCAGCCGCCGCCTGCAGCGTTTGCGCTTCATCATGCCCAGCCAATATCCGGTGCCCTGCGGCTACCAGCGCCGCCGCATCATCCTCATTGCATTCCGCATCGGTCCGAAACACGGCGATGACGCGCCAGACAAGCAAATGCAGAAGGTCTGCCGGCAACTGCCTAGCTATGCCTATAGGCCGGTTTCCGCGGCTAGCGCCTTCGGCCGCCAGAAATGTGACCGCCAGGCTTTGCAGATTGGCATCGCCCGATAGCGCCAGCTTCGCCGGCAGTTGTTCGAGCGACTCAAACCGCGCGGCATCCATGCGTTCCTGCAGATTTTCTTCGGCGATGCGGGCCAAGCAATATTCAATCAAACGGGGTTCACGCAGAAGACCGGCCTTGCTCAAAATCTTCCAGCTTTGCGGGTCGGCATCGCTATCGGTCGTCAGCCCGAGCAATTGCTCGACGCCGCTGACAATCTGACGAAGCGTGAAGAGCAGAGACGCCTGAAGTTCTTCGCTGGGAGTTTCCAATACGCGCGGGAACAGCAGATACGACAAGTCCTCGCACAGCAACTGTGCGTCTGCCGCACAGGCTGTCGCGGCCCGTAATAGGTCGTTCCCTGCATCGTTCGCCAATTGTTGCGTTCCGATTTACCGTTTTTGACGCGCCAATATAGGCGTTTCGGGGTTAATTAGCCTTTAACTCTGATTGGCAGACGCCGATTTTCTCGCATCTATAGCGAGCAGCGCGAGTTTGATCAGCAGAACCACCTTCAATGCCGGTACAACCAGCCCTGCGGCGCTTGCGCCGGTCAGCAGCAGGGCAATCGGAATGAGCGAGAATTGCCGCGAAAGCCCGCGCTTCGCCAAAGGTTTCTGCATCCAGAACGCCAATACCAACAATACAGTCAGAAACAGGCTCTCCAGGGGCGCTTCACCGACAGCCCATAATGTTAGAGCGAGAGCAAGTGCTAGCAAGCCGAGCGAAGCATCGCCGACATAATCCCTCCGGTTCCGATAATCCGCCGAAAGACACAGTTTGCGAAAAGGCGAAAGGACCAGCGCCAGCGAACCTGCCGCAGTCGCACCGACGACGATTTCGAAATACCCCAACAGCGCCGAAACCGCAGAAAAAGCCGGAACCGAAAGCGAAGTGGCAATGACGGCCCATGGCCTAGCCAATATTGCTGGCAGCCATTTCCGGCCAATCCTGTTCAAACCTTTGCCGAAGACATCTTCGCTATCCAGACTGGCAGGGAGAAGGTGCTCCTCAGCGATTTCGATCGTTCCTGCGCCGCCAACCTTGTTCAAGCGATTGGCGAGTACCAGCCCGGCCTCCATATCCTGCAAGGGCACGCCAGACTGCAAAGCCTGACGCAGCAAACAGGAATCGAGGCTCCAACCTTCCGGAATGACACTTGCCTGCCGGGCAATCATGCCGTCGATCATGGCAAGCCCGGCCCAGCGACTGGCGAGGTCTATGCGTTCAAAGGCGACGTGTTCGGGCTGTTCGGGAAGGCGTGCGATAAAGCGCCCTGTATGCTGCAGCAGCCCGGCTAAATTGTCGTCGCTGATCTGGATATCGGCGGATTTGACGAAAACAGGCTGGCTGTCGGTCACCAGCGCGGTGAGATCGGCAGGTGTACGCAAAATGCGAATATTGAACCCGGGCCGGTCGAGCTGTTCGACGATTGTCGGCAGTGCGGGCGGAACCGATTCCACCGAAACGGCGACCTTGGATACACCAAGCCGCTCGAGTTGCTTCAACTGGTGAAACAGGAAGGGTTTACCTAGCATGGGCTGGAAAGCGGGATGTGGCACACCGTCGAGACCACCTCCGACACATAACAGCACGAGCGGCGAAGATGCTTCCTGTTCGACAATTGAGGCCATCGCTCCGCTATGGCGCGGAGGGAGATTTTGCCAAGCAAAAACGGCTCAGCCGGTCAATCGCGCAGCTGAATTTCTTTAAGGGCGGTCGAGAGCTTTCTGACGATCACGGGATCGCCCGGAGCTCCAGCCATGGCTTCGTCAGCCAGTTCGATCAATTCCGATACGCCGAAACTGGCCGCCAATCCTTTGATGCGATAGCAGCTATATTGCCAGTTGGCGTCACACCGAGAGCGTGAAAGCAGGTCCACCTGGCGCGTTGCACTTTCGATGAAAGCGGCGCGCAACTCGGCAATCAGCGCCGGATCATCGCCTGCAGCGGCGGTCAAAGCTGTGTTAAATGCGCCATATTCCATCGACATTCGGCATCAGATATAGTCTTTTGGTTAAGTTTGCGTTTCACGAACTCTAAAATATGGTAAACATGTCCCATGACGGCACATTCCAAAATCGTCGAGATCAATCGTTCGCAGGGCGATGCGAACGTTATTGAAGCTGCGGAAAGCAGCCCGGTCGCCTTTCAGGATGATCAGGAAAACGTCGCTGATTCAGCCCATTATGGTGAAGAGGAATGGCAGGATGAGCCTGTCCAGAGCCGGCCGTGGGGAAGGATCGCGCTATTCAGCCTGCTCTCCATAGCGGCATTGGGTTGGACCGGATTTTTCATCTGGGGCCATTTGGCCGAAATCATGGCGCTTCCGACACCAGTCAGGGCCAGCGAGTTGATCATAGGCTGGTCGGTGCCAACTGCCCTGATTGCGGTTCTGTGGCTGCTGGCAATGCGGCTGAGTTCAACTGAGGCTCGTCGGTTTGGTGATGTGGCGGCTTTGTTGCGTAGTGAGAGTGAGACGCTTGAAACACGCATGCGGAATGTGAATGGCGAAATTGCCCTCGCCCGCTCATTTCTTGCCGAAAATGCGCGGGAGCTTGAATCCGTTGGCCGCTTGTCCGCCCAACGCCTGACAGAGGCCGCAGAGCAGCTGTCCACGGCATTGAGCGATTCAGATGAACGCGCCAAAATGCTGCAAGTCGCCAGCAACGCGGCGGTCACCAATGTCGAACAATTGCGCAATCACCTTCCCGTAGTGACCAGCGCAGCCAAGGATGCGACCAACCAGATCGGTATCGCCGGAAACACGGCGCATAGCCAGATCCAGTCCATCATCAGTGCATTGGCCATCATGGACGAAAAGGCCGCTTTGGCTGGAGACCATCTGGGTGCCCTGGATACCAGCATCAACAACAGCGCAAACGCGCTGGAAACACGGATTACCGACAGCAGCGCAAAATTGTCGTCTTCAGTGCAGGATTCCGAAAGCCGCGCATCCAATTTGCTCGCACAACTGGCCGACAGCGTTGGAAATGTCGAGCAACGCATCACCGACATTGCCGCGAAAATCGACGCTCGGGTATCCGACAGCCATCAAAGACTGGCCGGAAATCTCGATGAGCTGGGAACTTCAATCGCCCATCTTGAAGCGGTCACCGACGCGCAAGATGCAAGCAGTTCTGCGCTTGTCGAACGTATTAAATCGTCAATTACCGATTGCCAATCGCATCTGGCCAATTTCAATGCGGACGCCACCGACCAGATTGCCAAACTGGCATTTGCTGTATCGGCCCTTTCGGGCAAGAGCGGCGAGTTGGGTGAAAATCTGACCGCAACACAGGCGCAAACCGACGGCTTGATTGCAAAAGTCGCGGATATGCAAAATGGTTTGGCGTCTATCACCAACGAAACTTCGGAAGCCCTGATCGGTCATCTTGGCCAGATCGAGGCCCGCTTTGCTGACACCCGTACAGCATTTGAAGCGGTGCGTAGCGAACTTGAGCAGGCAGATGCGGGCAGCAATGCCCTGCTTTCCTCGATTTCCTCGCTCGAAAATCTGGTCGCGACCCAACGTTCCGCTATCGAAGAATTGCTGGGCAGTTCTTCCGAGCACTTTGCCAACCAGCAGGAACAGGTCGACGCACTGTCAACCGCGATCACCCACACGCGGGCCGTCCTGGAAGAGTTATCAGGTGTTGCCAATGACCAGCTTGTTTCATCGCTGCTGCGTGTGCGCGAAACGACCAAGCAGGCCGCTGACAACAGCCGGAAGATTGTCGAAGGTGAACTGGCGCATATTGCCGACAAGCTGACCGAACAAAATCGCTTGGCTATCGAAAGCGCAGTCGACAGTCAGGTCAAGGTGCTTGATGTCGCGATGCGGGACGCGCTGGATCGCAACCTGACGCTTGCGGCCGATGTTGAAGAGAAAATCGCTGCACAGATGAAGCTGGTGGATGATATGGCCAGCAATCTGGAACAACGGGTTTCAACAGCCCATGCAAGCTTTGGCGGTTTGGATGACGAAGGGTTCGCTCGTCGTATGGCGTTGCTCACTGAATCGCTGAATTCTGCCGCTATCGACGTCGCCAAAATCCTTTCCAACGAAGTCACCGATACGGCTTGGGCCGCATATTTAAAGGGCGACCGGGGCGTATTCACCCGCCGTGCGGTCCGGCTACTCGACAGTGGCGAGGCAAAGATCATTGCGGCGCACTATGACGACGACGCCGAATTCCGCGATCATGTTAATCGCTACATCCACGATTTCGAGGCGATGATGCGTGTGCTGCTCAGCACCCGCGATGGCAATGCAATCGGGGTAACCTTGTTGTCATCGGATGTTGGCAAACTCTATGTCGCACTGGCGCAGGCCATTGAACGCCTCAGGAACTGATTATTCGGGTCCTTTGACCAGAAAATCAAAGCTCGTCCTGTCGATCCAGCCATAGGTATAATTGGCGTAGAACAGGCCGAACAATATCGCCGACAATAATGTCGTATATGCAATAACCCGTAGCGGCCTGAAATTTCCGGGCGCGCTATCAGCCTGCCCGACCGTTTTCTCCATGCCCAATTCTTCATGCGTCCGCACGCCGATGGGAAGAATGACGAAGGCGCTGAGGACCCAGAACAGCGCGTAAATTGCAAATATCGAGAACCAGTTCATGCTGTCTCCACAATCAACACGTCAACAATCGGCTTTTTACCAGTCCAGCTGGTCGCCACACGACGCACCGCCAGCCGGACGGATTCGCGCAGACTATCCATATCACCGCGCCATTCCTTGACCGTTTTTTCGATAGCCTGTCCCGCTTCGTCCAGAAAATCTTCCAGATCCTCTTCAATCGGAACGCCATGAACGCGGATGACCGGATCGCCGAGCAGATTATCATCGCCGTCCAACGCAATCGCCACGCTGACCAGGCCATACCAGGACAGGCGGCGACGCTGGTTGATGGTATCGCCATTGGCGGCAATGATTGTGTCGCCATCTACCGCCAGACGACCGGTATGTTCTTCACCAATCTTTTCAGGCCCCTTGGGCGCGAGGCGGACGACGTCGCCATTGGACTGGACGATTGCCTGCGCAATCCCCTGATGCAATCCGAAACGGGCTTGCTCCGCCATATGGCGGCGCTCGCCATGGACGGGCACCAATATTTGCGGGCGGATCCATTCATAAAGTTTGGCTAGTTCCGGACGGCCCGGATGGCCGGACACATGGACATGTGCCTGCTTTTCGGTGACGGTCAGGATGTTGCGCCGCGCCAGATGGTTCATCACATGGCCGATGGCAATTTCGTTGCCGGGAATCTGCTTTGACGAAAAGATGACGGTGTCGCCCTCCTCCAGCTTCACCGGATGGTTGCCTTCGGCGATGCGCGCCAAAGCGGCTCGTGCCTCGCCCTGCCCACCGGTGGCGACGACCATCACTTCATGCCGGGGCAAACCGTCGACCGCCTCCATATCGACCAGTTCGGGCAGGTCCTTGAGATAGCCGGTGGCTTGTGATGCCTGGATGATTTTCTGGAGCGAGCGTCCGGCAAAGCACAGTTTACGGCCCGTTTCTCGCGCAACTTCACCCAGCGTCTGCAACCGTGCTGCATTTGACGCAAAGGTCGTGACAACGACGCGACCGCGCGCGGCTTTCACCGACTTGATCAGATCAGCCTTCACACTCCCTTCGCTGCCGCTGTCGCCCAAATTGAAAACATTGGTGGAATCGCACACTAGCGCCAATATGCCTTCATCACCCACGGCCCGCAGTTGCTCTTCCGTGCTCGGCTGTCCGATGACGGGTTCGGCATCAAGCTTCCAGTCGCCTGTATGGAAAACCTTGCCATAAGGCGTGTCGATGAGCAGCGCGCTCATTTCCAGGATCGAGTGCGCCAAGGGCATCAGTCTGATACCGAAGGGGCCAAGCTGGAACGCATGACCCATAGGTATGACATTCAACTCGACGTCGTCGGCTATCCCCTGTTCTTCGAGCTTCCCGCGGATTAGAGCCGCAGTGAAGGGGGTGGCATAAAGCGGGACGCCGAGTTCGGCGGCAAAATAGGGCACGGCCCCGATATGGTCTTCATGGCCATGGGTCAGGATGATGCCCAGCAGGTCCGATTTGCGGTCTTCGATGAAATCGAGATCGGGCAGGATCAGGTCGATGCCCGGATATTCCGCATTGCCGAAGGTCACGCCCAGATCGGCCATAATCCACTTGCCCTGGCAGCCATAGAGATTGGCGTTCATGCCGATCTCATCCGACCCGCCTAGGGCGAGGAACAAAAGTTCATTTTTTGGAGTTGTCATGCCCCGCCTTCGCGGTTTGCATAGAGCTTGGCAAGCCCGCGCAGTGTCAAATCGGGTTCAACCCTGTCAAATAGGTGGCTGTGCTGCTGGAAAAGTGCGGCCAGCCCACCGGTTGCGATGACTTTCACCGGCCTGCCGATCTCCGCCTTCATCCGCCCGAGCAGGCCTTCGATCAGCCCGACATAGCCGAAATAGATGCCGATCTGCATTTGTCCGACGGTATCGCGGCCGATCACGCTCTGCGACGGTGGCGGTTCGATCGCGATGCGCGGCAGCATGGCGGCGGCATTGTAGAGTGCGTCGAGCGACAGGTTGATGCCCGGAGCAATGCTGCCGCCAAGATAGGACCCATCGGTACCGATGTGATCGAAGGTTGTGGCGGTACCAAAGCTGATGACTATCTTGTCGATACCGGGTTCAAGCGATTGAGCCGCGATTGCGTTGACCGCGCGGTCGGCACCCAGCGCGCGCGGCTCATCAACCTTCAGCGCAATACCCCAGCTGACCGGTTCGCGCCCGGCAATAAGCGCATCAATGCCGAAATATTTCTGGCTCAGCACCTGCAGATTGTGCAGCGCACGCGGGACAACGGTCGCGATGATGACCGCGGTGATGTCACTGCGCTTATGCCCTTCCATCTGCAACAACTGGTCAAGCCAGACGGCATATTCATCCGCCGTGCGCCGCGCGTCGGTGGCAATGCGCCAACGCTGGATGATTTCGCCGCTGTCGTCGACCAGTGCGAATTTGACGTTGGTGTTGCCGTTATCGACCGCGAGAAGCATGACGCTGTCCTTATCAAATCAGAAATATATCAGCGGCGTGAATGGCACGAATTGCGCCGTCCGCCAAGCGCAGGCTGAGCGCGCCATCGTCGCTTAAGCCTGCAAAAAGTCCGTCAATCTGCTCACCATCAGGCAGACTGACGCGCAGGGCCGTGCCCTTGGGATGCGCGGCGGCCTCCCATGCGCGCAGCAGGTTGGCTAAAGGCTGCTGGCGCCATTTTTGCAGCCACGAAGCGAATTGGTCTGCCAGTATTTCGCAAACCGCTTGCGGTTCGGGAGGATTGGCGCCCAAGGCCCGAAGGTCGCTGACGGGGCGTCCGATGTCCGCCGGGTGCGAAACCAGATTGATCCCGAAACCGGCAATAATCGCATCACCCGACCTTTCGAGCAGGATGCCGCACAGTTTGTCGCCATTTTCTGACAGCACATCATTGGGCCATTTCAGCTGGATGGCGACGTCGGGCGCGACCAGCTTGATCGTATCAAAGGCAGCAAGCCCCGCGACGAAGGCGAGGGTCGATGGGGATGGGTCACTTGGCGATAGCTTTGCTATAGTGCTGGCGTAGAGATTGCCTAAAGGGCTGACCCAGTCCCGCCCCATGCGCCCACGCCCACCGCCCTGTTGATCGGCGCGAAGCCAAAGCCCTTCTGGCGCGCCCGCGGCAACGCGCGCCAGCAGATCGGCATTGGTGGAACCGGTAAGTGCTACCTGCTCGAACAAAATGCTCAGAACAAGGCTCCGGCAGCTTGTGCTGTGACCGCTCCGAGGACCGGGATGGCCAAATAACCCAAGGGAGAAACGACCAAGCCGAGTGCCCCGCCAGTCCAGCCCAAAATCTTGTCATCTGCGACATCAATGCTGTCGACGGATTCGTCGAAATACATCGTCTTGACGACCTTCAAATAATAGAAGGCTCCAATCACAGAGGCAGCAATACCGATAACCGCAAGCGGGAACAGCCCTGCAGCAATCGCGGCATTGAACACGACCAGTTTGCCATAAAAGCCGAACAAGGGCGGAATGCCGGCCAGGCTGAACATGAAAATTGCGAAGATGGCAGCAAGCGCTGGGCGGGTCTTCGAGAGCCCGGCAATATCCGCCATGCTCTCCTTCATCTCACCATCACGACCCTTCAACTGCATCAGACAGATGAAACCACCGAGCGTCATCGCGACGTAAATGGCGAGGTAAACGAGCATCGCCGCCACGCCCTGTTCTGTACCAGCAGCCAAACCTATCAGCAGGAAGCCGACATTGTTAATCGAGCTATATGCCAAAAGGCGCTTCAGGTTCTGCTGTCCGATGGCTCCGACCGCACCGATGATGATCGACATCAGGGCCACGACCATGACGATCTGCTGCCATGCCTGAACCTGGTTTCCGAAGGCTTCAACCACGATACGGATCAGAAGGGCACTTGCCGCGACCTTTGGAGCACTGGCGAAGAAAGCCGTTACCGGCGTCGGCGCGCCTTCATAAACGTCGGGAGTCCACATGTGGAATGGTGCGGCGCTGATCTTGAAGGCAAGCCCGGAAAGCACGAAAACCAGACCAAAAAGCAGGCCCATGCTCAGTTCGCCCGTCATCGCTGTGCCGATGGTTTCAAAGCTGGTCGAACCGGTGAAGCCATACAGCAGCGACATGCCGAACAGCAAGATGCCACTGGCGAGGGCGCCAAGGACGAAATATTTAAGCCCTGCCTCTGCCGAGCGGCCATCGTTACGGGCAAAGCTGGCGAGGACATAGGCCGCGAGGCTGTTGAGTTCGAGGCCGATGTACAGAGTGAGCAAGTCGGTCGCAGATACCATGACGCCCATGCCGACAGCGGCAAGGATAACGAGCACCGGATATTCGGCACGCATCGCACCCATTTTTTCAAGTGCCTTGGGTGCGATCATCAGCGAAATGGCCGCGGCGAAGTAGATCAGGATTTTGGCGAAGCTGCTGAAGGCGTCGGCGCGATACAGGCCTTCAAAGGCCGACGCATCGGTTCCAGCGCACAGATAGTGCACCGCATAGGCGCCTGCGCCAACGAGGGCGGCCACAGACAAGATGCTGACCAAACGGCCGGCTTCTTGCCGCCATGCAGCAATCAGCAGAAGGGCTAGGCTCGAGAAACTGAGGATCAGCTCCGGGCGGACCAAATAGAGAGAGGTTGAAAGGTCCATTAGTGTGCGGCCCCCTCTGGCCCAGAAACTTTAGCGTTCTCATGTTCGCTGCCATGCGTCTGTACGCGATATTTGGCGGTCGTCTTGTCATGTTCCTTGAGCTTGCTGTCGCCTGCGGGCGCTGCGCGCTCGATGCGGTCTACGATCGTCGCAACGTCGCGACGGATCGGGGCCAGGAAGCTCTCAGGGTAAACGCCCATCCACAGCACAGCCGCCGCAATCGGTGCCAATAGCCACAATTCGCGATTGTCGAGATCGGGCATCGCAGCTGCATCGGCATTCACCTGCTCACCAAAAGCCACGCGGCGATAGAGATAGAGCATATAGCCGGCACCCAGGATGATACCCGTGGTCGCAATCAGCGTCGCCCAGGTCGAAACCTTGTAAGCACCAGCCAGCGACAGGAATTCACCGACAAAGCCGCTCGTTCCCGGCAGGCCTACGCTCGCCATGGTGAACAGCATGAAGAACAGCGCATATTTGGGCATGTTGATGCTGAGCCCGCCATAACGGCTGATCTCTCGAGTGTGCAGCCGGTCGTAAATGACACCAACGCACAGGAAGAGCGCGCCCGAGACAAGCCCGTGGCTGAGCATCACGATGATGGCGCCTTCGATACCCTGCTGGTTGAAGGTGAACAGTCCCACCGTCACGATCGCCATATGCGCGACCGATGAATAAGCGATCAGCTTCTTCATATCGTCCTGCACCATTGCGACGAGGCTGGTGTAGACTACAGCAACCATCGAGAGGCCGAAGATCAACCAGATGAACTGCGCAGAGGCTTCGGGGAACATCGGCAGCGAGAAGCGCAGGAAGCCATAGCCTCCCATCTTCAGCAAGACGCCTGCCAGGATGACCGAGCCCGCCGTCGGTGCCTGCACGTGCGCATCGGGCAACCAGGTGTGCACTGGCCACATCGGCATTTTGACCGCGAAGGATGCAAAGAAGGCGAGCCAGAGGATCGTCTGCGCCTCGGGCGGGAAATCATGGTTGAGCAGTGTCGGGATATCCGCCGTACCTGCTTGCTGGATCATCCACAGCATTGCCAGCAGCATGAACACCGAGCCGAGCAGCGTGTAGAGGAAGAATTTGTACGAGGCGTAGATGCGATCCTTGCCGCCCCAGATGCCGATGATCAGGTACATCGGGATCAGCCCGGCTTCGAACATGATGTAGAACAGCATCAGATCCTGCGCCGCGAACACGCCGATCATCAGCGTTTCCATCAGCAGGAAACTTGCCATGTAGAGGCCAACCCGCTCGGTTACCGCGCGCCAGCTTGCGCCAATACAGATCGGCATCAGGAAGACCGAGAGCATGATGAGCAGAAGCGAGATTCCGTCAATGCCCAGTTTCCAGCCTATCGGCCCGAACAATGCGGCGCTTTCGACAAACTGCCACTGTGCGCCCGCCGGATCGTAGCTGGCCCAGAGCCAGACGCCGAGCAGCAGGTTGAACAGAGTCGCGGTCAACGCAATGATGCGCGCCATTTCGTCGCGGGCAAACAGACATGCCAGCGCGCCAATCATCGGCACGGCGAGCATGATCGAAAGGATGGGGAGTTCGGCGGCGTTCATCGCGCTTGCACCATAAACCAGCTGATCGCGGCGACGAGGCCAAGCAGCATCACCAACGCATATGTGTAGAGATAGCCCGACTGCATGCGGACGGCGATACGGCTACCCAGACCAACGGCTGCGGCGGACCCGTTCGGGCCGAAGCGGTCGATAATTCCGATGTCGCCCCCCTTCCAGAACAGACGACCAAACCAGAAGGCAGGCTTGACGAAGATGAGGTTGTAGAGCTCGTCAAAATACCATTTGTTGAGGAAGAATTTGTACAGCGGCTCGAAATGCCCTGCCAATGCATGCGCAGAGCCCGGCTTGCGGATATACATCATCCAGGCAGTGAACAGGCCGGTCAGCATCGCAACCGTTGAAGCCAGCTTCACCCACAGCGGCACATGGTGCATCGCGTGGATGAGATGCTCGTTGAAATAGAGCGTCGATGCGGCCCAGAAAGCGGTTCCGCCTTCTTCGGCATAGATGAAATCATATTTGAACAAATAGCCTGCAGCTATTGCGCCCAGCGTGAGCACACCGAGCGGCACGAGCATTGGCCAGGGGCTTTCATGCGGATGATAGCCAGCAGTGCCATCGTCATGCGCGCTATGATGGTCGTGCGCATGGTCGTCATGGCCATGATGATCATCGTGCACCGCGTGCTGGATATGCTCCGACTGTGCCCAGCGCGGCTTGCCGAAGAAAGTCAGGAAGACGAGGCGCCAGCTGTAGAAACTGGTGAGCAATGCGGCAAACACGCCGATGAAGAAGGCATAGCCGCCCCAAGGCGCGGTCGAGGCATAGGCCGCTTCGATAATCGCGTCCTTTGAATGGAAACCGGCAAAGCCGCCAATGCCGACTATGCCGACGCCGGTGATCGCAAGCGTACCGGCAGTCATCGCCCAGAAGGTCAGCGGGATATGTTTCCTGAGGCCACCATAATAACGCATATCCTGCTCATGGTGCATGGCGTGGATCACGCTGCCCGCGCCAAGGAACAGCAGCGCCTTAAAGAAGGCGTGCGTGAACAGGTGGAACATCGCCGCGCTATAGGCGCCAACGCCCGCGGCGAAGAACATATAGCCGAGCTGCGAGCAGGTCGAATAAGCGATCACGCGCTTGATATCGGTCTGGACGAGGCCAACGGTTGCCGCGAACAGCGCCGTCGTCGCGCCAACGATGGTCACGACATTCAATGCAAACTGGCTGGTTTCAAACAGCGGCGACAGGCGGCAGACCATGAAAACGCCCGCAGTCACCATCGTCGCGGCGTGGATCAGTGCCGAAACCGGGGTCGGGCCCTCCATCGCGTCGGGCAACCATGTGTGCAGACCCAATTGTGCGGACTTGCCCATCGCGCCGATGAACAGCAGGATGCAGAGCAGGCTCATCGTATCGACGCGCAGGCCGAGGAAGCCGATGCTTGATCCGGCCTTTTCGGGTGCAGCGGCAAGGATATCGGGGATCGAAACCGTACCGAACAACCAGAACACGCCGAAGATGCCCAGCATGAAGCCAAGGTCACCCACGCGGTTTACGACAAAAGCCTTGATCGCGGCGGCGTTGGCGCTGGGTTTCTTGTACCAGAAACCGATCAGCAGATAGGATGCGAGACCAACGCCTTCCCAGCCAAAGAACATCTGGACAAGGTTGTTGGCGGTCACCAGCATCAGCATCGCGAAGGTGAACAGCGAGAGATAGGCGAAGAAGCGCGGCTGATCCGGGTCTTCCTCCATATAGCTCCAGCTATAGAGGTGGACGAGCGCGGACACGGTGGTGATCACCACCAGCATCACCGCGGTCAGCGCATCGACGCGCAATTCCCAGTCGAACTTCAGGGCGCCCGACTGCACCCATTGCATCACGGGCTCGACATAGGCTTTTTCATTGCCAGTCAAAAAGCCGAGGAAAATCGGCCAGCTGAGCGCACAAGCGAGGAACAGCCCGCCGGTTGTGATGACCTTCGCAGCTGTCTTGCCGATGAAATTCTGCCCCAGTCCTGCGACTATGGCCGCGAGCAATGGTCCGAATACGATGATTTCGATGGACGACATAAGACCGGCTTACCCCTTCATCCGGTTGACATCGTCAACGGCGATCGTGCCGCGACCACGGAAATAAATGACGAGAATGGCAAGGCCGATGGCGGCCTCACCTGCAGCGACGGTCAAAACGAACATCGCGAACACCTGCCCCACCAGATCGCCGAGGAAGGCGCTGAAAGCGACGAGGTTGATATTCACCGAAAGCAGGATGAGTTCGATCGCCATCAGGATGATGATCACATTCTTCCGGTTGAGGAAGATGCCGAGCACGCCCATCACGAACAGGATGCTGCTGACGACCAGATAATGTTCGATACCGATCATAGCTCCACCCCCTGCCCGACGGGCTGGTTCACATTGCGCACCGAATCCTGCGGGCGACGCTGGTTCTGGCTGGAAATATCCTGCACGAAAATGCCTTTACGCTGACGGTGGGTCAGCACAATCGCGCCGACCATCGCGACCAGCAGGATCAGACCTGCAGTTTCAAACAGGAAGACATATTTGGTATAGAGCAACGCGCCCATAGCCTCGATATTGGGCTTGTCTGCGGGCGTGGCGGCGGCAATCGCCCCGCCCAGTTCCACTGCTCCTGCACGGAAAGCACCGATGCCTAGGATCAGTTCGACCACCAGCACGATCGCCAGCAACAGCCCCAGCGGCAGATTGCTCATGAAACCGGCACGCAGTTCGGCGAAATCGATGTCGAGCATCATCACGACGAACAGGAACAGCACCGCGACCGCGCCGACATACACAATGACGAGCAGCATCGCGATAAATTCTGCGCCCACCAGCACCATCAGCGCGGCGGCGTTGAAGAAAGCGACAATCAGCCAGAGTACGCTATGCACCGGATTGCGGGCAAAAATCACCATGGCGGCCGAAGCCAGCAAGATGGCCGCGAAGATATAGAAGGAAATGACCTGGATCACGATGCGCGCCCCTTATCGATAGGGCGCGTCGGCGGCAATATTTGCCGCGATCGCGCGTTCCCATTTGTCCCCGTTGGCGAGCAGCTTGTCCTTGTTGTACAGCAGCTCTTCACGGGTTTCGGTGGCATATTCGAAATTCGGGCCTTCGACGATGGCATCGACCGGGCAGGCTTCCTGACAGAAGCCGCAATAGATGCACTTGGTCATGTCGATGTCGTAGCGCGTGGTACGGCGGCTGCCATCTTCGCGCGGTTCAGCCTCAATGGTGATCGCCTGCGCCGGGCACACCGCCTCGCACAGCTTGCACGCGATGCAGCGTTCTTCGCCATTGGGATAGCGACGCAACGCATGTTCACCGCGGAACCGCGGGGAAAGCGGGTTCTTCTCAAACGGATAATTCACCGTCGCCTTGGGCTTGAAGAAATATTGCAAGGTCAGCCAGTGCGCCTTGATAAATTCCCACAGCGTGAAGGATTTGATGAGATGGGCGACAGAACTCATGCGAAATGCCCTGTGTACATTAGGTAACCGCTCACGAGGAAAACCCAGAAGAGTGAAATCGGCAGGAAGACCTTCCAGCCCAGACGCATCAGCTGGTCATAACGATAGCGCGGGACGGTCGCCTTTACCCAGGCGAAAATGAAGAAGAAGATCCATATCTTGGCGAACAGCCAAATGATCCCCGGCACATAATAAAGCGGCGCCCAATCAACGGGCGGCAAATATCCGCCCCAGAACAGCACCGCGTTCAGCGTGCACATCAGAAGCACATTGGCATATTCGCCGAGCCAGTAGAGCGCGAAACTCATCGAGCTATATTCTGTCTGGTAACCCGCAACCAGCTCGCTTTCCGCCTCGGTCAGGTCGAACGGTGCGCGTGCGGTTTCGGCCATTGCGCTGATCAGGAACATGACCGCGATCGGGAAGAGCAGCGGGTTGAGGCCAAAGGCGTTCACAAAGCCCAGCACATGGCCCTTCTGCGCCTCGATGATGCCGAGCATGTTGAACGTGCCCGCCCACAACACGACGCAGATCAGGATGAAACCGATCGAGACTTCGTAGGAAATCATCTGCGCGGCGGCGCGCATTGCGGAGAAGAAGGGGTATTTCGAGTTCGACGCCCAGCCCGCAATTACCACGCCATAGACGCCAAGGCTGCTGATCGCCAAAACATAAAGCAGGCCGACATTGATATCGGCCAGCACCGCGCCCGAATTGAAGGGGATCACCGCCCAGGCCATCAAGGCGACGGTAAAGGTGATGATCGGCGCGATCAGGAACAGTCCGCGGTTCGACGCCGAAGGGATGATGGTTTCCTGGAGGAAGACCTTCAGTCCGTCAGCAAAAGACTGCAGCACACCCCACGGTCCGACCACGTTCGGCCCGCGGCGCAGCGCAAAGGCCGCCCACAGCTTGCGCTCTGCATAGATTATCATCGCGACGCTGAGCATCAGCAGCAGCGAGATCATCAATATGCCTGCAAGCGTGGAAGTGAACCACGCCCATTCATAGGACATGCCCCATGTCTGGAACCGTTCGGTCATGCCGAGATCAAACCAGCTCATTCCGCAGCCTCCAGCCATTGCTGCCCATGCACCAGTTCAGCCGAGCAACGCTGCATCGTAGGCGATGCGCGGCAGATGGCGTTGGTGAGGTAAAAATCCTTGATCGGATAATCGGCTATTTTGCCCGAAACCTTGGCATCCAGCTTCGGCTCCACCCAACCATAGTCGGCCAGCCCCTCCTGCCCGAGCGCAGGCACGGCTTTCGTCATCGCAGCGCGAAGCTCGTCGAGGCTATCGAACGGCAGACGCTTGCCGAGCACATCCGAAAGCGCGCGGAAAATCGCCCAATCTTCACGCGCGTCACCCGGAGGGAAGACCGCGCGTTCGCCGCGTTGGACGCGACCTTCGAGGTTCACCCAGGTGCCGGATTTCTCGCTATAGGCCGCACCCGGCAACACGACATCGGCATTGGCCGCGCCCCCCTTGTCTCCAAAGCTCTCGCCATGGTGGCCGACATAGACTTTGAAGGTCTTGGCAAAGAGGCTGTAATCGACCTCATCCGCGCCAAGGAAGAAAGCCAGTTTGGGCTTTTTCGTTGCCAGCGCCTTGATACCGCCTTCAAAGGCATAGCCGAGCATCAGCCCGCCCATGCGTGCAGCGGCGAAGTGCAGGACGTTGAAGCCATTCCAGCCATCGCGAACGAGCTTGTACTTCTTGGCAAAGGCCAATGCTGCACCATGCACGCCGTCATAACGCAGCGCGCCGCCACCGACGATGATCGCCGGGCGTTCGGCAGTTTTCAGCGCATCGGCCAGTGCCTTGGGCGCCTTGGCGAGAGCGCCCAGATCGTCACCCAACCATTCAACCTTATAGGTCAAATCGATTTCGGGCCCGATGGCGAAAACCTTCGCGCCTTTCTTGCGGACGGCTTTCTGGATACGAGTGTTTACCAGCGGCGCTTCGCGGCGCAGGTCGCTGCCGACCAACAGGATCACATCGGCATTTTCGATGCCTGCGATCGTGGTGTTGAAATTGACTGCCGACAGCGACGATGTGTCATAGGCAAGGCCAGTCTGGCGGCCTTCGAGCATCGCGTTTCCAGCGAGCTCACGAGCAGCGAACATCGTTTCGCAATCGACCATATCGCCTGAGACGACGGCAGCTTCGCCAGACCAATTGGCCTTGATCGCCTCAAAGGCTTCCTGCCAGCTTGCCGCAACCAGCTTGCCGTCCTTGCGGACATAAGGCTTGTCGAGGCGGCGATGGGTCAGGCCATCGACGGCATGGCGGGTTTTGTCATGCGCCCACTCTTCGTTGACGTCTTCGTTGATGCGCGGGACAGCGCGCAGCACCGCCCTGCCCCGACTGTCGAGGCGGATATTGGTGCCGACGGCGTCCATCACGTCTATCGCGGGGGTCTTTTTGAGCTCCCACGGGCGCGCGTTGAAGGCATAGGGTTTGCTGGTTAGCGCGCCGACCGGGCAAAGATCGACGACATTGCCCGAGAGCTCACTCGTCACCGCGCGTTCGAGATAGCTGGTGATCTGCATATTCTCGCCGCGATAGATCGCGCCGATTTCCTCTACACCAGCCACTTCCTCGGCAAAACGGACGCAGCGGGTGCACTGGATGCAGCGGGTCATCACCGTCTTGACGATGGGGCCCATATATTTCTCGGTCACCGCGCGTTTATTCTCGTCATAGCGCGAGGCACCACGGCCATAAGCGACCGACTGGTCCTGCAAATCGCATTCACCGCCCTGATCGCAAATCGGGCAGTCGAGCGGGTGGTTGATGAGGAGGAACTCCATCACCCCTTCGCGCGCTTTTTTGACCATTTCGCTGTCGGTCTTGATGATCTGTCCTTCAGTGGCGGGTAGCGCACAGCTCGCCTGCGGCTTGGGAGGCCCGGGGGCAACTTCAACCAGACACATGCGGCAGTTGCCGGCAATGGACAGGCGCTCATGATAGCAGAAGCGCGGAATTTCTTTCCCCGCCAGCTCGCACGCCTGCAGGACAGTCGCGCCCTGCGGGACTTCGATTTCGAGACCGTCTACGGTGACTTTAGGCATTGGTCTTCACCAGTTTGTCAATATCGGAGGTGTCGCCAATCGCTTCGAATTTATCGTCAGGCACATAGAACGAACCGCTCATAGTCTTTTGAATTTTATCAAAGTTCTTTCGATCCAGAGCAGCTGCACGAGTGAAACTTCCGCATGCAGCTACAATACGCGGTTCGATTTTATTCCAGCGACTTTGTGCATTTGGTAGCAACTTTTCATTGAGCCATTTCGCACGAGCAAAATTGACCATAAACTTGTGGTCGCCTGTTTTGGACGCAACTTTGTATCCACATTGCGCCCAAGTCCGGACGGCTGGTGTCACACTCAAACAAGCATAAGCGGGCACTACTAAGCCAAGGGACAACACCACAGCAATTGGAACCGCATACTTCATTCCGCCGCCTCCAGCATGCCGCCATGTTCGGTAATCCGGCGTTCGATCTCCGGACGGAAATGACGGATCAGGCCCTGGATCGGCCAAGCTGCCGCGTCGCCGAGCGCGCAGATGGTGTGGCCTTCGACTTGCTTGGTGACCTGGAACAATGTGTCGATTTCTGAGACATCGGCATTGCCTTCGCGCAGCCGTTCCATCACGCGCCACATCCAGCCTGTGCCCTCGCGGCATGGCGTGCACTGGCCGCAGCTTTCATGTTTGTAGAAATAGGACAGACGCGAAATCGCGCGGACGATGTCGGTTGATTTGTCCATGACGATGACGGCAGCCGTGCCTAGGCCAGAGCCGAGCGCCTTCAGCCCGTCAAAATCCATCGGCGCGTCCATGATCTGCGCGGCGGGAACGAGCGGAACCGACGAACCACCGGGGATCACCGCCAGCAGATTGTCCCACCCGCCACGGATGCCGCCTGCATGCTTTTCGATCAGTTCGCGGAACGGGATGCTCATCGCTTCCTCAACCACGCAGGGCGTGTTCACATGGCCCGAAATCTGGAACAGCTTGGTGCCGAGATTGTTGGGATTGCCAAAGCTGGCAAACCATTCAGGGCCGCGTCGCAGGATCGTCGGCGTGACCGATATCGATTCCACATTGTTAACTGTCGTCGGGCAGCCGTAGAGGCCCGCGCCTGCCGGGAAAGGCGGTTTCAGGCGCGGCTGGCCCTTCTTGCCCTCCAGACTTTCGATCATCGCGGTTTCTTCACCGCAAATATAGGCGCCCGCGCCGCGATGGACGAAGACGTCGAAATCATAGCCCGACTTGCAGGCATTTTTGCCGATCAGGCCAGCAGCATAGGCCTCGGCAACCGCCGCCTCAAGCACCTTGGCTTCATAGATGAATTCGCCGCGAATATAGATATAGGCCGCCCGCGCGCGCATCGCAAAACCGGCGACCAACGCGCCTTCGATCAGCTTGTGCGGATCGTGGCGGATGATCTCGCGGTCCTTGCACGAACCGGGCTCGGATTCGTCGGCGTTGATAACCAGGAAATTGGGCCGTTCGGGCGTCGGCGCCTTGGGCATGAAGCTCCACTTCATTCCCGTCGGGAATCCCGCTCCGCCGCGACCGCGCAAGCCCGAAGCCTTGATGCGCTCGATAATCTCATCCTGCCCGATCTTAAGCAGATTGGCGGTCTTGTCCCAATCGCCCCGCTTTTGCGCAGCCTTCAGGGTCCACGGCTGGAAGCCATGGACGTTGGTGAAGATGCGGTCCTTATCCTGAAGGCTCATTGCTCGTCTGAACCCTTCTGCTTCCGGCTGAACACACCAAGGCCGCCGAACAGCACGCCGAGGATAATCCAGACAATCCAGTCATCGCCATTGATGAATTTGAACACCCCGAGGAGCAGGAAAATGATCCCTACCAGCGGCAGGCCTTTGGTCTTGGCTTGCTCCATCACCAATCCCCTCGATAATCATGATTGGCCTTGACCATCTCTTTCAGCGTCGTCGGCCCGCCCTCGGGGCAGCTGGTCTGGCGGTCGATCTGCGGGCCGATCTTGACCGGCTTGTCATTCGCCAGCGCGTCGAGCAGGGCAGACATGCTGTCATAGGTCAGGTCTTCGAAATTATCGTCGTTAATCTGTACCATCGGCGCATTGGCGCAGGCACCAAGGCATTCGACTTCGGTCAGCGTGAACAAGCCGTCTGGCGTTGTCCCGCCCTTGACTAACCCGCGATTCTTGCAGGCGGCCATGACGTCATCCGACCCGCGCAGCATGCACGGCGTGGTGCCGCAAACCTGCACATGAAAACGGCCAACGGGTGCCAAGTTGTACATGGTGTAGAAGGTCGCAACCTCATACGCGCGCATGTAAGGCATACCTAGATAGGCAGCGACATATTCGATCACCGGCACGGGCAGCCAGCCCTGCGTCTTGGTTTCCTCACCCACCTGCCGTTGTGCCAGATCGAGCAGCGCCATAACTGCCGATTGCTGACGGCCTGCGGGATAGCGCGCGACATACATGTCGGCGGTCTTTTTGTTTGCCGCCGTAAACTTGAATCCGGCCCATTTGGCGCGGACTTCGGCTTCGTCGGGAATGTGGACAGCGTCGGCCATTATCGGACAAACTCCACGCGCGACACCTTGTCGCCTTCAAAACTATAGATCGACATCACTTCGAACGGCTCGGCAGTTGCAGAGCGGAAAACCCGTTCGTGAAGTGCAACAAATTCGCCCAATTCATAGCCTTTGAGGATTTCTGCGCGGTTCTCCGGAAATTCGGCGAACATCGCTTTCAATCCGGCCCGCGTGCCTTCCTTGCCTTCGCGCACCACGGCCCCACGATAGCCCGCTTCGCAAGCATCATCGGTCATCAGCGCTACATAGGCGTCTGCATCCTGCGCATTATAATGCGCAATCATCTGCTCGGCGACGGCGAGGCGGTCAGACATTGCTTGGGACCTTGTTTTCCGCTTTTGTCAGCAAACTGAGCAGCCGACCAAAAGTGAACGCTGCGCTAATAAAGAAACTCGTATCGACTTTGACATCATCGTGCAAAAACCAAGATGCAATCACACCGAAGGTGAAGCACCAGCAGAACGTGTTAACACAATCGATCACTATCTCTGAACGCTTCACCGGTCACACTCCCCGAACACGATGTCGAGTGCACCAATGATCGCGGTGGTATCGGCCAGCATATGCCCGCGCGACATCATGTCCATCGCCTGCAAATGGCTGAACGCGGTCGGGCGGATTTTGCAGCGATAGGGTTTGTTGGTCCCGTCGCTGACCAGATAGACACCGAACTCGCCCTTGGGGCTTTCGGTCGCTACATAGACCGCACCTTCCGGCACGTGGAAGCCTTCGGTGTAGAGTTTGAAGTGGTGGATCAGCGCTTCCATCGACGCCTTCATCTCGGCACGCTTGGGCGGAACAATCTTGCGATCGTCGCTGCACACCGGGCCTTCCGGCATCTGTTGCAGGCACTGCTTCATGATGCGGATCGACTGGCGCACTTCCTCTACGCGGACCATGAAGCGATCATAGCAATCGCCCTTGGTGCCGACGGGAATGTCGAATTCCAGCTTTGCATAGACATCATAAGGCTGCGACTTGCGGATATCCCAGGGGATGCCCGCGCCGCGGATCATCGGGCCCGAAAAGCCCCATTTGATCGCATCTTCCTTGCTGACGAAAGCGATGTCGACATTGCGCTGTTTGAAGATGCGGTTGTCGACCACCAGCGCCATGCCGTCTTCGAACAGGCGCGGCAATCGATCGTCGAGCCAGTCACCAATATCCGCGAGCAGCTTTAGCGGCACATCCTGATGCACGCCGCCGGGGCGGAACCATGCGGTGTGCATGCGCGCACCCGATGCGCGTTCGAAGAAGGTCATGCAATCTTCACGCGCTTCATAGAGCCACAGACCCGGCGTCATCGCACCCACGTCAAGCGCGTGGTGCGCCAGATTGAGCAGATGGTTCGAAATCCGGGTCATTTCCGCAAACAGCACGCGCAGATATTGCGCACGCAGCGGCACTTCAAGGTTCAGCAGCTTTTCGATCGCGAGCACATAGCTGTGCTCCATCGCCAGCGGCGAAGCATAATCGAGCCGGTCGAAATAGGGCAAGGCCTGCAAATAGGTCTTGTGCTCGATCAGTTTCTCGGTGCCGCGATGCAACAGGCCGATATGCGGATCGAGGCGCTCGATGATTTCGCCGTCGAGCTCCATGACAAGACGCAAAACGCCGTGCGCTGCCGGGTGCTGCGGGCCGAAATTGATTGTATAATTCTGGATGACTTCATCGCCGGTTGTCGGCGCGAGATCTTTCTGGAGACTCATTTGCTGGCTCCCTTCTCGTCACCGGGCAGCACATAATCTGCGCCTTCCCAAGGGCTCATGAAATCAAAGCTGCGGAAATCCTGCGCCAGTTCGACAGCCTCATATTTCACGCGCTTTTCTTCTTCCGAATAGCGCAGCTCAACATAGCCGGTCAGCGGGAAATCCTTGCGCTGCGGGTGGCCGACAAAGCCATAGTCGGTGAGGATGCGGCGCAAATCATCATTGCCCGCAAAGGTGACGCCATACATGTCGAACACTTCGCGTTCGAGCCAGCCAGCGACCGGCCAGATTTCGGTCACCGAAGGAACCGCAACATCTTCGTTGGTCGTGACATGCACGCGGATGCGGTGGTTCTTGGTCAGACTGAGCAGGCAGTAAACGACTTCGAAGCGCGGATCGCGATCAGGCCAATCGACACCGGCAATTTCCATCAGCTGCTGATAGTCGCAGGTATCGCGCAACTGCATCATCACACCGACCAGTTTGTCGGTTTTGACATGGCAGGCGATCTCGCCATGCGCCTCTTCGATCGCGAGCAGATCCTTGCCCAGTGCCTTTTTAATCGCGGCGACGGTGCCCTTGGGTGTTTCGATATGGGGGGCTGGATGGCTCATCGCTCAAACGTCCCCTCACGGCGGATTTTGCGTTGCAGCTGCATGATGCCGTAAAGCAGTGCTTCTGCTGTCGGCGGGCAACCGGGCACATAGATGTCGACCGGAACGATCCGGTCACAACCACGCACGACGCTGTAACTATAGTGGTAATAGCCGCCGCCATTGGCGCAGCTGCCCATCGAAATCACATATTTCGGTTCCGACATCTGGTCGTAAACCTTGCGCAGCGCCGGAGCCATTTTGTTGCACAGTGTGCCAGCGACAATCATCACATCCGACTGACGCGGGCTGGCGCGCGGGGCGATGCCGAAGCGTTCAAAATCGTAACGCGGCATATAGCCGTGGATCATCTCGACGGCGCAGCAGGCCAGACCAAAGGTCATTGGCCAGAGCGAGCCGGTGCGCGCCCAAGTGAACAGGTCTTCGGTCGAGGTGACGACAAAGCCCTTGTCATTGACCTCTTCAGACAGGTCTTTGACGAAATCCGTATCGGCGGGAACGCCGCCTGCGGGTGCTGTTTCGATCACTCCCATTCGAGTGCTCCCACTTTCCAGGCATAGATAAAGCCGATGACCAGTTCGAACAGGAACAACATCATCGTGCCCCAGCCCACCCAACCGGTATCGCCAAGGCTAACGGCCCAAGGGAAGAGGAAGGCGGCTTCGAGGTCGAAGATGATGAACAGGATCGCGACGAGGTAAAAGCGCACGTCAAACTGGCTACGCGAATCCTCAAACGCAGGAAAACCGCATTCATATTCGGCGAGCTTTGCCTCAGTCGGTTGATGCGCACCTGTAAGGCGCGAAACCGCCATCGGCAGAAACACGAAAAGGCTCGATAATCCCAGTGCAATGACCAGGAAAATGAGGATCGGCAGATATTGCGACAGATCGGTCAAAACGGACTCGCTTCAGGCCTGAATTGGCGCGCTTTTAGGGGTGATTGTGCACCGCCGCAAGGGGCGGACACGGCTTTTTTCCACCGTTATTTGTATTATTTGAGCGCGCCGACCAGAAGCTTGTGCAAGCGACTGTGCAACTGGTCGTTTCCGGCGAGCAATTGGGCATCGGCGATGGCAGGCGAACGGCCGCGATAGTCGGTCACAAAACCGCCTGCTTCGCGGACAATCAGGCAGCCTGCGGCTGTGTCCCAGGGGGACAACCCGCTTTCCCAGAAACCGTCATAACGACCCGCCGCCAACCAAGCGAGGTCGAGACTTGCGGCACCGAAACGGCGAATACCGGCGACTTCGGGGGCGATGGCGGCATAGATTTTGCCCCATTCCTCAATATCGCCATGTCCCTTGAACGGAACCCCGGTCGCGACCAGCGCCTCGCTCAACTTGCGACGCGCGGATACGCGCAACCGTTTATGGCCCAGGAAAGCGCCCTTCCCACGCTCGGCCCAAAAGCTTTCGTCGGTGATCGGGTTGTAGACCAGACCCATATAGAGATCGCCCCAACCCGAACCATCGGGCTTGGGATCCTGTACCGCGATCGAAATCGCGAAATGCGGTATGCCGTGCAAAAAGTTGCTGGTGCCATCGAGCGGGTCGACGATGAAACGCGGCTTGCCCTCTTTGCCGGCAATCTCGCCGGTTTCTTCCATCAGGAAGCCCCAGTCGGGCCGCGCATTTTCGAGCTCGCGGAAAATCGTGTCTTCGGCCTTTTGGTCCGCTTTGGTCACGAAATCGGCAGGCCCCTTCATCGAGACCTGCAATTGTTCGATTTCGCTAAAGTCACGGCGCAATTTGCTACCCGCCTTGCGGGCAGCCTTTTCCATGACCGACATTAGTCCTGATAGGGCTGGCATTAGTCAGCCTTCCGGACATATTCCCGTTCGTAAACGTCAACGACAATGCGCGTGCCAGAGCTGATGAACGGCGGCACCATCAGACGGACGCCGTTATCAAGAATGGCTGGCTTGTAGCTGGAAGAAGCGGTCTGGCCTTTGACGACGGCATCGGCCTCGACAATCGTGGCTTCGATCGTATCGGGCAAGGCGACCGAAAGTGCCTCATCCTCATACATTTCCATGACGACATCCATGCCGTCCTGAAGGAAGGCAGCTGCGTCACCCAGCAAGTCAGTTGGCAAGGTCACCTGATCATAGGTTTCCTTGTCCATGAAAACCAGATTGTCGCCTTCGGCGAACAGATATTGGAAATCCTTCTGGTCGAGGCGAACGCGCTCTACGGTTTCGGCCGAACGGAAGCGGACATTGTTCTTGCGGCCGTCACGCAGGTTTTTCAGTTCGACCTGCATATAGGCGCCGCCCTTTCCGGGCTGCGTATGCTGGATCTTGACTGCACGCCAGATGCCACCTTCATATTCGATGATGTTGCCCGGACGAATTTCGACGCCACTGATTTTCATGTGATAACTCGCTTAACAGATGGAAAGAGCTTGGCGCCGCCAGATTTGCAAAAAGCGCGCCGACAGCGGCGGCCTTTAGCGTCAAGGCCGGGATTAGGCAAGCAGCGCGTTAAAGGCTTTCACCGCCGCCGCCGGTCCTTCGGGATGGCTCCAAACTGCACCGCTGACGGCGATGAAGTCGGCCCCAGCATCGACAACGGCTTTGGCATTGTACGGCGTAATCCCGCCGATCGCGACGCAGGGCACCTCGGTGAACTGCGACCACATTTCCAGCGTTTCAAGATCGGCCTGATGTTCAACCTTCTTGGTCGTGGTCGGGAAGTACGCACCGAACGCAACATAATCCGCGCCAGCCTCAGCTGCTTCCATCGCCAGATGGCGGCTATTGTGACAGGTAACGCCGATTTGTGCATCGCGGCCAAGTTCCGCGCGCGCGTCACGCGGGTCGCCATCGTCCTGGCCCAGATGCACGCCGTCAGCCTTGATCCGCTTGGCTAGTGCTATGCTGTCATTGACGATGAAGGCCACATCATGCCGCGCGCAAATTTCCTGCAAAGGCACCGCCAGACGGGCTGCTTCATGCTGGTCAATGTCCTTCACGCGAAACTGGAAGGCCGCCACCGGACCTGCGGACAACGCAGCTTCAAGTTGCGACGGAAAGTCACCGTCGACATTCAACGGAGAAATCAGATAGAGTTGGCAAGCGGGTCTGGTCATTTTCCGTTCATAGCTGCGAGGGCAATTCGCTGTAAATGCAAATGCGTATTCTATTCACACTCATGCCCCTTCCATTTCTTGCAAATTGTGTCGGCACACCCGGTGCCCATTCGCAAGAGCGTGACAACGCCCGCATTGGCGAGGCGGTTTATGTGGACGGCCCTGTTATCCGACCTGTTGCCATACTTGAAGACAGCCGGTGCCCCGCCACGGTGCAATGCGTCTGGGCCGGGCGCGTCCGCATCAAGGCAATCTGGTTGCGCGGCGATAAGCCCAGGGAAATCATCTTGTCGAGCGACAAGCCGACCCCAATTGCAGACGGCATGATGGGGCTCACCAACATCCGCCCTGCCCGCCCCAAAAAAGGCAAGATTGGCGAAGGCAAATACCGCTTTACTTTGAACTTTGTCGGCGGATTTTAGCGCAAGCGCGCCAGCAGGAAACCATCCCAGCCCTTGTCCCCCACCGTCTGGATTGCGGTCGCATCGAGTTGGGCGTGGTTGGCGATATGTTCAAACAGTTTCCGCGTGCCGACAATGCGGTCGTCGTCACTGGACGCATCGAGCACACCCCCGTCACGCACCACATTATCGACGATGATCGTCGCCCCTGGTCGCGCCAGGCGGATCGCCTGTTCGACATAGTTCACATTATTCTGCTTGTCGGCATCGATGAAGATGAAGTCGAAGGGCGTCGATGGCTGCATATTGCTCAAGCTGTCGAGGGCCGCACCTGTTAGAATCTCGACCTTCCGACCTAGCCCTGCACGGTTCAGATTTTCGCACGCTACTTTCGCATAGTCCGGATTTATTTCCAGCGAAACAAGCCGCCCGTCGTCGGGCAATGCGCGCGCCAACCAGATGGTCGAATAACCGCCTAATGTACCGACTTCGAGAATGTGCTTAGCCCCCGCCATCTGCGCGAGCAGCATCAGCATTTTGCCCTGGGTCGCGGACACGTCGATTGGCGGAAGCCCGTGTGTAGCATTATGCCGCAGCGCGTCCGCAAGCGCACTGTCAGGCTTCAGCAAATGACCCGAAATATATTCGTCGACGGCTGTCCAACTGGTTTCGCTCATGTAAAACCAGTGGAAGCGGCGCTATTGGCTGTCAAGCAATCGAGGCTTTGTAGATCGCTTCAATGGCTTCATCGAGCGATGCGTCAAATTCATCGTCGCTCATCTGGTGGCGCAAATCTTCAAGAAGTGCGCGGCTGAAAGACGCAATGATACCGCTGTTTTTGGCGAGTTCGACACAGGCTTCCGGACGCTTATAGCCGCCGGACAGCGCAACCACGCGGAGCACCTTTGGGTGTTGCACTAGTGCATCAAATTTGCCCGCTTCGACCGGCAGAGACAGCTTGAGCATCACCTGTTGGTTTGCGCCCAGGGCATCGAGCTGCTTCAGCGTTTCTTCGAGCAGGATCGCATCGCAATCCGCACGGGTTTCGCTTTTGATGTTAATTTCGGGCTCAATCATCGGCATCATGCCGTGCGACAGCACCTGCTGCCCGACCTCAAACTGCTGCGCGACGATGGCGGCAATGCCATCGCGATTGGCCGAGTTGATAACCGAACGTTCCTTGGTGCCGAAAACGCCCAGCGCCTTTGAACGCGCGAGCAGGTCGTCCAGTTCAGGCATCGGCTTCATCATCTGCACGCCATTGGCTTCGTCTTCGAGGCCCTTGTCGATCTTGATGAAAGGCACCACGCCCTTTTCAATCAGCGCCGCTGGGGTTGGCTTGCCGTTAACGGCGCCATCCATTGTGCGTTCAAACAGGATTGCGCCAATCACGCGGTCACCGGTGAAGGCTTTCGACCGGATGATCCGCGAACGCATATCGTGGATCAGGCCAAACATTTCCTCGTCGCTGCTCCACGCACCTTCTTCGATGCCATAACCCTTGAGCGCCTTGGGCGTCGAACCGCCACTCTGGTCGAGTGCGGCGATAAAGCCTTGTCCGGCGGCAATCTTGGCGGTCATGTCAGCGGTGTTCATGGGTGCTCCCTAGTATTGCATACGTATGTCGCGGCGGCCATTAGCGTTGCATCGTGCAAGCCGCAACCGCTCTGTTGGTAAAATCAGGCTGTGGTTTCCAGTGCTTTGACGCCTGGCAAAACCTTGCCTTCCATCCATTCGAGGAAGGCACCGCCAGCAGTCGAAATGAAAGTGAAATCCTGCGTCACGCCCGCATGGGCCAGCGCGGCAACGGTATCGCCACCGCCTGCGACCGACACCAGCGAACCTTCCTTGGTGAGCGCGGCAGCCGTGCGGGCCAGCGAAACCGTGGCTGCATCAAAGGGTTCAATTTCAAACGCACCCATCGGGCCATTCCAGACCAAAGTCCGGCAATTCTTCAACACGTCGCCCAATGCTTCCACAGCAGCGGGGCCGACGTCGAGGATCATTTCATCCGCGGCCACTTCATGCACGTTGACCGTACGCACCGGCGGGTTGGCGCGAAACTCTTTTGCGACAACAACATCGTAAGGGAGATGCACCGTGCATCCCGCAGCGTCCGCTGCATCCAGAATGGCATTGGCAGTGTCGGCCAGATCATGTTCGCACAGCGACTTGCCAACATTAACCCCGCGCGCGGCGAGGAAGGTGTTGGCCATACCGCCGCCGATTATCAGATGATCGACCTTGGTGACGAGGTTGTTGAGGACATCGAGCTTGGATGAAACTTTCGCACCACCGACCACGGCTGCGACCGGATGCTCGGGCGCGCCCAATGCGGCTTCCAGCGCCTTGAGTTCAGCCTCCATTGAGCGGCCTGCATAGGCCGGCAACAAATGCGCCAAACCCTCTGTCGTCACATGCGCACGATGCGCCGCTGAAAAGGCATCGTTGACATAAAGGTCGCCATTGGCGGCAATCGCTTTGGCCAGTTCGGGGTCGTTCTTTTCCTCACCCGCCCAGAAACGGCTGTTCTCGAGCAGTGCGACGTCCCCATTGGATAGGATCGACAGCGATTGCGCGACAACATCGCCATAGATTTCAGGAACGAACATGATTTCGCGACCCAGGACTTGCTGCAACGCATCCAGCGTCATCGAAACCGACATTTCGCTGTGCTTTTGCCCCTTGGGACGGCCGAAATGCGCGAGCAACAGCACCTTCGCACCCTTGGCCGACAGTTCATTCACCGTCGGCGCAAGCGCATGCATACGGGTCAGATCGGTGACGCGGCCTTCCGCCATCGGTACGTTCAGGTCGACACGCACCAATGCACATTTGCCAGTGAGGTCGCCGAGGTCGTCGAGGGTACGAAAGGCCATGACGTCGTTTCCTTAGATCAGGCCAGCCATTACGCCAGCGGTATCGACCATGCGGTTCGAGAAGCCCCATTCATTGTCATACCAGCTGACAACGCGGACGAGTTTACCTTCAAGCACTGTGGTTTCGAGGCTGTCGATGGTCGAGCTTGCCGGGCAGTGGTTGTAATCGATCGAGACCAGCGGCTCGTCCGAATAGGCCAATACGCCCTTCAAAGCGCCTTCCGAGGCGGCCTTCAGTGCCGCGTTGATTTCCTCGACGCTGGTATCGCGTGACGGGGTGAAAGTCAGGTCAACAAGGCTGACATTGGGGGTCGGAACGCGGATCGCAGAGCCGTCAAGCTTGCCCTTCAGTTCGGGCAGCACTTCGGCAACCGCGCGGGCAGCGCCGGTGGTGGTCGGGATCATCGACATACCGGCAGCACGTGCGCGGCGCATGTCGCTGTGGATCTGGTCAAGGATTTTCTGGTCGTTGGTGTAGGCGTGAACCGTGGTCATAAGGCCACGTTCGATGCCAACGGTTTCGTGTACGACCTTGGCAAGCGGGGCCAGGCAGTTGGTGGTGCAGCTGGCGTTGGAAACAATCTTGTCATCTGACGTCAAGACGCCGTGATTGACGCCATACACGATTGTTTTATCAACATTCTTTGCAGGAGCCGAGATCAAAACGCGCTTGGCACCAGCGGTCAGATGCTTGCCCGCGCTGTCGCGATCGGTGAAGAAACCGGTGCATTCGAGCGCGATATCGACGCCGTTTGCGCCGTGCGGCAGGTTGGCCGGATCGCGCTCTGCAGTCACATGGATACGCTTGCCGTTGACGATGATGTCGGTGCCATCGGCCTCTACAGTGCCGGGAAATGCGCCATGCACGCTGTCGCGCTTGAACAGCAGCGCGTTCGACTTGGCGTCCGCCAGATCATTGATCGCGACCAGTTCCAGATCATGGTCATTCCGTTCAAGGATTGCGCGCGCAACGAGGCGGCCGATGCGGCCGAAACCATTGATCGCAACTTTGGTAGCCATATTGAATACTCCCTTTAAGCCTTTAACTTAGCTTGAATTTTACTCACAATCGCTTCGACCGAGAAGCCGAAATAGTCGTATAGGTCTTCTGCGGGTGCCGAAGCACCAAAACTGTCGAGACCGATGTTGAGGCCATCATTTCCGGTATAACGCTGCCAGCCCAAAGTGACGCCGGCTTCAATCGAAACCTTGAGTGCGTCGTCGGGCAGCGTTGCCGCGCGATAGGCCGCATCCTGTGCCTCAAAAAGCTCCCAGCTGGGCATCGAAACCACATCGGCACCCTGCCCTGTCGCTTCCAGTGCGTCAGCTACCTTCATCGCCAGTTCGACTTCGGATCCGGTAGCGATCAGGACGACCTTGCGCGACGCAGCCGCTGCCCGCATGCGATAGCCGCCCTTCGCGGACATATTCTGGCTAACGTCGGTACGCAGTTGCGGCAGATTTTGACGCGACAGCGCCAACAGCGACGGCCCTTTGCTGTTTTTCAGCGCAAGATCCCAGCATTCTGCGGTTTCAATTGTATCGCACGGACGGAAAACTGTGAGATTGGGCATCGCGCGCAAGCTGACAATATGCTCGACCGGCTGGTGGGTTGGGCCGTCCTCACCCAGACCAATGCTGTCGTGCGTCATAACATAAACGACGCGTTGCTGCTGGATAGCGGACAGGCGGATGGCGTTGCGGCAATAATCCGAAAATACGAGGAAAGTGCCGCCATAGGGGATGATTCCGCCATGCAGCGCCATACCATTCATCGCAGCCGCCATGCCAAACTCCCGGATTCCGTAATAGACATAACGCCCGGCATAATCTTCACGGGTTAGCGGGCCTGTCGATTTGGTCTTGGTGTTGTTTGACCCGGTGAGGTCTGCCGAACCGCCAACCAGTTCCGGAATGGCGGCAGTCAAGGCCTCAAGCGCCATTTCGGATGCTTTGCGCGTTGCCACTTTTGCGGGGTTGGCGATCAACGATGCCAGATAGTCTTGCATCGCATCGCTTTGCGGCAATTCACCATTCATACGACGCGTAAACTCTACGCCGTTAGTATTTGTAGATAAACGATTATTCCATTTTCCATGTGCGACTTCGCCGCGTTTACCAGCAGCACGCCATGCATCGAGAATTTCCGCCGGAACTTCAAACGGCGGGTAATTCCATCCCAACTCGGCCCGGGCCGCGGCGATTTCGTCGGCGCCAAGCGGCGAGCCATGCGTTGCCGACGTACCCTGCTTGTTGGGCGCGCCTTTACCGATCAGCGTTTTACAAGCAATCAGCGATGGACGTCGGTCTGCAAGTGCGGCCTCTATCGCTCTTGAAATATCAGCAAAATCATGCCCATCGCAACTTTCGACATGCCAACCCGTCGCGACATAGCGCGCCTTGATGTCTTCGCTGGTTGACAGATCGGTGCTGCCGTCGATGGTGATGCGGTTATCATCCCACAGCACGATCAGGCGACCGAGCCCCAAATGGCCTGCCAGACCAATGGCTTCGTGATTAATACCTTCCATCAAACATCCGTCACCGGCGATCACCCAGGTGCGATGATCGACCAGCTCATCGCCAAAAACCGCGTTCAAATGGCGTTCGGCGAGCGCCATGCCCACCGCCATCGCCAAACCCTGCCCCAACGGACCGGTCGTGCTTTCGACACCTTCAAGTTCAATATTCTCGGGGTGTCCAGCGCAAGAGCTGTGCAACTGACGGAAATTGCGGATGTTTTCTATGGTCGGGCTGGCATAGCCGCTGAGGTACAAGGTCGAATAAGCCAGCATTGAGCCGTGACCCGCCGACAGGACGAACCGGTCCCGATCGGGCCATTTCGGCGCAGAAGCGTCATATTTCAGATATTTGGTGTAAAGAACTGTCGCGACATCGGCCATTCCCATCGGCATGCCTGGATGGCCGCTATTGGCCGCTTGTACAGCATCCATCGAAAGCGCCCGGATCGCGTTGGCCATCATCTGAAGATTGGCGGACATGGTAACTACCCCTTTGCCGCAATGTACGCGGCCCCTGCGCTTGAAATTGTCGTGATGACTGCACGAGTCGGCTCGCGCTCCCTTTGCGGAGCGAGGCCGCGTGGGTCAAGCCATAGTCACCAAGATTTGCCGTGTTTCCCGCGTTGCCAAAAGCGAGGGATTTGCTAATTTGTAACAAGAACGGGGTACAACGCATGGCACAAGACCAATTGATCACAGCGATCGGGCGAATTGAACGCGCTATTTCAAAACTCGAACAAGTTCGTTTGCCGATTGCGAATGACGGCAACAATGATTTAAAATTGCGCTATGACGCCCTGAAAAGCGCAACAGAACAGGCTGTTGCGGACATAGACCGGCTGATTTCAAAAGAGGCCTCGGCAAATGGCTGAAGTTCGACTCTCAATCGCTGGGCGCGAATATATCGTGACTTGCCGTGACGGCGAAGAAGATCGGTTGATCCATCTCGGTCAACTGGTCGATGCCAAAGCGCGTGAGGCCGGCGGTGCCGCTGGCGGCCTGAACGAAAGCCGGCTGCTGTTGTTTGCCGCACTTTTACTGGCTGACCAGGTTCAGGATGGCAGCGGTACGCCAAAGTCTGCAGACACTACTACTACAGGAATCGACGATGAACAGGCATTGCAAATGGCGCAAAGTCTGGTGAAACTGGCCGAGCGGATCGAAACTTTTGCATCAGGGCTTGAGGATAGGGCACGGGACGCCTAAATCAGTGATGGCGGGACTGCCCGGCACGAACTGATGAGAACATCCCTGAGGCGATAATATCATCCAAGGGAGCTATCCCTGCCCGGGCCCTGGCCCGGCGTATATGGCGCCCACCTGACGTAATGGCGTCAGAGGATATTCCGGAAAACGACCCATGGTGGTTCCGCTACGTTTTTCAAAGGGTTACAAGTGCCGCAAAGTGACGTCAAACCTGAACTGCGGCGGAAATTCAGGGCAAAGCGCGACAATTTTGTTGCCAATCTGAAGAGCGGCGAAGCAGCGATTGCCTTCAGCTGCCTGCCCTCCCCGCTTGCGCAGCTCTGTACCCCCGGAAAGATTGTTGCGGGCTATGTCGCGATCGGCTCTGAAGCAGATCCTGCCAAATTGCTGGCGGCCGCTGCCGAACGGGGATGCACGCTCGCTTTGCCCTATGTCACGAGCAAGACCTCGCCGATGCGTTTTTTGCAATGGAAGGCTAGAGATCCGCTTGAAAATGGCCCCTTTGGGCTGTCGCAACCCAAAGCCGATGCGCCTGAATTGAAGCCTGATATTGTGCTGGTTCCGCTGGTTGCCTTTGATGCGCTGCTGATGCGGCTCGGTCAGGGTGCCGGGCATTATGATCGAGCCTTGAGCGTGCTGGGCAATAGCATCGCTGTTGGGATAGCATGGTCGGTTCAACAGGCCGAAAACCTGCCTTTAGACCCTTGGGACATGCCCTTGGACGCCATTCTTACCGAAAGCAGCTGGATCAGTCGATGAACCACCCCAACCCGCCTCCACCGCCGACATGGCGCAAGCCTGCAGGTATGTTCATGATATTGGGCATAATTGCGATACTGGCATGGATTATAGGAAGCCAATCCGACGTCATCGGAGGTTGGCCAATCTGGTTGCAAGCGATTGTGTATCTGATTTTGGGCACGATCTGGATCGTACCATTGCGGCCATTATTGCTGTGGATGGAAACAGGAAAATGGCGCGAGTGACGGGGCTCGAACCCGCGACCTCCGGCGTGACAGGCCGGCGCTCTAACCAACTGAGCTACACCCGCTTGATGCGGTGACGGCGCTCCTAGAAGCGGGCGCTTCGACTGTCAACAGCGAGAATGGCAGAAACGAAATTTTCTTGCGCAATCCGCTTTTGGACCCAAACCACTGCAAAGCTAAAACTTTTAGCATAATTTACCATTGTCGTTTGATTTTACAAGAATCCACAAGTTTGACACCATATTTACCCTATAAATACAATTAGTTGTCTCGTTAACGACCATGTCCGCGGCTTAACTATTTCTTGACCTCGCTCTGCCATAAGAGCCGACATGTTGAGAACCAATACATCCCGCTCAAGCCACAGAAACGCATATTTGCGGTTCCGCTGCGCGTCAGCTTTGGCAGTCCTTGCCGCGGCAATGGCTATCGGCACGAGCGCCTATGCCGCAGGGACACTTGCGGGCACCAACATTGAGAATATAGCCACCGCGAGCTATGATGCTGGCGCGGGTCCGGTAGATATTCAATCGAATGTGGCCGTCATTCTCGTCGACGAACTGCTCGACGTCACTGTCGTCAGCAGCAATCCGGGCGACGTCGGCACCACCAATGGTGCCACCAACGCGGTGCTGACCTATCAGGTGACGAACAACGGCAACGGTCCGGAAGTCTTCACGCTGACGCCGAATGTCGCCAACAGCGGAGATGATTTCAACCCCACTTTGTCGCAAGTCGTGCTCGATACCAACAACAACGGTGTCTATGATGCCGGTGTTGACACAATTTATGTCGCGGGCACCAACGACCCGTTGCTGAC